>CAZHBB010000067.1:0-16097 GCA_964530185.1 uncultured Anaerolineales bacterium
TGACCGTGGCTGGTGGCATCTGGCTCTTCCCCAGGGCCCCTGGCGTCCCCACAGACGCACGCCCCACAGCCACAGTATACACCCACCCCCCTTCACCTCCGTCCGCGGCTCCGCCAGCGTTGACACCTACGCCGTCCTCGCCAAACTCCATTGGGATTGGAGCAAGGGTCAAAGTGTCGGGTACCGGCAATGCTGGTCTCAGCATGCGCGCGGCGCCCAGCACCACCGCCGAGCGGATCGATATCGCCCAGGAGGGTGAAGTGCTGCTTGTCGTGGGAGGCCCGAAAGAGGCTGACGGCTACCGCTGGTGGTTCGTGCGCGATGAGCTCAACACCCAGCGAGAGGGCTGGGTCGCCGCCGACTATCTGGTCCCTGCTCAGTAACCTCAGGAGACAGTTATGGATATCGAAACGGCTCGTCGCCGCGCCGAGGCGTTGCGCAAAGAGATCGCCTTCCACGACTACCGCTACTACGTTCTGGACAGCCCTCTGATCAGCGACGCGCAATATGACGCCCTGATGGACGAGCTGCGCGAGATCGAACGCCGCTTCCCTGAATTAATTACTCCGGATTCCCCCACGCAGCGCGTCGCAGGGCAACCAGCCGAGGGTTTCCACAAGGTGGAACATCCAGCACCTATCCTCAGCCTCGACAAAGTGACCAATCGACAGGAGCTTATGGCTTGGCATGACCGCATCGCCAAACTTCTCCCTCAAGACGTCCCTCCCCTCACATATGTCGTTGAGCCTAAACTCGACGGGTTGACTGTCGTGCTTCACTATCGAAATGGGGAGTTTGTGCTGGGCGCCACACGGGGAGATGGCCAGGTTGGAGAGGACATCACGGCGAATCTGCGCACGGTGTCCAGCCTGCCGCTCCACATTCCGCTCGATCCCGCGGCTCCTTCTCCCCCGCCCTACCTGGTAGTGCGCGGTGAGGTACTGATCCTGCTGGATGACTTCGAGACGTTGAATGAGCAACTAATCGCGGAGGGGGGCACCCCGTTTGCCAATCCTCGCAATGCGGCTGCGGGCTCGCTCCGCCAATTGGATCCGCAGATCACCGCCCAGCGTCCCCTGCATCTCTATGCTTACCAGATCGTAGTGGCCGAGGGGGAGGCGCCTTCGACTCAATGGGAGACGCTGGCCTTTCTGAGACGACTCGGCTTTCCCGTGACCCGAGAGATCGTCCATCTAGAGAACCTTGATGCCGTCGCTGACTATTGCGAGACCATGACGGAGCGTCGGCATACATTGCCGTACGAGGCTGATGGCCTGGTGATCAAAATCAACGACCTCCCGACGCAAAAGGCCCTGGGGGTCGTGGGCGGTCGCCCACGCGGCATGATAGCCTACAAGTTCCCCCCTCAGGAGGCTGTCACGCTCCTGCGCGACGTGGAGTTCTCAGTGGGGCGCACAGGCGTCATCACACCCACCGCAATCCTGGACCCCGTACGGATCGCCGGCGTCACCGTGAGACGCGCCTCTCTTCATAACTTCGATACGATCGCGGAGCGCGACATCCGTATTGGCGATCGGGTAGTTGTGCGGCGCGCTGGCGATGTGATCCCTTACGTGGTAGGCCCCCTCGTCGACGCCCGCGACGGGGATGAACGCCCCATTGAACCTCCTGCTACATGCCCGGCCTGCGGGGCGCCTATCGTTCACCGTGAGGGTGAGGTCGCCTATTTCTGCATCAACGTGGCATGCCCGGCACAGCTTGTCCAGCGCCTGACCTATTTCGCAGCCCTGTTGGACATCGAGGGGCTTGGTGAACGCACCGCCCAGCAGTTGGTGGCGGCCGGGTTGGTTCGCATGCCCGCCGATCTCTACAGCCTGACAAAGGAGGATCTGCTTCGACTGGAGGGGTTCGCAGACAAGAAAGCGGAGAACCTCCTGGCAGCTATCGAGCGTTCGAAGGCCCAGCCGTTCAGTCGGGTGCTGGCTGCATTGGGCATTCGAGGAGTTGGGGAGACGGTGGCACGCCTTTTGGTCCAGCACTTCCCATCCCTGGAGGCCCTGCGGGCGGCGTCAGCCGAAGAGATTGCAGGTGTGGAGGGCGTAGGGCCCATTACCGCACAGGCGATCATCGCCTGGTTCTCGGAGCCTCACAACATCGAGATGGTGGAAAAGCTAGCAGCCGCCGGAGTACGCCTGGCCGCGGAACCACCCCGTGTCACCGTCCAGCCTAAGCCGCTGCGTGGCCTGACCTTCGTGATCACCGGTACGCTCTCCCGACCACGCGCAGAGATAGCTGAGTGGATTGAGTCCTTGGGAGGGAGAGTGACCAACACCGTCACACGGAAGACCGATTATCTGATTGTGGGCGAGAATCCAGGAGGCACCAAATACAGGCGGGCTCAGGCGTTGGGGACCCCCATGCTCACCGAGGGGGAGCTTGAGGCCCTGATCGCTGAGCGAAGTCAGATCTAGGTTCGACCATTCACAAGGTAACTGCCCTGCGCATCCCTGAATCATGGCGATGCCAGACCCCGCCGGCGAAGGTGGAAGGAGGAGCATAAAGTGAACTCGTATGCTGGCAATCCGACTATCGTCAACGTTCAGTCGCATCGCGTCTCGTTGGCCAACGACATTGCCTGGATCGAAGGCCTGCTGCAGACACTGGGGAATCCTCACCTCTACATCAACCGAGCGGACAGCGAACTTCTCCATATCGCCGAGGCGCAGATCTTTCCGTGGAGCTTCACCCGACTCCCTGCTAGCCAAGTCAAGGACCTGTTTCTTCCCAGCGGCAAGATTCAGTATATGGTCTTCACTGAGGAAACTTCACGGCAGATGTTTCAAGCGCCGCCCAACTTGAGACCCGTGATGTTTCAGACTTCCCTGGCAGTCCTGCGTGGCGATACGCCTTTCCTGGGCGAGGCACGGCCGCAGAATTTCCTCGACTTCTGGAAAGGACGCTTTGTGCCCCTCCTCCAGGCCCAGATCCACTCTCTGGCCCCGAACTCCCACAAGCTGGCGAGGGAAGGACAACTGATCTACGTAAATCGCGAGGCCTTGCAGAGCTACGTGGCTCTATAGCTAACCAGACGCCCCGCCCAAACCCACTGAAGATCTTACACCATTGTACAGGAGATGCCGAACCATGGAAGAACAGGATGAGGTGACAATAGGCATCATTGGAGGATCTGGCCTCTACAACATGCCAGACCTGCATGTCATACGCACGGTTGAGGTCGACACTCCGTTTGGCCAACCTAGCGACGCTTTCATCATCGGTGAGCTGGCAGGCGTCGTAGTGGCGTTCCTGCCCCGCCATGGGCGGGGCCACATCCATACCCCCAGCGAGGTTCCTTACCGCGCCAACATTTACGCACTGAAGGCGCTGGGCGTCGAAAAGGTCATCAGTGTGTCCGCGTGTGGCTCCCTGCGCGAGGACCTCCGCCCAGGGGACGTGGTGGTCCCTGACCAGGTCTTCGACTTCACAAGGCATCGGCACAGCTCTTTTTTCGGGGAAGGGCTTGTCTCCCACATCTCAGTGGCCGACCCGTTCTGTCCCCACCTATCCGCCCTACTTGCCGATGCTGTAGCGGCTGCTGGGGGAAACGTACATCGTGGCGGCAATTTCATCACCATCGAAGGCCCCCGCTTCAGCACCAAAGCCGAGAGCCGCGCCTTCCAGGCCTGGGGGATGGACATCATCGGGATGACGGCCTGTCCTGAGGTCTTTCTGGCACGCGAGGCCGGGCTCTGCTATGCGACCATGGCGCACATCACCGACTATGATGTGTGGCACGAGACAGAGGAACCTGTGACTGTCGAAATGGTGATCGAACAGCTCAACGCCAACATCAGCCTGGCCCAGGAAGCCATCCGTCGCCTAGTAGCCGCACTGGTAGACGCAAACTACACCTGTTCATGTCGAGACGCTTTGAGGACCGCACTGATCACCGATCCCAGACGGATCCCTCCAACGACACGCGAGAGGCTTGCCCTCCTGGTCGATCCATACCTGCCTAAGACCTGAGCGTCAGGTACTGCATGGCCACCCAACCCATCCTACCCTTGGGCATCAGGCTCAGGCTGAACGACAGGTCGCTCAGTACGACTATGATGGCATTAGCCGCTATCTTCATGGTGTGCGGTGCTGTCATTCTGCACCTGACCAGGCCTACCCTTGGGTTGGCCAACCTAGCGTGGATGCTCGGGGGATGGACTCTAGCCTGGGGCACCACGACCTGGGCGCTAAGGCGCAAACTCAACGACTACGATATGTTCCTCATACCCATCACGGCACTCCTCACGGGCTGGGGGCTCCTCCTGCAGGCCCGGCTGGCGCCAACGATGTTGCCGCGCCAGGTGGCCTGGATCATCATTGGTTGCCTCATGTTGTATGTTGTGGCCACTGAGTCCAGATTGTTGCGCTGGCTGCGACGCTATCGATACACCGCGCTGACCTTTGGCCTCATCTTTCTTGGAGCGACGCTCGTCTTCGGGGTGAATCCGTCCGGATACGGTCAACGCCTCTGGCTGGGCTTCGGGCCCATCTACGTCCAGCCCTCAGAGTTGCTCAAGCTCCTGCTGGTGATCTATCTGGCAGCCTATCTCTCCGAACACCGACTCCTGCCGAAAGCGGATAAGAGAATATACCGCACCTGGCTCGCCGTTCTCGGGCCCATGGCCGTCATGGTCGGGCTGGCTCTCCTGTTGGTGGGCTGGCAACAGGACCTGGGCGCAGCACTTCTCTTCTACCTCACGTTTGTTGCCATGATCTTCTTGGCCTGGGGAAATGGCTGGTACGCCTTTATCAGCCTGATGCTCTTCATCCCGGTCGCTGTGCTTGGCTATCATTTCTCCGATCGGGTGGCGCTCCGGGTGGATATCTGGCTGGCCCCCTGGACGCCCGAGCGAGCGGACCAGACCTTCCAACTCCGTCAATCGTTATTCGCCTTGAGTGCCGGCGGTCTGGTAGGCCAGGGATTGGGCTTGGGGCTCCCCTCTGTTATCCCCGCCGTACACACAGACTTCGTCTATGCAGCCCTGGTAGAGGAGTTCGGCCTGCTGGGGGCCATAGCAGCTTTAGGGCTGATTGCCGCATTCATCTTCCGCGGCTTCAGTATCGCCCAAGGGGCCGACTCCGTCTTTGAGACTTTGCTGGCGGGTGGCATCGGCGCACTGGTGGGCATCCAGGCGTGGGTGATCGCCGGTGGCAACGCCTGCCTGATTCCCATTACTGGCGTTACCTTCCCCTTCTTGAGCTATGGGGGCTCCTCGCTCGTCGTCTTGATGATGGCGACTGGTATCCTGCTGAACATCTCATCCCCCCACGCCAAACCCCTGGAGTTGACGATCTCCGAACAGAAACCCGGACCGGAAAGAGCCATCGCTGCCCTGGGTGTCTTGATGATCGCCTTGCTGAGCTCCATCGCCCTTGTCACAGGGCGATGGACCGTGCTCGAAGCGGACAAACTGCGGGCCACAGTGACGAATCCAAGGTTGGTAATAGCAGAAAGCCGCATCCGACGTGGCCGCATCCTTGATCGGAGAGGAGAGGAACTGGCAGGCATCTCTGTCGACGAAGAAGGGCTGGTCACACGGACGTACCCCGTGCCGGAAGCTGCGCCCGTGGTCGGCTACGCTACGTTCGCCTACGGTAACGCCGGGATCGAGGAGGCCTGCGATGCACGGCTGCGCGGGACAGCAGGCCTCACAGAGTGGGAACACATATGGCAGCAACTCCTGCATGAAACCCCGAGCGGCGAGGACGTCAAACTCACCTTGGATGCCACACTTCAGCGTCTCGCTCAAGAGCGACTGGATGGTCACGTGGGAGCGGCAGTCCTCATCGACGCTTATACCGGAGATGTACTGGCATTAGCCTCGTCGCCGACGTATGATCCTTCGGCAGTGGCCCCTCAGTGGGACGACCTGAGAAATGCGCCCGACGCCCCCCTGCTCAACCGAGCCACTCAGGGTCTCTTCCAGCCCGGTGGTGTCCTCGCGCCCTTCGTCTTGGGTTCCGCCTGGGAGCGCCTGGACCCCGAGATCGAACCTGCCTCCCCAATCACGAAGCCTGTGCCAATCAACGACTACCGACTCCAGTGCCAGGCTCAGCCCCTTGGGAGCGATTGGCAGGCAATTATGACCGCTGGCTGTCCCTATCCCTTCCTGGAGATTGGGCGGCGGCTAGGACGTCTATCCCTCACTGAGGTGTTGGACCAGTGGGGATTCACATCCGCTCCGGCTCTTGCCCTGCCCACGGTCAATGTCGAACTTGAGATCACCTCCCTGGACCCCGAGCTGGAGGCCATAGGCCAGGGGGACCTGCTGGTCACCCCCCTACAACTGGCCCAGGCAACCGCTGCCCTGAGCAATCGGGGACGTCGTCCTGCCCCCCATCTGCTCACCCAGGCAGTAGAGGGATGTCCCCCTCTCCCCCTACCCGAGGCCGCGCGACCCGTCCTGTCCCCTGAGCTGGCGCAGCGCCTCCAGGAGACATTTCAGGACCACGACGGGATGCGCGGGTACACCACAACAGCCCTGGCTGGTCCAGAGCGCGAGTTGGCCTGGTTCCTGGGATTGGGGCCCGCTGAGACGTGGCGCTACGCTGTAGTCGTCCTGCTGGATCAGGTCAGACCGGCCAAACCCAGGGCCGCGGAAGATATCGGGCTTTTCCTCCTTAGAACTGCCTCCGAGTAAGAAATAGCCACCATCCTGGTCTGTTTCTAACTCCCATACGCTTTTTGGTTTGACAAACTCCAATTCTTTCTTATTATAGTTATGAGAGTGTAGCAGCGTTCATTGTTCTCAGGCCCGGACAGAGGGTCCAAACAGAGGTAGACCCATCTACACTCCGCAAGGACAGGCCAGTTCGCAGATAAAAAGGAGCTCAGCCGATGGAAGCACTTATCTTACTGATCGAGGATGATGAAGCGCTGGCTCAGTTGGTTCAACTTCTGTTGGAACGAGCCGGATACAAAGTGCATGTGGCATACAATGGAGAGTCAGGATTGCGCCTGGCCCGGCAGAACCCTCCCGATCTGGTCTTGCTCGATATCTTGATGCCGGACATGGATGGGTGGCATGTCTATGAGTCACTGCGACACGTCACCGATGCTCCGGTGCTCTTCCTGACCGCCCTGGGAGATGAGCACAACATCACCTATGGCCTGGGCTTGGGAGCGGATGACTACATTGTCAAACCCTTTGGCTACAAGGAGTTGGTCACACGCGTCAAAGCTGCACTCTCACGGGCACGGCGTGCTCGTGGCGAGCAAAGCACCTTCGAGACTGGCGATCTCAAAGTCAACCTCGACACCCGGGAAGTCCAGATTGGGGACCGCCAGGTAAGTCTGACCCCCACCGAATTCCAGCTTCTCTCTGCACTCATCCAAGATGCTGGGCGGACCGTGAGCCACGACACCTTGCTGCGTCGAGTCTGGGGACCGGAGTTTGCCAATCGCCGAGACTACCTCAAACTGTATATCTGGTATCTGCGACAGAAGATCGAAGAGGACCCCAGGAATCCAAAACGGATTGTAAGTGAGCGGGGACAGGGTTATCGCCTTGCTGTAGAATCCTGAAAGGCAGAAGGAGAAGTCCTCCATGACCTGGCTCCAGGTCGTGCAACGCAATGAGGGTTGGCGTTTTGACCTCCGATCCGCCATCATCGGTGCGCTGCTGGCCTGGATCATTGCGGTCCTCCTCTACCACCAACGCGACCGAGTCAAACGGGCCTTACTTCGCCTGTGGGCTCCGATCAAGGCCTGGCGGGAGCGAGTCAAGGCAACCCAGGAAGAGAAGTATCTGCACGTTCTGCGGCAGCGCCTGCGCCAGCTCCTGCTGTATCATCCCGCCGATCCCGACCTAGTCTTCTGTCCCCCCACGTTCCAGGCCCCGGCCCCATTGCCAACCTCCGCGGCCTCAGCCGCGGAGTGGATACGTACCATCACCATCGCCTACCATCACCTGTTCAACGGTCACAGCAAGCTCATCCTTATCGGCCAGCAGGGAAGTGGGCGCACGATGAGTCAGGTGATGTATGGCTTTGCGGATGGGGATGGGGAACAAAGGGGCCAGCCGTTTCCCCGTCTCCCGATCTGGATTGACCTTGCCCTGCTCCCACAACTCAAAAGAGAAGAGAAGACCAGCGGCATTGAGGGCCTTACGGCTCTGGCAGGACTCTTCATGCCAGAGGTGCTGCCCAAGTGGCTTCAGCAGCACATACGCCGTGACCACGTCATCTTCCTTCTCGACAACTGGGATCGCCTCACCGCCGATGAGCGCATCGAGATCGCCCAGTGGATAGCCGAGGTGGACCAGATCGGTCCCGACGTCTTCTGGACGGTAGCAGCCAGCGCGGAGGGAACTGGTCCGCTGGTCGAGGCGGGCTTTGTGCCCGTCGAAATCTTGTCCCCCACCAATAACGCAGTTTTGGAACGGGTCCACCTTGGGTGGCAGACACTATTTGAAAAAGAGCCCAGTGCCACCGATGATATCTGTCGCGCGAAGCTGGAGGAGGCTCTCCACGCCGGTGCCCCATTATGGGAACTTCATCTCCGAACTATCCTGTACTTCGAGACGGGGGATCTGCCCGACCGCCCGATCGATGTCATGGACCGTCTGCTGAAGGTGCACCTAAGCACTGTAGATCTGGGGCGCGGATATGATGCCGTGGTGGTCCAAGCGCGTGAGATCGCCGGGCGTGTCCTGGCCGCGGCGGCAGCCCAGATGAAGCGGGATTGCCAACCGCTGAGCTTGGCGGACCTCAAAGAGCTGATAGAAGCTCAGCTTTTACCCGTCGAAGGACGATCACGCAGATTGGAGGCGGCGGTTCAGCGGTTGGTAAGTGGTGCAGGGCTGTTGCGACAGCACGCAAAGCGCTGGCACATAGTGCATGAGGTATGGGGCGACTTTCTCGCTGCCCGCCATCTGGCGACGCTCGAGAATGGCATGGACGAGGTGCGGGCCCATCTCAATGACCCTACCTGGACCCTGCTCAGTGAGTTCTATGCCGGCCTCTGCGATGTCAGCGAGCTCGCGGATAACCTGGTCCGCGAAGCCCAGTTCTATGGCAACCTTCAAGCCCTGTTGCGGGCGACACGGTGGGTGACGGTATCTGGTTCACCCCAACCGTGGCACAAAACTGTGATCAAGGCCCTGGCCAAGACCCTGCTGGAGAACTCCCTCAGCCAGGACGTGCGCCTCTCTCTGGCTGCGGCGCTAAGTCGCATCGCCGGCCCCCAGAGTAGCGCGTTCTTCCTCAGGCTCCTGAAACATCCGTCACCAGCGGTGCGACATGTCGCCCTCCGAGGTATCGCATGGTGCGGAGATCCCGAGAAGGTCATAGGCGTCCTGACCGCCGCTCTTCTGGAGCCAGATCAACGGATCAATCACAGCGCCGTTGCCGCCCTGCGTGATCTGGGTACCCCCGCCGCCATCAGCACCCTGGTGGAAGCGATGCCCCGTGTGGATGAGCGCCTGATGCCTATCATCGCCGAGGCCTTGGCCTCTGTGGGACCCAGTGGATGGGAGGCCCTTCGGGAAGCATGTGACCATCCCGATCTGTTGGTGCGGCGAGCCGCAGCCTACGGGCTGGGACAGCTCGATGAGGAGTGGGCACGCGAGCAGCTCATCGAGATGGCACGTGAGGATCCCGAATGGCTGGTCCGATCGGCCGCCGATGCCGGGCTGCAGGCCCAGGAGGAGCGTGTTGGCACTCCCCCAATCGTCTCTCCTCCTCCCGAGGTAGACAAGATGGATTGGCTGATCGCATGGGCAGCACGGCAAGGCCAAGGAGTGGGCGTGGGCGAGGCTGCGCTCAAGACGTTGCTTCAAGCCCTGAGTGAGGGAAATCCCGATGCTAAGGTGATGGCTGCCCTGACGCTGGCCCAGATTGGCCGCGAATCACACTTGAGCGCGCTGGAATCCTTGATGCAGACCGCGGATCCTCTGGTTCAGGAAGCAGCCACTACTGCTGTGCAACAGATCCGCCGAAGGTATCAGTTCCCCACCACAGGAGTGTAGACAGGGGGAAATAGCGCACATGGCTCGGATATCTCTCCTTGAGTCAACTCCATCGAATTGCTATGATGCATTTGGGGATGCTGTACGCATCCCTTACACAGACACCAGCTCTGGACCTGCCGTCCAGCCATCCCCCTCCAGCAACTCGCGTGTAAACGTCATGTACGCCACCGCCCCATGGGCACGCGGGGCGTAAACCACACCGGGTTCTCCATAGCTTGGCGCCTCACTCAAACGCACGCTTCGGGGGATGACGGTGGCAAAGACACGACCGGGGAAGTGACGGCGCACCTCCTCAACGACCTGATGGGAGAGCGTCGTCCGACGGTCATACATAGTCATCAGCACGCCGCGGAGGACCAATCGCGGGTTCAGCCCCCGGCGTACCAACGAGATCGTTCGCATCAACTGAGTCAGCCCTTCCAGAGCCAGATACTCGCATTGCACCGGGATGATCACACCATGGGCCGCTACCAACGCATTGACCGTCAATAGGCCCAGGCTAGGTGGAGAGTCGATCAGAATATAATCATACTCCGCCACTGACTCAAGGGCTTTCGCCAGATGAGAGGCTCTCTCACGTGGGGACTCAGATCCTAACTCCAGAGGGATTCCAGCCAGGTCGGGCGAGCTGGGTACCAGATCCAGGCCGTTCCAGCGGGTCGCCACCCTGGTGCCCTCCACATCCACACCGCCCAGCAGCAATTCATAGCTTGACTGGGCCAGTGTTCGGGCGTTGAGCCCCAGGCTGGTGGTAGCGTTACACTGAGGATCAACGTCCACCACCAGGACCTTCTGTCCCCACAGCGCCATCACGCAGGCCACGTTCACGACGGTCGTGGTCTTGCCCACTCCGCCCTTCTGATTGGCAAAGGCATAGCATACCGGCATGACGCCCTCAGCTCATCGCCTGCACCATCGTCTCACAAAATGATAGATCGGCAGGCCTCGGCACACCATCCAGCCCACGCCGCGTGACCGAACGGGAGGCCACACAGGCCGCAAATCGGGCAGCCCGCAACGGCGTCTGCCCGGACGCCAGGGTCGAGAAGAAGACAGCCGCAAAAATATCTCCAGCTCCGGTGGGATCGACCTCGGGTACCTCGAGCGCCGGGAATGGGTAGGGCGTGCCCTCCCAATAGAGCACGCCCCCCCGCGGTCCTGCCGTCACCACCAGGAGCCGAAGGGCCTCCGCATACGTACGGACTACGTCCCAATCGCCTCCCACATCGTCCTCGCTAAAGACTACAGCAGAGGCGCGTTCCAGGAGCTCTTGAGGTGGTTGCCATCGCCGCGGGTGAACATGACCTTCACCATTCCGCGTCCGCATCCAGCCTTGAGGGGTGATCCCTATGAATGTGGTCGGGTCAAAAGCCGCCACCAACTCCGGGGCACACTCCTCCATCACCGGCCCAATGTGCACAATGGGAGACGCCCGCCACACTTCTGGCAGCAGGCCCACGTGCAAAGGGGAGGCGATCCGGTAGACCACCTGTCGACGGTGACCATCGATGTAGATGTTTTCGAACGTCGTGGTCACATCCGAAACCTGACTCACCATCACGATCCCATCTCCAAGGGCCCGGAGCAGGAAATCCCTTCCGACGCTGGTGAGCACACCCGCTGCACGACCCAGCGCAGCCGCCGTCAATGCAGCGTAGGCTGCAGTCCCGCCGACGGCGACAGTGCGGTCTGGCAACAGGTCGTGGGTGACATGCCCGATGGCGAGATAGTCGACGGGTTTCAGCACGTCAGGCCGCCCTACCCCGATCACGCCGAGATGTCATCTTTGGGGATGATCGTCACAGCACGGTCGCGACCGTGTCCCACGCTCTCTGTCTCGACACGGGGGTCATCGCGCAGTGCGATGTGGATGATCCGCCGTTCGTTGGCAGGCATAGCGCGGAGGCGCACCCGACGCCCCGAAGCCACCGCCTGCTCAGCCTTCTTGCGCGCCAGGGCCTCCAGGCTCTGCCGACGACGCTTGTAGAAGCCGTCGGCATCCACCACCACATTGTAGTCCCCATCGACCTGACGATAGAGAAGCGTACGGAACAGATACTGGAGAGCACGCAAATTTCGGCCCTGCGGGCCCACCAGGGAATCCGCATCCCGACCGTTGATAGAGACCCAAATCGTTGGCTCCTTGTCCTCACGGCCCTCCAACCACGTCAGCGACACTTTCACGTCAAGCCCGGGCAGGATATGATGCGCGATCTCCTCAGCAGCACTCGCCACCTTCCCACGAAGGACTTCGGCCTCCGAGGCCAACCGCTCTGAGGTCGCCGACTCCCCCGCCGTTGGCTCCTCCGCTGGCTGAGCTCCCGCCGGTCGAGCCTCTACCGGCTGAGACTCGGCCACAGTCTCGGTGACGGGCATGGGAAGGGACTCTCCCGGTTCGGGCATACCTGTCTCTTTGGCTGGGGTTGCCTCGCCCCCCCGAGATCGGGACCCTTTCTCAGCTAGAGATTCCTCGGCAGGACCCGCCTCTTCGCTTGCGGGTGGTTCGAGAGGACGACGGGTGATCCGCACCCGAGCCTCGCGGGCACCTACGCCCAGGAAACCTCGACTGCCTTCGTCGAGGACTTCGATCTCCACTTCATCCCGCGTCGCCATCAGGCGGGTGAGCCCCATGATGATAGCCTCATCGACCGATGGGGCTGATGCGACAACTGAGTCCTCATGTGCCATCTATCGACCTCCTGACCTTACGATGGTGAGTGACGTTGTCGAGTGAACCTCACAGCGAAAGGCCACGTTTACTGATGATACCTATGTCTTCTTCCGGGCCCCAGAGGGACTCGCCGAGCCCCGTTTGGCAGGCGCCGGTGCCGCCGAGCGAGCCGCAACATAGTGCTTGCGGAAGAGGAAATACTGTAGAATGCCCACCAGGTTGGAGATAAGGAAATAGATCGCCAGGCCCGAGGCATAGGTCGCCGAGAAGAACCCTGTCATAAGGGGCATCATGAGCATCATCTGCTTGTTCATGGCCTCTGCCTGGGGATCCATCGCTGGCGGGGTCAGCAGCTTCTGATAGTACCAGGATGTCACAACTACCAGTACTGGCAGAACATAGAACGGATCGGGAAGCCCCAGATCGAGCCACAAGAACTGACTCTTCAAGGGAATCAGGGTGCTCAGACTGGGAATCCACCGATAGATATCGTCGGGTAGCGCCAGCAACTGCAAGGGGGTTGCCGCCAACACCCTGATAATCGCCTGGTAGAGTCCGATCATCAGTGGGAGCTGGATGAATAACGAAAGGCAACCACTCGTGGGATTGACCCCAGCCTCGCGATACATCTTCATCTGCTCCTGGGCCAACCGCTCCCGATCGTCCTTGTACTTCTTTTGCAGCTCGTCCAACTTAGGCCGAAGCTCCTGTTGGCGTCTCATACTCTTCTGCTGCTTGAGTTGCATGGGCGTCAACGCCATCCGGATCAGCAACGTGACCACCGCAACGGCCACGATGGTCTCATGCCCCAAGAACTTGTAGAGCACGAGCATCAAATTGAGAATCGGTCGAACTAAAATCGCATCAAACACGCAACACTCTCCTGACTGGATAGCCTGCTATCACGATCGCCGTCAACACAGATAAGAGCCCACCACCTCTGTCATGCATCGTACGTCATTCAGTAGGCTGCGGTGACGACCAAAGTAGCTCACCGCTGTCAAGATCAAAAGCCTGCACGCGCTCCTGGACAAGGATCGGCAGAGTGTAAAGCCGTGTGCCGTCAGTGACCAGGTCTCCCGGCAGCCGACCAGGGTTCTCCAACGTCACCCCCCAGTCCTGACGAATCTTGCCAGTCTGAGTATCGATCGCGTATAGCTTCCCCTTCTCGTATCCCGGGACGATTAACAGATGAGCCTCCTGGTTAAGGATCGGTCGCCCTCGGATCACGTCATCGACAATGCTCGGCGCATCCCAGATGAACGCATGACTGGCAGCGTCGAAGGCGTAGACATGACCGCTCACGTCAGCCAGATAGAGCACGTCGTCCGCTACTGCTGGGGTAGCCCAGAGCCAATCCGTCGCCTCCCACGTCCAGAGGATCGAGCCACTTTCCAGATCCACCTGGTACAGTGTCGAGGCGAAATCCCCTACCCAGAGGCTGCCTGCCGTCACAACGGGCGTTCCAGCGATGGCTCCACGCATCTCGGTCTGCCACAGTTCATTACCTGAGGCCAGATCTAGGGCATAGAGATGGTGATCCAGAGAGGCCACGTAGACCGTATCGCCCACCACCACGGGCGTGGCCCACACTCGATCCCGGGTTATGAAGCGCCAGGCCTCACTCCCATCCTCGACATTCAAGGCGTAGACCGATCCATCGCCATTACCGATGATGAACAACCCGCCGGCCAACGTCCCCGTCCCCACGTATTGTCCTCCGGCTCCCTCAAAGCGCCAGACCTCGTCCGGTCGCTCCGCAGGCGATGCGCCCAACGCCAGCGCATAGACTGTGTGATCCGAGAAGCCAGCGACCAGCAGGAACCCGTGCTCGCCGTAGGACTCAGCCAACACAGGGGTGGAGTAAAACGGTTGGACCTTCTTCGACTCCCCTTCCGGGAAGCTCCAATAGACCTTGCCGGTCTCCGCGTTCAACGCCTGCACATGCTCCAGGTTGGCCACGTAGAGCGTACCGTCCGAGACCATGAGTCCCGGCCAGCTCTCATGACGTGCACCTCCACCAGCACAGGCCGAGAGCATGGGCGCCACCAACAGCGCCAAAATCAACAGGGACCACCACCGGAACCGGCGATGTCCCTTTCGCCACTGCCCAAGGCGGTCACTGATACCCCGCCACTTTCTCATAGAACCTCCCACATATTCTGAGTCGTCCTTACACAAGCGCATTTATGGAACCGGATCATATCCACCGGGGTTGAAAGGGTTGCAACGCACAATGCGCTTGATACCCAACCAGCCACCTTTCACCAGCCCATAACGCTCAATAGCCTCATAGGTATAGTGCGAACAGGTCGGTGTGAAACGGCAGGAAGGGGGAAGCGCAGGAGAGATAAAACGGTGATAGAACCGCAGGATAGCCAGTGCCAAACCCTTCACGTCACCCTCTCTGAATCAACTACCGGGTCAACAGGAGCCCACAACCCGGCCCTCTGCAACGTATCACGCAGTGCGACAATGACCTCTGTGCCTCGCACTTCCAACAATCCCCGCCGTGCGATCAGGACGAGGTCCCAACCTGGAGCGATCTCCCGATACAGCTTCCTCGCTGCCTCGCGCAGCAGTCGCCGCGCCCGATTACGTTGCACGCTGCCGCCGATCTTGCGGCTTGCAGTGATACCGATACGTGTGCGCCCTAGCCTGTTGGGCCGAGCTCGCACAACAAACAACGAATGCGCCCACGCTCGCCCCTCTGCCCAAACCCGACGAAAATCCCCTGGACGGCGAAGGCGCATCTCCCTGGTCCATCGATACTGCCCTGACGTTTCACTCAATCCTGTCGCTACTACGCGCGACGGCGCGGTCGCCGCGCCGACTCCTTCCAGTTGAGGCGTTTGTTCCCCCCCAGACTAACCGGAATGAGCTTGTAACGTCCCTTCGAACGGCGCCGCTTCAGAACGTTGCGACCATCCTGCGTCGCCATCCTGGCACGAAAGCCATGTGTGCGCATACGCTTCCGCTTTTTCGGTTGATAAGTTCGTTTCGGCATTGTTGTAACTCCTTCTCTCGATCAGATCCCCGTGTGCGCAGCCCATACAAGAAAATTGCGCGGTCACCCGCGTCAAAGACACAGAGGATCCTAACTCTCGTCTTATCTGGAACGCCGAGCATTATACCGTAAGCAGTCCTTTAGTCAACTTACACCAACCTTCAACAGCCGTCTGTCATGGGTGGAAAGTGAAGAAAGTGCCCACCGATGTCTGATCGTACATACTCCATCAAGTCATCTCGCCATACTACAGGATAGCCGCGCTTTGGATCTTCTCGCGAAGCTCCTACCTCTCCTGTCTCAGAGTCCACCGCATGCGCGCCGCTCCGCCAGGCGAGCAGTGGAGCAATCACCGGCGAGATACCCAGCCCCAACGTCCGAACAGCGATCCGGCCCAATAATCACTCGCCGGTCCATGCTCAAACGCTAA
>CAZHBB010000068.1:0-3168 GCA_964530185.1 uncultured Anaerolineales bacterium
TAGAATCTGACGTTTAGAAGTGTACCACAGATTATCCAACATGCGATATTGGGCCTCGACGGATATCGAGATTCAAACTAGGTCTTGAGACGCTCTGGCTATATTTATCACCCCCTTTCTCCTCCTCCGGGAGCCTCAATCTCCCTTAGCCTTTCAGTCCAGAGGTTGCGATACCCTCGGTGAACTGCCTCTGAGCAACCAGGTACAGGATCAGGATTGGCACGATCGTGATCACTGCCCCCGCCATCTGAAGGTGGATGTACGCGCCGGCCTCGTCCAGGAAGTGCTGGAGCCCCGCCGAGATAGGCCTCCATTCCTCGGAGTTGGTGACCAACATGGGCCAGGCCAGAGCATTCCAGGAGCCGATGAAGCCGAAGATGACCACAGTGGTCAGCGCGGCGCGTGCGATGGGCAATACGATCTGCACAAGATAGCGCAGGTGGCCGGCCCCGTCGATCTGAGCGGAGTCCCAGAGGTCTTTGGGTACCTGGGAGAAAAACTGGCGCAGCAGGAAGATATTGAAGGCGCTGGCCATAAAGGGCACAGTGAGAGCGGGCCAGTTGTTGATCCACGGGATGGGCCCGATGCGCCCCAGCCAGGTTACAGTGAGGAAGTTGGGCACCCAGGTGACCGCCTCGGGGAGCATCAGGGTGGTGAGGAGCAACGAGAAGAGGAAGTCCCGCGCCGGAAAGCGCATACTGGCAAATGCGTAGGCCGCTAACGTGCAGAAGACAAGCTGACCACCGATGGTGATCAGTGTGATCTGGACGCTGTTGAAGAAATACTCGGAGAAGTTACCGTCCGTCCAGGCCTCCGCGTAGTTGCGCCATTGGGGGGACGCCGGCAGCATGGCGCGTCCGGTGGCCTCCCCCAGAGTCATCAGAGAGGCGCTCACCATCCAGAAGAAGGGCGTGATCGCGATGAGCATGCCGCTGATGAGCACAGCATAGGTGAAGACTTTCCAGAGCTCGATGCGGCGGTGGCGCCGGCCAAGCCGCCGACGGGGTGCCATAGCTGCAGTTATCGTTTTCTCAGCCATAGAACACCTTCTCCTGTGCGATGCGGTTGTTGATCATGGTAAGGACCAGAATGAATCCCATCAAAATCAAGGCCAGCGCCGAAGCGTAGCCGTAGCGGGTGTTGCGGTTGAACTCGGTGAAGATCACGATGCTGGCTGTGTCGGTGGTGCCCAGAGCCGCCCCGCTACGCAGCACCCAGAGGTGGTTGAAAGCTTTGAACGTGCCGATGGTCGCCACCAACGTGAGGAAATAGGTGGTGGGGGAGAGCAAGGGGAATGTGATATGGCGAAACTGCTGCCAGCGGCCGGCACCATCGATGGCAGAGGCCTCGTAGAGCTCTCGGGGGATGCTGCCCAGGCCGGCCAGGAACACCACCGTGTTGTAGCCTGCAAAGGTCCAGATACCATAGATGCATACCACTACCAGCGCCAGGCTCGGTCCAGCGAGCCAGGCCGGGATGTCCAGAGTGGGCAGCAGTAACTGAAGGATGCCCTTCGGCTCATCCAGCCACAGCAGCGGCTTCATCCCGAAGACCTCCAGCAAGGCATTCATCGGCGCGTTGACGCGACTGGAGAAGATCACCCGGAAGACGCTTGCGGCGGCTACCGGGTTGGTGATATAGGGCAGGAAATAGATAAGGCGGAAGAACCCCTTGCCCTTGATCTCCTGGAAGAGTAGGATCGCCAGGAAGAGCCCCAGGATCAGCTCGATAGGCACGGTGAACATGGCGTAGTAGACTGTGTGAAGCAGGCCCTCCCACCAGTCGTCATTGCCTGCCTGGATGGCAGGGGGAACCACGGCGATCAGGGCCCAGGCGGCCAGGATCAGTCCGATGGTTGCCAGTACCCACCCCACCATCGCGCCGGTAGATAGCGCCCCTCCCACCTTGCGCCAGGTATACCAGGAGAGGAACAGAGCTACTAGGCCGAGCAGGATCAACACGACCTCCAGGGGCGTGGCCTGCCCGCTGTTCACCAATGCCCGCAGCCCCCCGGCCAGGCACAACCCCGCCAGCGTCAACAGCGCAGTGACCCGACCTGAGAACCCCAACCTGGCGGCCAACCGCCATACGGCCATCAGAATCACGATGCCAGCGCTGAGAGTGAGCACCTGAGGCCATATGACCACGGGCTCCCCAGCCTCCGCCGCGGCAGCATAGGCCCTTTGGATCTCACTCAGGGTGAAAAGACCGGTGGCAATGGCACAGCCGGCCAGCACGAGGGTCATGATGAAGCGGGTGTAATAGGTGTTCGCGCGGCGGCTGCCGTTGAGCCAGCGAATCATGCCATAGGCCAGTGCGATACCAGCGATCAGGATGAGCAAGCCAGTGATGCGTGCTATCCGCACCTCCGGGACCTGCCAGGCCTCCCTCAGGAGCTGTAGGAAGAGCTCCTGGGTGCGTCGCTGCCCCTTGACTTTCTCCCCAATCGCCAGGATCTCGGGGAGGAGACGCACGGCGAAGATCAGGAGTTGGTAGATTCCAACTGTCGTGATCAGCGCGGGCACCCCCCACAGCCAGGGGGACTCCTCATGGACCCGAGCCTCCTCTAGCGTCTCACGGAGCACTTTGATCGCCAGGTATCCGAAGAGAACCGCAAGCCACAGGCCCAGTCCATAGGCCAATCCATCGAGGGCCTTCACGTAGTTGGCCAACCCGATGAAGGGGCCCTGGATGATGCGCCAGCGATGCAGGCTGACATAGACGGAGAAAAGCAGGGGGAAGAGACCGAAAGTTCCAATGATGAGAAAAGCAGGCAGGATAAAAGTGTAGGCGGCGAGGCTTTCACGTACGTGGCGCCATCGCCGCGGGTTGAAGGCCGGTCGATAGCGTGGAGCCGTTGAGCTGGTTTCGGTCATAGATGCCTCCCTATTCATGGAAATGGCTCATCACTCGCTGGCTTGTGCGTCACCATGGATCTACCGCCCAGGATGCGTCAGGACTGGACGGATTGTTCTGGTTGATAACATAGACCGGACAGCCCATCGCGGCGTGGATCGCGTCCGGTGTCTGGTCGTCCAGGGAGCGCCCGTCAGGCCCGCGAAAGATCTCCCCAGGTACGATGATGGCGTCGGCCAATGGGTGTTGCGCCAAAGCATCGAGGATGTCCCCGACGGTGAGCAGGCCAGCGACGGTGACACTCTCACCAAA
>CAZHBB010000068.1:3268-6615 GCA_964530185.1 uncultured Anaerolineales bacterium
CCTGGCCGTCGAGGAAGCGCCGTACCATCCCCACGCCATTCTCGATCATCGCGGGTAACAGCCCGTCGTAGGCGGTGATCGGTGGCACCGCTTGTCCCGTCCGCAGATACCACTCATCGGATGGGTAGACAAAGCCGGTACCTATGTCCTGCCGCAGCCTCTGCTGCCACCCCCGGCATTGGTCGAGCACCGCATGCATCTCGTCGGACCGGAAGGATCGTATACCCGGGCTGTGCCAGCGCGTCAGCCCCACTGGCACCACTGAGAGATCCCGCACCGCGGGGTATAGGGTACTGAGATCTTCGATAGTGCGCTCGAGGTGGGGGCCGTCGTTGACACCCGGCACCAACACCGCCTGGGTATGCATCTCGATCCCAGCCTCGGCAAGCCATATGAGCTGGGCCATGATCTCTCCCGCCTCTGGATTGCCCAGAAGCCTCGCTCGAACCTCAGGCTCGGTCGCGTGAACTGAGATGAAGAGAGGACTCAACGCCTGTTCCGCAATCCGTTCCCAGTCCTCCTCTTCCAGGTTGGTGAGGGTGATATAGTTGCCATGCAGGAAGGAGAGCCGGTAATCATCATCGCGTAGATAGAGTGAGCGCCGCAGGCCAGGGCGCATCTGGCTCACAAAACAGAACGGGCAGTGGTTGCGACAGACACGGATTCGGTCGGTGAACAGCTCTCCAGCAAAGACCAGCCCTAATGGCTCGCCATAGCGGCGCTGGACGGTGCATCGGTGTTCCTGGCCTCCCCGTTCCACCACAAGCTCAAGCTCGGGCTCACCCGCCAGGATCTGCACATCGATCACGTCGCGCGGTGGGAGGCCGTTGATGCGCAGCAGACGGTCGCCTGCCTGGATCCCACACCGTGCGCCAGTGCTTCCAGGTACGACCTCGACAATGGTTGATGGATGTCGTCCCACGTCTCGTGATGGCTCTCAACCGTATGGATAACCTGGCCCTGTGCACTCTCGATGGGTGTACCTCTTTATGGTAGCACCATCGTCGGTTTTTGCCACCACGGCCGGGATGTTCACGCAGACGCGCGGAGTCTGACAGGTGTGCTTTGGGGGACGCTTATTCCCACTCGATGGTCGCCGGGGGTTTGCTGCTGATGTCGTAGACCACACGGTTGATCCCGGGCACCTCATTGACGATGCGGTTGGCCACTTTGGCCAGCACGTCATAGGGCAGGCGTGCCCAATCCGCCGTCATGAAGTCGTCGGTGGTGACGGCGCGCAGAGCTACCACATGGGCATAGGTACGGCCATCTCCCATGACCCCCACGCTGCGGATCGGCAACAGCACGGCAAAGGCCTGGGAGGTCTCCCGATAGAGTCCAGCCTCCCACAGGGCCTCCAGGAAGATGGCGTCCGCGGCCTGGAGCACAGCCACGCGCTCTGGCGTGACCTCGCCGAGGATCCGTACAGCCAGTCCTGGACCAGGGAAGGGGTGCCGCCAGATCAGCCTCTCCGGCAGCCCCAGTGCCAGGCCCACCTGGCGCACTTCGTCCTTGAACAGGTCTCGCAGTGGCTCAACCAGGGTCAGGTCCATGTCGCTGGGCAGCCCACCTACATTGTGGTGGGACTTGATCCTGCGTGCCGAGGCCGTGCCGGCGCTCTCGATGACATCAGGGTAGATCGTCCCCTGGGCCAGGAACCTTACCCCGTTAAGACGACGTGCCTCAGCCTCGAAAATGCGGATGAACAACTCGCCGATGATACGGCGTTTTGCCTCTGGGTCCGTGATGCCGCTAAGTCGCGAGAGGAATTGCTCCGAGGCGTCTACACTGATCAGTTGTACCCCCATGGACTCGCGGAAGGTCGCCTGCACCTGATCGGCCTCATCCCGCCGCAGCAGCCCTGTATCCACGAAGATGCACGTCAGTCGGTCCCCTATGGCACGGTGGGTCAGAGCTGCGACCACAGAGCTGTCCACGCCACCGCTCAGGCCGACGATCACGCTCTCCCCGGAGACCTGCTCGCGGATCTGAGAGACGGCCTGATCTATGAAGGCTTCCGTGGTCCACTGCCCCCGGCAGCCGCAGATATCGAACAGGAAACGGTGTAGGATCTCTCTGCCCAGCGGCGTATGCCGCACCTCGGGATGGAACTGTGTGCCGTAGATGTGGCGCTGCTCGTCCCCAATGGCGGCGACCACATCGTTTTCGCTGCGCGCCAATACTTCAAAGCCCGGCGGGAGCTCCGTGACATGATCGCCATGGCTCATCCATACGGTGAGACTCGTTGGCAGACCAGCGAAGAGGGCGCTTTCGGGGCGCACCACGAAGATCGTCGCCGGCCCATACTCCCGGGTGATGCCGGCCATGACACGCCCCCCCAACCGCTGAGCCAGAACCTGCATGCCGTAACAGATGCCCAGCACGGGCACGCCTGCCTCCAGCACGTGATCTGACACGGTCGGTGCACCGTCGTCGTAGACGCTGTTAGGCCCGCCGGATAGGATGATCCCTTTGGGCTGCAGGGCAGCCAGCGCCTCAGCCCCGGCGTTCCATGGCAGGATCTCGGCATAGACATGCTGCTCGCGCACCCGGCGGGCGATGAGCTGGGTGTATTGGGATCCGAAGTCCAGAATGACGATCGTTTCCTGTGCCATACTTCCGCTATTCTGCGAAGATGATGGTGCCGTCGTCTCGCATTTCCTTGATGACGACAAGGGAGACGACAGGGACACCCAGGGGCTGGAGAGCCGCGCGTCCACCCTCGAAGGATTTCTCGATCAGGGTGCCGATACCCACCAGCGTGGCCCCAGCGTGGGCTACGATACGCGCCATGGCCAGGATGGTCTGACCGGTGGCGAGGAAGTCATCGATGATCAGCACCCGGTCGCCGGCGTGGAGGAACTCCGGTGAGACCATCAGGGAGACCTCTCCCCCCTTTGTGTGGGAGGGGGCGAACTCCACGAAGACCGGCTCCGCCATCGTCACCGGCTTGTGCTTACGCGCGTAGACCAGCGGCAGGCCCATGGCGTAGGCTGTCGCCATGGCCGGGATGATGCCCGACACCTCGGCGGTCAGGATACGTGTGGGATGGGTGCCCTCGAACTGGCGGGCAAACTCCGCCCCCGCCTCGAGCATGAGGGCTGCATCGACCTGATGGTTGACGACGCTGTCGATCTTCAGAATGCCGTGGCCGAGGTTCCGTCCCTCCAGCCTTATTCTGCGTTTCAGGCTCTCCATCGCACCCCCCTCAAAGAGACTCTCTCTGATTGATGTCGGCTCTGAACCGTGTCTTATGATAACACAGATCAGGCGATCGGCATCCTGAGCTCAGGTTCGGCGGCGTGTGCCCCTTTTGGAGTGCGGCGACGTGTCGCCGCTTTTGACCC
>CAZHBB010000068.1:6715-15950 GCA_964530185.1 uncultured Anaerolineales bacterium
CCTCGCTGCCCAGCAAAGCGACGCTGACGCGTCGCAGTCCGAAGGGATCTTCTCGGGGCGCAGGGCGCACTTGACCGTCTCTGGGATTGCACGGGCGATGCCATGAGTGCGCCGAACCCGGACCGTTGTCAATGGGGCCAAGCGTGATAGCATAGTAGTCCGCTGTCCTCCGAGGCAGTGAGAAGGAATGCGGGCCATAGCAGGCGGTGCGCTTTGCAGGCGTTAGGCTATGGCGGAGGTGTGTGGCGTGACTGAGTTGAGTGTCCAGAGAAGGGGGCTGGCGCAGAGGCTGTGGATGGAGGAGCCACCAACGGCACAGTTCGGCTGAGCCTGTCCCAGGGGGCAGTGCTGCCCATCGAGCTCAGCACGCGAGTACCGGTCAGCACCACAACGCCAGTGGTGATGCAGGTGGCGGTGAAGATCCAGCTAGCGGAGACCGGTATGGCCCGCGATTGAGTAGCTACGCGCTGTGCTGCGTCCGGTCGCCGCCTTTATGCAGGCCCTGCCGGATACCTTAGAGGAGTTGATCGAGCCATAATGTCGGATCGGGAACGCCCTGTCTGCAACTATGAGGGGTCACGTTACAGCACCGAGTTCTGGACCGCATCACGGAGCTACGAGGACGGCGCGGAGCGGATAGCCCTGCGGCACCTGCTTCCTCCGCGCGGTCGGAGGCTGCTGGAGATCGGCGCTGGCTTCGGTAGGCTGGTGGATCTCTATCAGGGGTACGACACGGTCGTGTTGCTGGACTATGCCCGCACGCAGCTTGAGCAGGCGGTGGAGCGGCTGGAAAACGGGCGCTCCGATGGCGGCCCTCGCTACGTCTTTGTCCAGGCCAACTTCTATCATCTGCCCTTTGTACCTGCAAGCTTCGACGCGGTCACCATGATCCGGACGTTGCATCATGCGGTGGATGCCCCAGCGGTGTTGCACCAGATCGCGCAGGTGTTGGGGCCTGGGGGGGCCTTTGTGTTGGAGTTCGCCAACAAGCACAACCTGAAGGCCATCGTGCGCTATCTCCTGCGTCGCCAGGCTTGGTCGCCCTTTGACCCGGAGCCGGTGGAGTTCGTGGAGCTCAACTTCGACTTCCACCCGCGTTGGGTGTGGCAGCAGCTCGCGGCGGTGGGCCTGCAGCGGGATGGAGTACGTACGGTCTCCCACTTTCGGGTTGGGCTACTCAAACGTTGGGTGCCAACGCGGCTATTGGTAACCCTGGATGGCCTGATACAATGGACCGGAGAGCTTTGGCAACTCAGCCCCAGTGTTTTTGTGCGCGCCATGGCCCCGCCGACAGGCAAACCGGCACCCGCGGGGGTGCTCTTCCGCTGTCCGGCCTGTGGGGCTCCCCTCACTGAGGCGCATGACGAGGGGTTCCAGTGTACCTGTGGTGAATCCTGGAAGCGTGTGGGCCAGATCTATGACTTCCGATACCCTCGACCTTGAGGTGTCATCCGTGGCTATGCAGACTGTCCGAGAGGCTCAGCCCGATGAGCGTCGACGCCGGCTTATGGCGTGGGCGCTGGCGATGACGTTGGCAGGGAACGTTCTCCTTGTCCTGGGCAAGGGGGTGGTCGCGCGACTCACCGGAAGCTCCGCTCTGTATGCCGATGCAGCGAACTCGGCCTCTGACGTAGTGTATTCCTGCCTGATGGCTCTAGGGCTTTGGCTCTCCCTCCGTCCCCCTGATGCAACCCATCCGCAGGGCCATGGTCGTTTCGAAGCCCTGGCGGGTCTGGTGGTGGCGGCCGCGATGACGTTGGCGGCTGTAGAGGCTGGTCGGGCGGCGCTCATAGGTTTCCTGCACGGCGGACAGGTCGTGCCCGCCGGTTGGCCCACGCTGGTGTTGGTCCTCAGTGCGGGGGTCAAGGCCGGGATGTATGGGGGAGTCCATGCCATTGCCAGGAAGAGCCACAGCCCGACGCTGGATGCCGCGGCGAAAGACAATCTGTCCGATGTGTTGACCTCGTTGGCTGCTTTTGTCGGTACCCTGTTTTCACGGGTGCTTCACCCCCTGGCGGATCCGGTCGCCGGTGCGCTGGTGGCCCTCTGGATCCTGCGGGCCGCGGCGGGCGTGTGGTTGGACAACATCCGGTATCTCACTGGCGGGGCCGCGCCGGCTGAGCTGAGGGATAAGATCGTCGCCGAGGCACAGGCCGTGCGTGGTGTGCTGAATGTGCATCAGGTGTTGACGGAGCATGTGGGGCCACAGTTGATCGCCGATCTGCATATCAACGTGGACGGCACACTGCCATTGGCCGAGGCACACGCGATCTCCGATGCCGTGCGCCACCGCGTCGAGAGCCTGCCAGAGGTTGATCGCGCTTATGTCCATGTGGAGCCCTGCGAACAGAGTGCCAGGTCCATGGCGCAGGGCTCACAATCCCAGCCCCCATCGGCGTCGGGGTCAGAAGGGATGCTATGACCGAGATCCGTGAGCGTCGCGGGCCAGACTCTCTGCCCTCCGGTTTCGGGGGTGGCTGGCTGCTTTTGCCAACCGCGGCAGCGCTCGCTGGCGTCTGGGCAGCGGCTCCACAGGCGTTTGGCGAGATGCCGGAGCGTCTGGCCTTCATGGTGGCTCTCATTCTCGGTGGGTGGCAACCCCTATGGAGTCGGGTTGGGCGGACGGACTTCGCCACGCCTCTGCATCAATGGACGGGATGGACGCGAGAGATCCCTTTGGAGCGATGGCCCTATCTGCAACCTGGCACGCCTGGGGCGCGACTTCATCAAAGGTTAGCCCGCGCCCGTGCGTGGTGGCGTGAGGTCGGTCGCCCTGCTTTGGAGGCCCCACTGTGGCAGGCGCTGGAGGCCGCGCTTGTCAGCCTGGCATTGGGTTGGGGCCTGGGGCGGGAGCCTTTGCTCTTGACGCTGTGTTTTCTGGCCTGGACGGAGTTGGCGACATTGTGGCGTGAGGGCAAGGGCGAACCCGGCCCTTTGTGGCACGCTGCGGCGATGGTAGGGTTCCCGTGGCTGCTTGGGGCAGCGGTGGTGACGGGGGATCTTGCGCAGTCCGCGGTGCCAGCTCTGGTAGCCACGGCGATGGTCGGTTGCTTCTCCTGCGGGAATCTGTTCTCTTTGATCGCGCCGCTGATCGGCGCCGGGTATCTGGCGTGGCACCAACGGGCGGTGTTGGCGGGCTGGTTGGTGCTGCTGGCAGTGCCAGGCTGGGTCGTGTGGGCCCACCGCCCTCCCAGATCTTTCTATCGGCGCATGGTTGGTCCGTGGGTGGTGATGATGGTACTGCTGTTGGCCTGGGGGTTATAGATGGTGTGGCTCGTGGCCGGAGCGGGTCTGCTCCTGCTGATTGCCGTTCTTTACTGGCAGTTGATCATCGCCGAAGGTGCCTACCTCGGCCGCAAAGTAGTAGCGCTACTCTATGACTGGTCCGCCCATCTCTATGATGGCATCAAGCGGTTTGACACGCGCTACGAGCGGTACTTTCTCGCTCGACCACTGGTCAACGCGGTCTTCTCATTCCCCAACCCGGTGGTGCTGGATGTGGCGACGGGGACCGCGCGCCTGCCGCGGGCGCTTTTCCCGGAGGTCGGCTTTCGTGGCAAGGTGATTGGGTTGGATCTCTCGCGCAAGATGCTTGCCCAGGCTGTGGCGAAGACCGCGCGTTGGAAGGATCGGTGTCTCTTCGTCTGGGATGACGCGACGACGCTGCCATTTCCCGACGGGAGCTTCGAGGTCGTGACCTGCCTGGAGGCGTTGGAGTTTATGCCTGACCCCCGGCGTGTGTTGGCGGAGATGGTGCGGGTTCTCAGGCCTGGAGGGCTCCTGCTCACCACCAATCGCATCGGGAGGGATGCGCGCTGGCTGCCAGGCCGGACCTACTCCGCCGAAGCGCTGGAGGCCTATCTGCAGGAGTTGTCGCTGGAGATGATCCAGATCCGTCCCTGGCAGGAGGATTATGACCTGGTCTGGGCCTCAAAGCCAGGGGCCTGTGAGCCGCTGCCCCCCCGGCCTCTCGTTTCCTTCCTGTGCTGCCCGCAATGTGGTCAACCCTTGGACTGGGGCGACCTCCATACCCTGCGGTGTGAGGCGGGGCACAGGGTCCCGGTGGGTCATGACGGCATCGTCGAGATGGTAAGGGCGCGTGCTCACCACCCCCAGCGACGCTGACCCGAGGACATTCTGCTCACCATTTCCCAACGATCCGTGGGGCTTCTCACCCCAACGGTGAACCGCTACGTCCCGGTTTAGCCTTCTTCTTCTTGCTGCGGGCCTGATTGGAGGCGCTTTTGCAGGCGATAGAGTGTGTTCAGCGCGTCCAGGGGGGTCATGCTATTGAGATCGAGCTGCCGCAGCTCCTCGATCACCGGGTGTTCCTGGGCGATGAGCACCGGTTGGAAAGCCTCCAGCGCTGTCTCCTCTGTCCCGGGGCGAAACTCCCCGCTCTCCAGTTGTTCCAGCAGTCCCTCGGCGCGGTGCACCACGGGCGCGGGGATGCCCGCCAGCCGGGCCACGTGGATCCCATAGGAGCGGTCCGCGCCCCCGGGCACCACTTTGTGCAGGAAGATGACCTCATGCCCCTCCTCTGCCACGGCCAGATTGAAGTTTCGCACATGGGGTAGCTGTTGGGCTAACTCAATCAGCTCGTGGTAATGGGTGGCGAAGAGAGTGCGGGCCCGCCGCTCGGGGTGGTTGTGCAGGTACTCCACCACCGCCCAGGCGATCGCCAGTCCATCGTAGGTGCTGGTCCCACGCCCGATCTCGTCCAGGATCAGGAGGCTACGTGGGGTCGCGTGGTTGAGGATGTTGGCCGTCTCAACCATCTCCACCATGAAGGTGGACTGGCCGGCGGCCAGCTCGTCCGCAGCGCCAATGCGGGTGAAAATCCGATCCACGATCCCGATATGGGCCTCATCGGCGGGGACGAAGCTTCCGACCTGCGCCATGAGGACGATCAGGGCCGTCTGACGCAGGTAGACGGACTTACCAGCCATGTTGGGGCCGGTGACGATATGGATGCGGTTTTGCTCGTCCATCTCCAAATCGTTGGGGACGAAGGGCTCGCGCTGGGCCAGCTCGACCACGGGATGCCGTCCCTCGCGGATGCACAACACGGGCGCCTCGTCGAACGTCGGACGGGTGTAACGGTTCCGCACGGCGACCTCCGCCAGCGCTGCGGCCACATCGATGCGCGCCAGGGCGCGGGCGGTGCCCAGCAGCTTGGGAACGTGGGGAGCAATGCGCTGGCAGATCTCGCGGAACAGACGGCTCTCCAACTCGGCGATGCGCTCCTCGGCGTTCAATACCAGGCTCTCGTACTCCTTAAGTTCTGGGGTGATGTAGCGCTCTGCGTTTACCAGCGTCTGTTTGCGGATGTAGTCCTCGGGCACCAGATTAAGGTTGGCCTTGGTCACTTCGATGTAATAGCCGAAGACCTTGTTGTATCCAACCTTCAGGTTTTTGATGCCTGTGCGTTCCCGTTCCTTGCGTTCCAGTCCGGCGATCCACTCCCGGGCGTTCTTGCTGGCGGAGATGATGCTGTCTAGCTCACTGGAGTATCCGGGCCTGATGGTCCCGCCGCTGCTGAGTTGGGCGGGTGGATCGTCCACGATGGCTGAGGCGATCAACGTGGCGACCTCGGGAAGAGGCTCCAGCTCGTCCAGCAGGGAGGCTGGGCCTCCCGCCTGGAGCTGCTCAATCAGTCCTGGCACGCCTTCAAGCGTGGTGCGGATGCCCACCAGGTCCCTGGGGCTGGCACGCTGCGTGAGCACGCGCGTCGCCATACGCTCCAGGTCGGCGATGCGTTTCAGCGTCTGACGTGTCTCCGCCCGCAGCAATCCGTCCCTGTAGAACCACTCGACGTGGTCAAGCCGTTCTTCGATCTCGGCGATGTCCAGCAGGGGATGGGCCAGACGGGTCAGTAGGAGGCGACTTCCCATCGGTGTGACCGTCTCATCCAGCACGTCCAGCAGTGAACCCTTGCGCTCACGGCGCAGGGTCTCCGTGATCTCCAGGTTACGCCAGGTGGAGGCATCGATAGCCATGAATCGGTCGGTGGAATAGGTGCGCAGCCCGATGATCTGGGGCAGAAGGCCTTGTTGGGTCTCCTGAAGATAGCTCAACACGGCACCGGCGGCCCGGATCGCCAGGGGTTTACCCTCGCATCCAAAGCCTTGCAGGGTCCTTACCCCGAAGTGCTCCAACAGCGTCTGGCGGGCGCTGGAGACTTCGAATCGGTAGACCGGCCAGGGGGTGAACTGAGCGGGCAAGTGATCCCGGAGCGCGTGTTCGGGGCGACGGAGTGGTTCACCGGTGCGTTGCTCCTTCCAGGAGCCTGGGTTAGGGATCAGCACCTCTCGGGGTTGTAGCCGTGTCAGCTCCTGGCGCGCAGCAGCCAGGGCCGCTTCAGGCGTGCGAGCGCTGAGTTGTGTGGTCGCGAACTCCCCAGTGGAGATCTCCGCGTAGGCTATGCCCACGCGATTCCCCTCGATCACGACCGCCGCCAGATAGTTAGGACGCCGTTCCTCGAGCATCGTCGGCTCGGTGAGAGTCCCTGCGGTGATTACCCGTTCCACCCGGCGCTCCATGGGCCCACGGCCGGTCGGCTCGCCAACCTGTTCGGCGATGGCGACCCGATACCCCTTTTCCACCAGTCGGGCGATGTACCCCTCGACGGCGTGGTGGGGGACACCAGCCATGGGGACGCGAGTCCCCTTGGCTACAGGCCGCGACGTGAGGATCAGATCCAACTCGCGAGAGACAATCTCTGCATCTTCGTCGAAGGCCTCGTAGAAGTCACCCAGCCGGAAGAAGAGGATGGTGTCTGGGTAACGTGCCTTGAGCGTCAGATACTGCTGGCGCAGTGGTGTCACGCGGTTCTCTTTCATGGGCTCCATTATAGCGGCCTGGGAGGCCGTCACAAGACCTTCAAGAGACAAAGACGCAGGGCCACGACTCCCTGCGGTGATGTGGCTTGACCGGTTACCCTGTTTGAGGAATCACAGCAGCCGTACCAGGCGTTCGACAGCGCGACGCATCTCCAGGAACACGAGGCCCAGTTTGGCCCGCTCGTGGGCCAGCACCGTGAGTACAGCCTCCTCTCCGATGCTCATGAGGATCACGTACCCACGATCACCTCTTACGTAGACCTGTTCCAGCTCCCCCCGCCCCAACTCCTGGGCGATACGCTCTCCCAGCGACAACATCGCGGCCGACATGGCGGCCACCCGGTCCTCACCGGCCCCGCTGGGCAAGGCCGAGGCGATGATTAACCCATCGACGCTCACAATGGCCGAAGCCTGAATGTCGGCCACGCTGCTCTGTAGTTCGTGTAGGGCGCCTGACAATCTGTCAACACGCGACAACCTTGCCATGGTATTCCTCCTCACTCAGAGTAAGGGCCAAACAGATGGTCAGCGAGGCCGGTAGAGCTTCCCCTCCCTATGGAGTGTGGGATAATGTCAAGTAGGCCTTGGGTCCCTGGGTGGAGTCAGGTGGCGTTCGCTGTTGTATTCCTTAAAACTATCATAGCATGGCCCAGGGGCCATGTCAACGTGAGGCGGTTGAGAAGTCGAGTTGAGTTGTGCACAGGGAGCCGGCTTGAACGAACGGGAAGCTGATCAGGCTGCTCTGCGGGGGAATCCCTCGTTTGTATGGCGTGCCGGGCAGGAACGTCGTCTGGCGCTGGTACGCCGCTACGTCCCCCTGGATCAACGTCGTGTGCTGGATGTGGGATGCGGCGTGGGGATGTACATGCAGGCTTTCAAGCGCTTTACGCCCTGGGTGTGGGGTGTCGAGGTAGAGCACGACCGGGCGCACGAGGCTTACCGCCGCGGTGGCCGTGTGGCGCTGGCTATGGGTGAGTCGTTGCCCTTTGCCGATGACAGCTTCGACGTGGCTTTCTCGCATGAGGTGTTGGAACACACCCAGGATGATCTCACCTGTGCAGCCGAGATGGTACGCGTGGTAAAGCCCGGTGGCCATCTGGTGATCTTCGTCCCCAATCGTGGGTACCCTTTTGAGACCCACGGCATCTACTGGCGTGGCCAGTATCATTTCGGCAATAAGCCGTTGGTCAACTGGCTGCCGAACTTCCTCCGCCGCCGTCTGGCTCCCCATGTACGGGTGTATACCAGCGGTGGCCTGCGACGTTTGTTTGCCCATCAACCTGTACGCGTGGTGGTGCACACGCAGATCTTCGCGGGCTATGACAACATCGTCGCTCGTCACCCCCGGCTGGGCGGCGCCCTGCGGCGCCTGACCTATGCGTTGGAGCGCACACCACTACGAATTCTGGGCCTCTCCCACTTCCTGGTGCTGCGGGTTCTGTCTCATCCGGAGGGTCCGCCTGGGAGCCCATGAACGGAATTGAACCCCTCCACCAGCGTGCCCACCGCATCCTGGTCGCTATTGGGCAACAGGAGGACCTGAGGGCATTGGTGCCCACCGCGCTTGCCCTGGCCCACGCCCTGCATGGTGAGATCAGATTGGTGACGGTAACCCGTCGTGGTCATCCGCCATCCTGGTTCGAGGCGCCGCAAGACTGTGAGGGCATTGCACTTGAGGTCGTCACGCGTGCGGGTCGCAATGTGGGGGCTGCCGTTGTGGCTGAGAGTCGGCTCTACAGCGCGGACCTCCTCCTCATCGGCGCGCCCGCACGCCCCCCAAAGCGTCGCCTCTCGATGGGACACATCCTCGACCCTGTGGTGCAGGGGGTCGCCTGTGAGGTGATCGTGCAGCGGGGCAGTCTTAAGCAGCCGATCCGCCGTGTCCTGATCCCGGCTGCCGGAGGCCCCAACGCCCCACGGGCCTTCGGTCTGGCTCGGGCGCTTGCACCCCAGGCCCAGATCACAGCGCTCTACGTGGCCAACGTCAATCTGGGTCCTGCGGAGATTGTGCTGGGGCAGGAACGACTGCAGGCCTTGCTCGAACGCCTGCCCCTTGAGGTCCGCCAAGGGGTAGAGGCCAGGGTTGTACAGGCGCCAGGCCCTGCGCTGGGGATTCTCTCTGAGCTTCCCAAGGGCTACGATCTGATCATCCTGGGCGCTGGCAACGAGGGGCTGGTAGGGCGTTTCCTCTTTGGGGACATGGCCCAGGAGATCTTAAGTCGAGCGCCTATCCCTGCCATGGTGGTCAGGCGGCGCCTGGGGTATGTCGGCTCGTTCTGGCGCCAGTTATGGACATGGGTCTTTGGGTTTCTGCAGCCACTGTCGGTCCAGGAGCAGGCCGAGATCCAGCGTACGCTGCGCGTAGGCGCCCGGCCCACCGCGGATTTCTTTGT
>CAZHBB010000069.1:0-15575 GCA_964530185.1 uncultured Anaerolineales bacterium
GAGGAGCCGACTACCTAACCCACTAGGCGATCGGGACTTCTGTGCCCGTAGTGTATTCCAATTTGTTTGCATGCTGGGTGGCTGTTGCCTCAAAGGTAACAGCCACTTGTTTGTGTCTCCCCTCTGATTTTGTATTCATGACGCACGCTCGACGAGTGACATCTCTGCCCGTGTGGCCTATAATTGGGGCGTGAGCGGCGGCAGCATTTGAGATCCCCGGTCTTCACTTCAACTGATCTCGCGGTCCTCAAGGCTCCATGCTTCGGAAGAATGCTGCCGGCGCGGCGTGAAAGGGGGCATGGTGGCGGGACAGTCTGGCAGGGCAGCGTCGCGCGTGCCTTTGTCGGCGCGTGGTGGGGATGAGGACTCGCCAACGGGGTTCAGGTTTGAGTTGCTGGGCCGCCTCCGGATCACGTACGGAGGGCATCTCCTCTCGCCGCCTCCTTACCGTACCCACAGTCTCTTGGCGGTGTTGTTGCTGCGCCCCGAGATCCGCAGGCGGGTTCATCTCATTGGATTGCTCTTCCCCGATCTGCCGGAGAGTACAGCGCGTCGCAAGTTGAGCGACTTGCTCTGGTTGCTGCGTCGTGCCTTTCCCGGCCTACCCCTGGAGAGCAATACCCAGGAGGCTTTCCTGTCCCGGCGAAGCCGGAGGTTGGACGTGGAGGCTTTCCGACAAGGCGCGAGGGGGGACTGCCTAGAGGACTGGCTGCATGCACTGTCGCTGTATCGGGGCGATCTATTGGAAGGCAGCGGTGATGGCTGGCTGGTGGTGGAGCGAGAGGCCCTCTATTTGCAGTATGTGCGCCTGTTGCACCGCGCCTGTAGTCGTTTGTCGCAAGAGGGGAGTTTCGCGTCTGCTCTCCCTTTGGCTGAGCACTTGACTCAGGCCGAGCCCTACGACGAAAGGGCGTTGCGTTTGCTGATGCAGCTCTACTGTGAGGTAGGACGACGCGGCGCGGCCCTGGCTGCGTATGATCGTTTCGTGGCGTTGGCGGCCGACGAGCTGGCCACGACCCCGGAGCCAGCCACCCAAGCGCTCGCACAGGCGATTCGTGCTGCGAGCCCGCTGGCACGTGAGAGGTCCACGCCGCAGGTGCTGCGGGTGGACTCCCCTGAGGCCGCGCTGCGTCTGGCGCGGCTGGCTCGGTGGCGGGGCGATTGGACCAGCGCGCGTGAATACCTGACACGGGTTCGAGCTTCCCCAGTTCATCGCGAGGCTGCTTGCCTGCTGCAGGTGGACATTGCGCTCGCCAGGGGGGAATATCGGCGCGTTTCACGATTGCTGTCGACTGCTCCGATGGCGGAAGCTCCCCGGTTGGTGCGCCGGGTGTGGTTAGCCCTTGGCCTACGGGAGCAGTCTAAGCTCCAAGACGTTGCCCTGGATGCCCTGATGCTCGCCTGTGAGGCAGGGGATGGAGAGGTGGAGTTGGAAGCCTTGCTGGCCCTGACCGCTGTGCAACAGGAGATTGGGCAGTACGCCCAGAGCATACGGAGCGCTGAACGCGCACTTTCCCTTGCGCGCGCAAGCAGATCGCATGCTGACGTCGTTCGGGCGCTGACCCTGAGGGGGTTCGGGAAACAGGGGGAAGGGCGTCACACCCAAGCGTTGCCGGATTTTTATGAAGCACGCTCGATTGCCTTGGAGCAAGGGCTACGCCTCTGTATGACGCAGGTACTACGCGGGGTCTGGCTGGCTCTCGTCCACACTGGCCAGATGATGGCGGCGCTGGCAGTTGTCCAAGAGGAGTTGAGCATCTGCCGTGACCTGGGGCTGGAGCGACAGGAAGCTGAGGCTCTGGAAGGATTGGCGCTAGTCCAGGATTATCTAGGCCGCTCGGCGGACAGCCTGCGCACCATGGAGCAGGCACTTGCCATAAGCCGTCGCTTGGGCGATCCCGTGCGGCTGGCGATCAGCCAGTACAATCTGGCGTACACGTTGCTGTATCATGATGACGGAGAGGCCCGCCGAGCGGCGGTATACGCCAAGGAAGCTCTGGCTGCCTTCCGTGATCACAAGCAGGCCGCATGGGAGGCGGCTGCATTGGCCGCCTTGGGATATGCGTTGTGGGTGGACGGGGCGTACAGCGCGGCGCTATCGTGCTTCCAGGAGGCCTATGCGGTAAGCGAACGTGTCGGTCGCCTGGGCTATCTATCGGAGCTGTTGGCCTATCAGGGCCTGGCCCATCTCGGCCTGGGTCAGGACGGCGAAGCGCTTTCCCAGACCCGCAGGGCTATGCTGGCCTTGGCTCAGGGGGAGGTCAGCCAGGAGGTCATCCCCGAGATCTACTACGCTCACGCGCTTGCCCTCCAGGTCAGTGGCTATGAGGATCAGGCTCAGCGCCAGTTCTCTGTCGCCTACGATCACCTGCTGACCGTTGCCGCGCGTCTGGAGGATGAAGACGCCCGTCAGACGTTTTTCTATCGCAACCCCACTACGCGACGTCTGATGCAGGCGCTGCGGGCGCGAGGGATGGTCCCGGCGCGCGGCGATGGTGTGGTCACCCGCCAATTACCCGCGTCGCAAGGGGCGCGCCTCGTTCGGGTCCGGTGGACGCCTGATGCCGGGCCGGCGGATGTGGCCGTGAAGCGTGCACAGGGCGCGATTGCGCTCAGGCGTGCCCGTCTGGCTCGTCTCATGCGCGAGGCGCGATCCCAAGGGGCCAACCCTACCACGGCGCAACTGGCTGAGACCCTGGGCGTCAGTGTCCGCACGATCCAGCGCGACTTGGCTGTGCTGCGCGCGGATGCGTGAGACTGGCCCGTTCCGCTGTTGTACCTCCTCGGACTGAACGTATTTCTCGGTCTTTCTCTCGTTTTGGCGCCGTCTCCCCATTCCACGACACCGCCACGAGAGTTCCACGAGAGGCATCGAGTATGCTGAAAGCATCCACGGATGTGAGGAGTGCTAACGATGCAGGATATGACGGTTCAACGTTCGACTGATGCTGACCCCGATGCTTTGCGCGTGAGTTTCATCCTGCGTTGTTGGGTGGGACAGGAACGGCGCGTGAGGATCCGCCTTATCGATGTGGAAACTGGTGTGGCCCACAATGTTGCCGACCTGGATCAATTGCTGACGTTGCTTGCACGGCTCATTGACGATGCACTACGGGCCGAGGCAGAGGGGGGGACTTCGATGGGTTGACCCAACGGTCATCCGTTGAAGAGCCGACGGCAGAGCGCTGGTCGGGTGTGGCTGGGTAGCGGTCGTGTCAGAGAAGGAGGGTAGCCATGGCTAGGAATCGGACTGGGCAAGTTTTGTATAGGCGGCAGAACTGGTCTCGGATCTGGATGAGCGCCGTCATTCTCGTGGCACTGCTATTAGGTGCAATTCCCGGTGCGGGTGTCACCGGGTCCCTAGCGGATGGACCGCCCCTGACCGGGAATGGGACTGCGCCGCAACATATGATTTTCCTGCCCCTGGTGCTCAGGCCTGGCCTGCCGTCACCGGGGGACACGCTGATTGTGAGCTGGGCCCAACGTACAGACGCTGGTGGGCGGACCGTAGTGCTGCATTGGCGATCGGGCCAGAACACAGCTCAGATGCAGAACTTCGCGCTCATTGCCACGACTCCCACGGAGACACGGTATTTTACAGTCCAGCGCCGGGTTGAGGGCGGTGTCTGGCAGGAGATCGGGGTGGCGTCATTCGCCAGCAGCCCCTCCGCTATGGCGGCGATCTTGGGAAGCGCGCTGCTGGAACAGTTGCGTTATGACCTGCGGGATTCCGCTGATGATTCTCCGCTGACCGACGCGGAGGTCTATCAGCGCCTGCAGAGCGATGCGGGACGCGCAGAGCTACTCTCCGAGCGCTTCTATCGGGTAGGACTGGCGACGGGCCGGGCGTTTCTCGATACAGGGGCTCCTAGTGGGAAGACCTTGGAATATCGCGTCATTGACTCCACGGGGAGGACCACTTATGAACCGGCCTCGGTACCCAAGACCAGCAGTGGCATCCCTGTCCCTACTCATCTGCGCGAGGTGTGGGCCGGCCCCAGCGATCTAGGGCAGCCCGGCAGTACCCGAGCGGCGGATGTTACAGAGCGCCACAGTTGGACTAAGATGCAGTTCTACCACGCCTGGGACGGGCGTGTTTACCTCATTTGGGATCCACCGGCGGAGAATCAGGGTAATAGTGGTGACATCAGGGCCGGGCGGGAGGCTCTCAACGCCGTGGGCTACCGCGTCTATCGCGCCCCCCACGGTACGACGGCGTGGACAAACGTCACACCACGAAAGGACGAATGCCTGCGGGGAGGTAGCACGTGTGAACTGTTGGTCGGGGTGAACCCAGATGCGCCTGGGGGGACCAATACCTTCCCTGCCTACTACTTTACGGAGGACCTGACCGCGGCCTTGACCGACACCGTACAAATCTACGGGATGTGGGATTACAAAGTGTGCGCAGTCGATCTGCTGGATGCCGACGCGGGGTGTGCCACCGTGGCTGTGGATGTGCGCGAGGTGCAGCCGCCTCAGCCCGTCAGTAGGATGGCAACGGCCCCGGGGGCTCAGCCGAACGAAGTCACCGTCACGTGGCTGTATAGCGATACCACGGAGCTGAGCACGCCGTTGCGCTTCTACGTCACGCGGAGCCCCTCGTTGCTCCTCGATCGCCAGTCTTGGGAGCCTGTGCGGGATCCGGCGACGGGCCTCGAGTATATAGAGGCCGCCAGTGGTATGGAGCAGATGTATGGCCTCACCGACATCGTCGCGCTGGGACAGGTCTTCTGGTATCGGGTACAGGTGCGGGATGATGCGGGAAACTGGTCCCGGATGGGCCGTCCGGTCAAGGTGGCACGCTATTCGCAGACAGCGCCACCGCTGAGCAGCATCCCATATGATGCGGGCAATTGCGCGGCCAATCCGCTTCCCCTGGCACTCACCGGGCTGGATCCGTCCATCGTGCTCATCACGCTCTCGCGCAGCTTCAATCCGGCTGGACCATTTGAACTGATCCGGCGTTTTCCGGTGAACAATGGGAGCGTCGAGATCAGTGATGATTACGTGCCGCCCTATCCGACGAGCGTCTACTATCATCTGCAGGCGCTGGATCATTACGGGAACGCCAGCATGCAGCAGAAGTATTGCGCACAGTTGGGGGATGGCCCCGCCGTCGACCCTGGCGCGGTTCCCGCTACTTTCGAGGTCACCTGTGAGCCGGAGAAAGGGTGCGGCTATGTGATCACAGCTACTCAGGCGACCTCCACCTCTTTGGAGATGGCAGGTTTAGCCATTGAGGTCGTGATCACGCAACCCGGCGAGAACGGCCCGATCAGCACGACGGTGTTGATCACAGATACCGGCGTACCGGTCACGGGCCGGGTGAACGAGGGAGCGGTGGTCGAGGCCACAGCTTCTTATACTTATACCTCCGGCGCCGGTTCCGCCGCTGATGGCGGTCAGGTTACATTCCTGGGGCGGCAGTGGGCCATTCTGGAGGGTAGCACATACTTCTCGGATACGCATCGCTATCTTGCCTCGCTGGGAGGGCTGTCGGCAGTTCAGTGGATGACCGATGACACAACCGGCGCGCACTACGTGCGAGTCACATTGGCGAATGTTGACGAGGCGACACCTCCGGTGGCGGTGTTCCGACGGGCCGGGACGGGCAACTGGATGCAAGTGAGTGGCGTGGGCACCCTGCCGCATCACTATTTCGACGACCGATCGACCCTGATGCCATATGAAGGCTATCAGTATGTCGTGCTGGCTCTAAGCCCCCAGACCTATGAGATGCTGGGCTTTTGGGGACCGATTACCCTCGATCCCCTGACCTCAAATCCGCCGGCGCTGGCACTGAGTCCTCCTATGGCGTCGCCTCCAGGCCTGCCGCGCACCTGTAGCAAGACTGCGTACACACCTAAGGCGGTGGGTGGACCTGCGACGATCCTGTTGGCGAATGGCTGGCAGATCAACGACGTGATGTACTGGCTCGCGACCTCGGGGGATCCCGATTGCCCCAGTGACATGCAGAGCTTTTCCTTATCGCACGCCTACGGCTTCGGTTCCCTGTCCAACGGGAGGGAGACGTGGCCCATTGAGTTCTATGACATTGGCCTCAGATCCACGGGAGCGCACGTCGACGGCAGGATTGTGGGGATCGTGAACCACGCAATTGGCAATGGTACCACGCGCTTTTATGGCACTGTGAAGCGGCTGGAATTCTGGCCCAGTGAGGTCAACGGCGAGACGCTGTTGGATATGCCGGATGGTATCGCGGTCGGTCACCGTGGCGAGCCCTTTAGCGGTCGTGTGAGCGGCGTCTTCCCCAACGTCACTACCAGCTTCGCTTTTGACCCGTTGTCGCTAGGGACGGACGCGGTGCTGGTGGATGGGAACCTGCCGTGGCGTCTCCATCCTGTGGCGGGGAATATCGATGAGACACGTATCGCCTTGGGCGCTTCGGCGACGACAGCCTACGGCCTGCCTGGCGGCGTCAGCAACAACCTGGGGTTTTTGGTGCCGCCCTATAGCTCCGATGCCGCGCGGGTTACGCCCGCCGGATTACAGGGCACCTTTACCACTGGCGCTTCGTATACCTACACTACCGGCTTTCCAGCGAGCTTCGAAGTCGCTTTCGAGGGGGCTGGCGTGACCATCGGAGACAGTCAAATCACTAGCGGATACCTGAACAACGCGGGAGCGGCGCTCAACTATTACGACACGGGGACCCTTCATGCATATGCGGCGGGCTCCCGGTTCTGTCACGGCGCCTCCCGCGAGGAGTACAGTGTGTGCACGTCTGGAGTGTTGACGGGGCGCAGGCGTCTTACGATGGCACCGCACGGGGCGACGGCGATAGCCGTAGGCACGGAGGGGCACATCGAGATGGTCGTGGACGTGGCCGAGCGCGCGATTACCTGGCCCTCGTTCGCAGCGCCGAGCACGAACAAGGCCACGCTTTACGTCGCGGCAGCGAGTTTCGTGGACGCGCCGACACATGGCGTGCCGATGCCGGCCGAGAACGCCTGGCGTCAGCTCTCGGATGCCACCGGCGGCAAGCTGGACCCAGGTCTGAACCTAAACGCAGCGGCCGGGGCGCTGGACGATTTCAACTATGACCCGCCGGGTTTCTCTAATGTAGCGTTAGACCTTTACGTGCGCGTGGGCGGCGTGTCGGGGTATGTGCGGGTTGGGAGCACCGCATGGCGCACGAATGTCTGGGGATTTCACGTAAAGCCGCGCCGCATGGAGCTGTGGTTCTTGGATAACTCGCAGCAGGGCGGGGAGACTGAGGAAGATCTCCATCTCCCCTATCCTACAGAGGAAACACTCCAGTTGAGGGTGAAGGAGGTCGATACCCGGAATCGTCCGCTGTCGGGTGACTTCAGGAGCGATTCGACGGTGGTTGCGCACGAGTTCTGGGACTTCGTTGAGCGGCCTGCGACGTGGCAGTACAGCGTTGTCGGTGCGGACGAGTACGGGATGGCGGTGGCCGAGGCCCTGTCGCGCACGCTGACCCTGATGCTGAGCCAGGCCAGCATCCCCGGATTGCTGTTGCCCAACAGCCCCCCAAACAGCAGCCCGGTGACCCTGACGTTCAACAGCGAATGGTTTCCCGATGGGGACATAGGGGCATTGCGCTGGCAACCATTCCCGCCGGCGGTCAAATACCGCGCGACCGGCTTGGATATGACGCTGACCTCGGTCAAGCTGAGTCGCCGCTATAGCACGCCGTTGGATCACGATAGTCTGCCGAGCACGCTGGGTATGGATGAGCACAGCACGCTGGGTGGTATTCCCTCCCGGCTCCTGGAGGATGACCACCTCACGCCAGAGTCATTGGAGGCATGCACTCAGCAAGGGGAAGCGGGGCGGGCCTGTGGCTTCGTCGTGTTTGACGGCAATGTACGCGCGGGCGACTATGTCGGCGATCTGCGGCGCAGTGGCAGTATAAGTGCGCAGGGCGTGGCTGGTCAGGTGATCACGCTGGATGATCTGGACGGCCAGTTTGCGGTGGCGGTCACCCAGGCGCAGAGCATGACGCATGGTCTACAAGTCTTGGCCGCTTATGCCCCGAGTATGTGGCCGCTTCTAAACCGGAATGCCAATGACACGCTGGCGGAGAAAATGGACATTCCGGCCAAGTTTATGGGCAGCAGTGAAGGGGCTGTGATCGTCGCGCTGGACCGTGATGCCTCTATCTCCTCTGAGGAGGAAATGTTCGTGGCCGATGTGGCGGTGGTGATCTACAGCCAGTGGGAATCGACGGAGGTCTATACGGACGTGACCGGCCTCTTTGTCGGGTATGGCGCGAGCCAGGCCGCCTTCCGGGCGCTGGCGAGCCATCGTCCGCTCACCGACACGACTGCGGGCGGGGTTCGGACATACGACCGGTGGGAGGAGGTCGAGGACGATGTGATGTCCTGGGCGGAGACGTTTGGCTACGAGGAAGTCGGAGGGGAGGCGAACGACGCTGTGGACTTGGCGCGTGATACGTGGTCCAACTGGTGCACGGAATGGGAGGACTCGAGCTGTGTCACCTGCACTACCCGCTTGAGCTTCCAGGAGGTCTTCCAGGTGATCAAGCCAACGCTGAAGGGTCTCAATGGCACCGAGGCCTACGGCGTGACCGGCCTGGAGGCTGGCGACGCCTTGTCAAAGACAGAGGTCACTTTCGATACGGCGAGCCTGACCGGGATTTTCGAGACAGTGGGTGATAGTCAGGAACTTGTGCGCCTGGAAGGTGGCGCGCAGGTGGAATATCAGGTCTATCAGTATTCGGATCTGGCCCTCGATGTGTTCCTGCGCACGGATTGGGTCTCGCTGGAGATGAATCAGGATGGTGAGTTCATCCTACAAGGAGATGTCTATCTCAACTTGATTGGAAGTATCGGGGATGAAGGCACGCTATACGCGATTGCCTTGCGTGACAATGACGAGTGGCGTTTCGAGGGGACGATCACCCTGGATCACTTCGATGTGGGGCCGCTGGGTGGCGTTGATATTGAGGGCGTGTTTGGTGCCGGTAAATATAACGGCGAGGAGTTCTCGTACTTTGGCGGGGATTTCCAGGCTGAGTACGTAGGTATCGCGGTTGGAGGCGGCTTGTTAATTGGCGCGGTCAATAAGAATAGCACGGTTCTGCGCGATGCCGGCTTTGCCGATATCCTGGATACTATGGGAGATAAGCCCGTGTACAGCGGTTTGTATGTTTACTTCTACGCCCAGGGCCCTGTCATCCCAGCGGTGGGAGGATGCTTGATGCAGGTCGATGTCGGTGCCGAGTTCAGCTTTTGGTATTACGAAGCGGATGAGGTATGGGGCGGCGACTTGGCGGGGTATGTGGAGGCGTCGGTGCTGTGTATCCTCAGTGCGCGGGGTCAGATAGACCTTGCCTATGCGCGGCTTGATCGCGGCGGGAGCCAGTTCGGCCAGACGTGCAACGACGATGCCTGTGACGCCTTTGGGGGCTCGCTATGGGTGGCGACGGGCGTGGGATGGTGCTCACCCAGCACGTGGAGGTCGTGGGGAAGTCGTTGGTGGGGCGACAGTTGGTGTTATACCTTTGGCGCCTACGTGGACGTGAGTTACTTTGAGCCCGGTGATCTCGATTTCTCGGTGGATTTCGACTACGAATGAGGGTGAGGGATGTGCGTGTTCCGTAATACGCGTCGATTGGGGATCCCCGGCTATGAAGCGTGCAAGACTGACAGGGGTTGGCTGCTGGATTTCTTTGTAGAAACTCCGAGCCTTGCTGGAGCGCATCATCAAAGCTAGCAGCAACGCCGATGATTTGCTGATGGCGGGCTTCTTCTGCGGCAGCGACACGAAGCTAGCCGTGGCCGAGAAACAGGGCCACCGTGGAACCTTTCCGCGCGCGGGGGGGCTGGTCTTCAGGGATCAGCCTCGCCTGCGGCTGGCGAGGCAGCGTCCCAGGGGGACGATATGAGGAGAAGGAACGATAGACAACGTCATCTGTCGGTCATATACTTAATGTGGGTAAGGTTCTCTTTTGGTGGACCGTACTGCTACTGCTTGTCCGAAAACTTTACCTATGGGGCGATGATGAGATGAAAGATAGAGACCGCATTCTGGCGTATCTACGGCGGCGAATTTCGGATCCGTCCGACTTCTATCAGACTCACTACCACCTTGTGAGAGATGCTTGCGATAAGTTTGGCGCTGATCCGGCAGAAGTTCTCCGGCTCTATGAACAACTCCAGGAGGATGCGGAATTGCAGGCTGCAATGCGGCACCACCACAGCCGACGACCGACGCGCACATAGCGCGGCGCTGTCAGTCACTTCGTTTTGATATGGAGATGGATTTGACCACTTTTGGTTGGGACCATTGTCCAGAGTCGACAAGGTGGCAGGTTGAGGGACTGGTGCAGGAGTTCCAGCGTCTGCTGGCCGGGAACCTGATCGGGATCTATCTCCACGGGTCGCTGGCGGCGGGCTGTTTCAATCCGAAGCTGAGCGATGTCGACCTGCTGGCTGTGACGCATCGCCACCTTGCCAGCGAGACCCAGAGGTCGCTGATTGAGGTTCTGTTACGCACCTCGCGCGCGCCGCACCCGCTGGAGATCAGCTTCCTGCGCCAGGTGGATATGGTGCCATGGCAGTACCCGACGCCCTTTGACCTGCATTACAGCGAGGACTGGCGGGAGAAGTACACCCAGGAGCTGGCGACGGGCGCGTGGCGGCAGTGGGCGGGGGTACGGCACAAGGATGAGGATCTGGCTGCTCACATCACGGTGACGCACACCTGGGGCATCTGCTTGTGGGGCGAGCCCATCGCGCACGTCTTCCCGGAGGTGCCGCCCCAGGACTTCGCGGCCTCCATCGCGGCGGATCTTCAGTGGGCGCTGGAGAGATTGGAGACGTCCCCAGTCTACGGCGTGCTCAACGCCTGTCGGATCTACGCATATTTTAAGGAAGGACGCATCTACTCCAAGGCCGAGGGCGCGGCCTGGGCGCTTTTGGCGATGCCAGCGGAGTTCCGGCCGGTCATCGAGACCGCGCTGGCCGCGTATCGTTCTCCAGTGCCTGATGCGGTGCTGCCGGATGTGGCACAGGCCCGCCAGTTGCTGCACTATGTCGTCAGCGCGATTGAGGACAGAATGGACGACTGAGCCTGGTATGGCTCGGGCCAAGCGTCGTCCTGCCCGCCACACGATGGGCCGGGGCCTCGTTGCGCTTGGCCCCCGACCTTTGGTTAGACCTGATTGACAAGGCCCTACTTCCCCTTAGAATGAAGCCAGTTGTCCCCATATTGGGGACTTTGGCCCCTGAAATGGGGATTGCCACACTGTGGTGTCTTGTCCTCTGGGGCAAGCCCTCTCACTTCATTTGCCACAGTTGATAGGATAGGTTGGGAAAGCGCTATCCACGGTGCCAATTTAGGTCCTGGTACGTACTGCTCCCCGGGTAAGTGCCATTCCGGAAGTGGTGGTCATTTTCTTGAGTCTGTCGACGTGTGGAGGAATCGTATCTCTCAGGGTGTGGGCCTTTCCGTAGCCTTGGCGTGGGAGAAGGGAGGGAGACCGATGAAGGCGAAACGGCGGCAAGGTGAGCTGGGTATCGTCGTCGTGTTGCCCCTGTTGGTTGGCTTGCTGGCTTGCCAATTCGGCAATCCGCATCCCTCGTCGGGGACCAATGTCGTCACAACGGCAGACGTGGCCGTGGTGCTCAGTCCAACGGTGTCACCGGTCCCTGCTACGCTGGCCATTGGACCGATGATTGATGACTTCGAGGGGGGAAATTTCGGGGATCGCTGGTGGTCCGATGTTGGGGAGGGAGTCGCGGTCTTTAATTGCGCGCTGGGCCGGCCCGGCCATGACAGTGCCCAGGCCCTACGCCTGGATTTCGAGGTTGGCGCGGATGGGTATGCCGGCTGTGGCCTCAGTGTTGAGGCCGGCTGGTGGGAGAGCACGCGGGGAATCCGCTTCTCCTGGCGCGCCAACCGGCCCGGCTTGTCGGTGAGCGTTGGGGTGGGGATGGAAGATCCCACACAGGCCGACCCTGATGCCGGGGGGATTACCCCATTTGAGGTCATGCTCTCAACACCCGGCGAGACCTGGACGCCAGTCACACTCACCTGGGATGAGCTAGTCAAGCCTGCGTGGGTCGGCGAAGGCGGTGCTGTGGCGCTTGACCCGGCCCGCATTGTCGCCCTGAATTTCTATGTCGAGGGCGGGCAGCACGGTTCGGTCTGGATCGATGACCTGTCCCTGTTGGGCGTGCTATCGGACGCCGGGAATATGCCTGCCCCAACCCCTGCACCTACGGCCTCGCCCTCGTCGTTTCCCTCTCCCCCTGGACGGGAGGCCATCGTCATCGACCACACCTGCACCGATCTGAGCAAAGTCCCCGATCACTGGTTAGAGGAGGCGAAGAAACTGACGCTGCACTACGCTCACACTTCCCACGGATCACAGATCATTGCCGGCCTCATGAGGTTGGCGGAGGTCAATCCTCGTTACAGCGTAGCCATCCAGGATTGGGACCCCGTTGGCCTGCCTGATGTGTCAGGTGCGCTGCGTATCTACGACGGCAACAACTGGGACGGCGACACCTATATCACGCCGGACATGTACTGGAGTGGTAAGGAGGGGAGGAACAGGACACGGTCAGTAGCTGTCGCGGGATTGTTTGACTTCTCCATGTGGAGTTGGTGCGGGCAGCAGTCTGAAAATGATGTGTCCACTGTGCGGCATTACCTGGAAACGCTGGATCAGTTCGAGAGCGAGTTTCCCCACATGCGCTTCATCTATATGACGGGGCATACTGACGGCACGAGCGGTGCGACGCTGGCGCGCAACAATCAACTGATCAGGGACTACGTCCGAGCGCATGGAAAGGTGCTGTTCGACTTCGCCGACATCGAGAGCCATGACCCGGCGGGCCGCTATTATCCGAACGACGAAGAGGGGGCGTGCACGTGGTGCGACGCCTGGTGCAACGCTCACCCTGATGACTGCACCGCTCTGCCCCGCGAGTGCGCGCACTCGGATGCGACCGAGACCCAGAGGTTCAACTGCAAACTCAAGGCCAACGCCTTCTGGTGGATGATGGCGCGACTGGCCGGGTGGGATGGCGTCACCCCCTAATCAGTAGCCGAGTTGCCGGCTTCGACGATGCATCAGCAGTGAGGGGATCAGGAACACCACGCTGCTTACCAGAAGCACGCTCAGGTCCAGCATCGCGCTGAGTGATCCAGCGCCCAGCACGGCATGGTTCATCAGGTCCTGGGCGTAGGTCAGCGGTGAGATATAAGCGAGGGCTCGCGCCACTGTGCCCATCTCGTTGAGCGGGATGAAGACACCACTGATGAAGAGCAGGCCCCAGCGCAGGAGTGTGCTCGGCATCTGAACGTCACCAGGGTTGCGTGTGGGGATGGAGCCGAAGATCACGCCCAGCGTGGAAAAAGCAAAGGAGCCCAACAGCACACCAGCGACCAGCAGCCCGGGCTGGGCGATGGTCGCGCCGAAGGCCACCCCACCGATGAGGAGGGTCACCACTGACACGGCAACGGCAAAGAGTGTCCCCACTGCTGCCTTACCTAACAGCAGCGTCAGGAGCGACATGGGCGCGGCCAGCAGCCGATCGTAGGTGCCCAGGCGACGCTCGATGGGGATGATGAACGGTCCGGCGGCCGCTGCCGTGAAGAAGACGGTCAGCGCCAGCAGCCGGGCGACGCCCTGTGTCACCGCCATCTCCCGCTTCACCGAGAAGGAGAAGAACATAAAGAAGGGCATCAAGAATCCGAACATGATCATGCCCGGTTTGAGGTAGTAGACTTTTATGTCTTTGATTGTCACCGTCCACGCCTGCGCTACCTCATCCCACAGTCGTTGTCCCCATTTGTGGCGTTTCATCGTCGACCTCCCGTCCGGCCTCGCCCTCCCCGCCGTCCACGTTTTTTCTCTCCCGTCGGGTGCTGTACTGTGCCGATCTTCTGACCCGTGATCTGCAAGAAGACGTCCTCCAGGCTGGGCCCCAAGGTGGTCAGGCTGACCACCCGCAGCTGGTGTGCTCGAGCATAGTCAATGATCTGAGGCAGCAACGCTGAGGGGTCCTCAGTGTACAGCCGCCATTTGTCCCCCATCTTAACGGCGGTGGTGACACCTCGCAGTGCGCCCAACGCCTGGCCGTGGGCCTGCCCGTCGGGCTCCAGGGCTACCTCGACCGACTGCACCTGTCGGAACGCCGCTTTGAGTCTTTCTGGTGTGTCGATGGCAGCGATCTGGCCGTGGTCGATAATGGCGACCCGATCGCAGAGCTGGTTGGCCTCCTCAATCTGGTGCGTGGTCAGGAAGATGGTTGTGCCCTCGGCGTTCAGGCGACGCACCAGGCCACGGATGGCGCGGGTGCTCTGGGCGTCCAGACCGGTGGCCGGCTCGTCCAGGAAAAGGATCGTAGGCTTGTGGATGATGGCCATGGCGATGCTCAGCCGACGCCGCATCCCCTTGGAGAAGTTTTCGACCTTCACGTCGCGCTTCTCCCATAAGCCGAAGGTCTCTAACAACTCCCGAGCCCGTGTCTCCCGGTCGGCGCGGCTTACGCGGTAGAGCCGCCCGGTGAACATCATGTTCTGCCAGGCGGTCAATTCGGTGTAGACGTTCGACTCCTCCGGCACCAGCCCCATCTGTCGCTTCACCGGATAGGCGTCGCGGGCTAGGTCATGGCCGTTGATGAGGATGCGGCCCTCGGTCGGCTCCAGTAGCGTGGTCAGCATGCGCTGGGTCGTGGTCTTGCCCGCCCCATTGGGTCCCAAGAAACCGAAGATCTCGCCTTGATGCACTTTGAAGGAGATGTGGTCCACGGCCAGCAGGTCGCCGTAATACTTTGTCAGGCTCTCTACCTCAATTGCCTTGGTCATCTTTCTCCTTTCGAGGTGTGGTTTCGGTTGCTTCGGCGGTTGCGATGGCACGCTCCAGCAGGGCGAGTAACATTGTGCGCTCATCGGGGGACAGGCCAGCGAGCAGGCGGCGTGTCTTTTCTCGACGGAAGGCCCATGCTCGCTCCTGCAATGCCTGACCCTGCGGGGTCAGGAAGAGCTGGAGTGCGCGTTTGTCCTGCGGGTCAGGTTGGCGTTTCAGCAATCCAGCCTTTTCCAGACGTCGGACGCTCACGCTGACGGTGGGCGCGGTCAACCCCAGCCCGTTCGCGATCTCCTGTACGCTGCATCCGGGGGCGGCTGCCAGCCAGTCCAACAGGGCAAGCTGTGGCATCGTGACGCCCGTGTCCTGCAAGGGATGCTGGGCAAAGGTTAGCTTGCGCAGGCGGTTGAGCAGATCCAGAAGCTGGTCTTCCGCCGATCCAGGTGTCTCGTTCATCGCTACTGCCTTTGTCCCATAGGTACTGTTTAGTTAGACGAACTAATTTTATACCGGATCAGCGGTGTGTCAAAGGGTTGAGGTGTGAGTCCGGTGCACTAAGCGTTCCCCCTACGGTAGCCTCCTGTTCTAGAATGACCTATTTGGGTGTTGCTCCTCTTTGGTTGGGGTATAGACTTGTCCATCATAAATCACCTAGACACAGGAGGAGGTCGCTCCATGAGACGCTTATGGATTCTCTTGAGTCTGCTGGTTCTTATCTCATTGGCTTGTAGTCTGACAGGAG
>CAZHBB010000070.1:0-6610 GCA_964530185.1 uncultured Anaerolineales bacterium
TGAGACCCGGAGGACTCCATGCTGTGACTGTCACCCCGATGGTGGGGGGAGACCATGAGCCATTGCTTGCAAGAGCGATCCTCGGCCGAGGATTTGACGGAGGTGACAGTCACGGTTCTCCTACGATTGACAACTCTACGTCACAGCATACACTGCGCATCCAGACGAGGCATGACAGATCCCCATCTCGGATCTGATCGAGCGATAACGAGAACATGGTTTGGCAAAGGAGAAGAGTTGCCATGCATGAGGATCGCATCACCATCGGAAATCGCGTCTTTCCTATCGCATGGGTCCATACCCTGGTCATTGGGAGTGGGGCGGCTGGCCTCAATGCAGCGATCCAGCTCAGAAATGAGGGCGTCGACGATGTGCTCATCATCTCCGAGGGTCTGGACAAAGGCACTTCCATCAACGCAGGGAGTGACAAACAGACCTACTACAAGCTCTCCCTCTGTGGCGCGGAGACCGACGCGCCCGAGCTCATGGCGCAGACATACTTCGAGGGTGGAAGCATGCACGGCGATCTGGCGCTGGTTGAGGCCAGCCTCTCGGTCCGCGCCTTCATCCATTTAGTCAACCTCGGGGTTCCGTTCCCCACCGATCGCTATGGGCAGTTCGTCGGTTATAAGACGGACCACGACCCCAGGCAGCGGGCCACATCCATTGGCCCTTACACCTCACGTGAAATGTGCCGGGTCCTCATCCGCCGGGTCCGCGCTTTGGGGATCCCCGTCCATGAGGGCCGCAACGTCGTCCAGCTCCTCACGCTCGACCAGCATGGACAGCGCCGTGTGATCGGCGCAGTCGCCCTTGACCCAGATGATCACCTGGAGGTCTACCTTGCCGAGAACGTCGTCTTCGCCGTCGGAGGGCCTGGTGGGCTGTACAGACGCAGCGTGTATCCGAAGGTCCACACAGGTGGGATTGGCCTTGCACTGATGGCAGGTGCCAAGGCTCAGAGCCTGCCAGAATCACAGTATGGCCTGGCCTCCATCAAGTTCCGTTGGAATGTCTCTGGGACCTACATGCAGGTGATCCCGCGGTTCATCAGCACAGCCGCCGACGGCGTGAGTGACCCTCAGGAGTTTCTTCGCCCCTATTTTAACTCCACCGGCGACATGGCCTCGATGATTTTCCTTAAAGGGTACCAATGGCCCTTCGACTGGCGCAAGGTACGTGGAGGCTCCTCCCTGATTGACCTGCTGGTCTTCATCGAAACGGAACTCAAGGGGCGAAGGGTCTTCCTGGACTTCCGCCGGAACCCTGAAGGGTTCGCGTTTGGCACCCTACAGGATGAAGCGCGCATCTATCTAGAGCGCTCAGAGGCCCTCCTGCCGACCCCCATCGCACGTCTGGAGAAGATGAACCCTGCGGCAATCGAGCTCTACCTGGACCACGGGATTGACATCCACCGGGAACCTCTGGAGGTGGCCGTCTGTGCTCAGCACAACAACGGCGGGCTGGCCGCCAACCTGTGGTGGGAATCCCTCAATCTCAAGCACCTCTTCCCCATTGGCGAGGTCAACGGATCCCACGGTATCTATCGCCCTGGGGGGGCTGCGTTGAACGCGGGGCAGGTAGGGGGATTCCGCGCCGCTGCCTATATCGCCCACCGCTATCAGGACTGGACTCTGAGCGAGGCTGAGGGGCGTCAGGCCGCACGGGGGGCACTGGCTGAACTGTTGAATTGGATCGCTGCCACCCGCAGACAGCCGGGGCGCCCCTGGCAGGTCGAACGCGAGGAATTTCAGGCGAGGATGTCACGCGTAGGGGCTCACATCCGTTCCCTGCAGGCCTTGGACGAAGCGCTTCCAGAGGCCCATGCTCAATGGCAGAGGGTGCGAACGGCGGGCGATCCGACCGATCTCGGCGAGAGCCTGCGCAATCGTCAGCTCTGTTTCGCCCATCTGGTCTATCTGGAAGCCATTCGCTTTGCGCTGGAGAACGGGGTCGGCAGCCGAGGCTCGGCCATCGTGCTGGATCCCCAGGGAAGCCCTATCCACGAGGCCCTGGATGAGCTATGGCGCATTGTGCCCGAGGACGAGCGGTATCGTTCCTATGTGCTGGAGAGCGTGGCCTCTCCCGACGGTCATGTGGTCTCCAACTGGGTGGAGCGGCGCCCTCTTCCGCATCCCGATTCCTGGTTTGAGACCTCCTGGGCCCGCTATCGCAGTGGTGCGATCTACGATGTTGAACCATGATTGACCACGTCACGTATCTCCATCTATCAGACGCTGTAAGGAGGACTACTGATGAAGATTCTTGTCACTGGTGCCATGGGTGAGGTTGGACGCCCCACCGTCCGCTGGCTCCTGAGTCACGGTCATGAGGTACGGGCCCTTGACCTGGATGTCTCCCAGCCCATTGCTGGTGCCGAATGTGTCCAGGGCGATGTGACCAACTACGAGAGTGTCTATGAACTCATGGAGGGCATGGAGGCAATTGTCCATCTGGCGGCTTACCGCCATCCCTGTATGGCACCTTCACAACGCATGTTCCATGTCAACGTCGGAGGCACTTTCAACGTCTTTCAGGCGGCCGCAGTTCGTGGGATCCGCCGCGTTGTATGCGCCAGTTCGATCAATGCCCTGGGCTATAATTTTGGGGTTCGCTTCCCGGCAGGCCAACTCCAGTACTTCCCAATCGATGAGGAACACCCTACCTATACGACCGACCCCTACTCGTTCTCCAAGCAGATGATCGAAGAGATCGGAGGCTATTTCTGGCGCAGAGAGGAGATCACCAGCCTGTTCTTGCGTTTCCCTGCTGTCTATGACATGGAGTCTGGGACAGCTTCCATCCTGCTGGAGTTCGTTGAAGGATGCTCTCGCCAGACCGCCGAGATCATGGCCCTGCCCGAGCCGGAGCGAAGCCAGCGGGTCAGGGCCATCATCCGAGATTTCGAACGACGCGCGGAAGATCGAGAGTGGGAGAAGGCTTTCGACCTATCGTTCCCCGACGCATCCGTCATGTTTGGACGCAGTAACTTCTGGACCAGCCTGGACGTTCGCGACGCAGCCCAGGCGCTTGAAAAAGGGCTGCTGGCCGATTACGAGGGTAGCCACGCCGTGTACATCACCGACGCTCACAACTTCGTGGGCCTTCCTTCCCGAGAGTTAGTGGAGGTCTGGTTCCCCGACGTCACGACCTGGAAGAAGCCCGTACATGGCACCGAGGCGTTGGTGAGCAACGACCGTGTTCAGGAGTTGATCGGCTTCGAACCGGCGTTCCCGTTTAAGGCCGAGTACGCAGACTCATAATCATCATAGTCATAGGAGGGCCCTTTCATGTTTATGCAACGACCCGATATCGAGCCGGGGATCAAGATCGCCATGCAAGCGTCCCCGGAGCCCACCGAGGAGGACCTGGCCTTTATCAAGCAGATGGGGATCAAATATGTCGTACTATGGACTAATGGAGACAAGGCCAGCTACGAATACTATGCCAGCCGCCGGGAGCTGTTCGAGTCCCACGGGCTCATCGTCTACGGTTTTGGGAACAGCGCAGTTCACAACCAGCCAGCGATCACGCTTGGACTGCCCAACCGTGACGAGAAGATCGAGGAATACATTCGCCATCTGCGCAATCTGGGCAAGGCTGGGATCCCCTATACGACCTATGCGCACATGGGCAACGGGATATGGAGCACGGAGCGCGAGACGACGCGAGGGGGGGCCTCTGCCCGCGCCTTCAACCTGGCTCAGGCCCAGGCAGGCCATTGGGACGGTGAGGTCTTTCAGGGACCGCTCACGCATGGGCGGCGGTACTCTCAAGAGGAGATCTGGGAGAACTTCGAGTACTTTATCAAGCAGGTGGCCCCCGTTGCCGAGGAGGCAGGCGTCAAGATCGGCATCCATCCCGACGATCCACCTGTGCCCGAACTGGGGGGCATTCCCCGCTGCATCTTTGGGAGTTTCGAGGGTTATCGTCGCGCGTTGGAGATCGCCGATAGTCCTAACGTGGGAATGTGCCTGTGCGTCGGTTGCTGGCTGGAGGGCGGAGACCTCATGGGGCGGGATGTCTTTGAGACCATCCGCTATTTTGGGCAGCGTCAGAAGATCTTCAAAGTCCACTTCCGCAACGTCAGCCAGCCCTTGCCCTACTTTGTTGAGACGTTCCTGGACGATGGGTACATGGACATGTACAAAGTCATGCGTGCATTGCGAGAGGCTAACTTCGATGGTGTGCTCATCGCGGATCACATCCCCCTCATGGCGCATGACCCTAGGGTCGGCACAGCTTTCTCTATCGGCTATATGAAGGCCTTGCTGGAGCGGGCGGAGGCGGAGTTTATCGGGTGACGCCAGGTCCCCTGCTCCTTGGATTTAGATTGGTTATCGAATAAATGGGAGGAAGTGTGACATGACCGACGCGAACAAGACCCCTTCTATCCTGGAGCTCCAGGCGCGCTGGGACAAGATCCGCATCGCCAATCTCTACGATGCACTGGACAAGCTGGGCTATCCAAACCAGTGCCTGGATTTGGGCATCCGCCCTCTGTTCCCCAGACAGCATCTTGCCGGGATGGCAGTCACGGTGCGCGGCGGCCGGGATTCCTGGCAGCCGGGGGATGAGGAGAAGTATGGTAAAGGTCCACACTACTATGAACTTGTGCGAGACGCCTGCTTCCCAGGCTGTGTCGTGGTGGTAGAGACAGGTGGAGAGCCCTACACGGGAAAGTTTGGGGAAATGACAAGTTGGGGGCTTCAGAACAGAGGCGCGCGGGGCATTGTACTGGATGGCTGTATCCGCGACCTGCTGGGTTTGGAGGTCATCCCCAACTACACTGTATGCGCCCGCGGTACCTCGCCCGTGGAATCCGCCAAGCGATGGCGCATCCATGCGGTCAATGTCCCGATTGCCATGCCGGGTACGCTGACCAGTCAGGTGCGGATTGAGCCTGGCGATTGGGTCGTCGGCGGCCCAGATGGTGTGATTGTGGTACCCCAGGCCATCGCAATGCAAGTCCTGGAGGCCGCCGAGGAGATCGAATATCGTGAACAGGGGATGCGCGAGGATCTGGCGGCTGGCATGTCCTTCGAGGACGCTTTCGCCAAGTGGGGACGGGCCTGAGGCATCCTTCGCTCTCAGTCGGGTTCATTGAAGAAGGGCTTTCCATAGTGTTGGGAGGATCGGACATGGAGTATGTGACATTCGGAAAGACCGGGCTGCAGGTTTCGCGTTTGAACATAGGTACGGGGACCCACGGCTGGGCACACCACTCTGAACAGACTGCGTTGGGGGTCGAGGGGCTATCCAGACTTCTGATTCATGGCTATGAGTTGGGGGTGAACTTCTGGGATGCGGCCGATCAGTACGGTTCCCATCCCCATGTGGCCGCAGCCCTGAAACAAGTCCCGCGGGACAAGGTCGTCGTTGTGACCAAGACGACGGCACGTCGTCCCCGAGAGGTCACGCGGGACGTCGATCGTTTCCTCAGGGAGCTTGACACTGACGTGCTCGATATCGTGCTGTTGCATGGTCTAAAAAACGATCACTGGCCCCGTCGCTATCAGGGGGCCATGGAAGCCCTTAGCCGGGCAAAAGAGGCGGGCAAAGTCCGTGCGGTGGGGTTCTCCTGTCACAGCCTTGGAGCGTTGAAGGCTGCCCTGGAGGTGGACTGGGTGCAGGTGATCCTGGTGCGGATCAACTACGCCGGTGTCAACATGGACGGCTCTCCGGCTGAGGTCGTGCCTATCCTCCGGCAACTCTACCGGCAGGGCAAGGCCCTGTACGCGATGAAGGTCCTGGGGTGTGGCCAACTCACGGACGACGTGGAACGTGCGCTGCGGTATGGGCTGGGGCTTGGCTGTCTCCATGCTCTTTCCATTGGCACCAGTAGCCTGGCCCAACTTGAGGAGAATGTCCGCCTTATGGAGGCCCTGGCTCCAGGGTATCCACTGGAGGGTCCCAGTCCGTGATGGGAGGAGGCGTACCGTATGTCTGAGTCCCCGGTAGAAGTGCGCTATCACATGTTACGGCCTGCTCAGATCGTGGCCCGACGGCAGGCCTGCCCGGTTGTCTACATCCCTATTGGCACACTGGAATGGCATGGGGTCCACAACCCTGTGGGCGCTGATACGCTTCAGGCGGAGGGGTTGGCGATCCTGTGCGCTCAGAAGGGCGGCGGGTTGGTCTTTCCCCCACTCTATTTCGGCGAGAGCCGTCTTGAGGCCCTCATGGAGGCAAACGCCGCGGATCGAGAGGCTATCGCCGCTGAGATGGGACTGCCCCCGGAGAATTTCGAGCCTCATCGACACCCGTTCACAGCCACCGAGCAGGCGCTGAACTACCACAAGCTCCTGCTCCACATCCTGGCCGAGGCCGAGAGCCTGGGGTTCAAGCTCGGCGTGCTGGTCGCCGGTCACTACCCCTTGATCGACCACGCCCGGGCTGCCGTCCTCCAGTTCAATCAACGCGAGTATAGCAAACATCAGGGGATGCTGGCCTGGGCTTTTGTGGACTACCTGCTGGTTCAGGACCGCTATCCTCACGCTGGCGACCATGCCGCCGGGTGGGAGACCTCGCACCTGCTGGCCCTGCACCCAGACACGGTGGACCTGAGCCTGTTGCCACCCCCAGGGGAGCCGTTGATCGGTGTGGGAGG
>CAZHBB010000070.1:6710-15473 GCA_964530185.1 uncultured Anaerolineales bacterium
GATAAAGCGCTGGCACACGCCCGGGCCCTTGGGGAACGCGTGGCCCGCCTGGCACATGCCCTGTTTGGGTGAGAGCACTCCAACCGTGCGACTCGCTTCTGTGCTCAACCTACCAGCCATCAACGTCTGGTCTCAGTGGGCACACGTCTTCAAAGCTATTGACTACAGCCCGTTGCGCAACCTCCGCAACGGGCTGAATTGCCCGTTCACTGGTTTGCCCCGGGCCTCGATGCCTGGAAGGCCACATGGATTCTCATTGAATCGCACACATGGCAGGTTCCCGATGACTTCATCACCCCAGCGTCTCTCACAGCCTGGCAAAGCCCTGCCAATGACTTAATGATATAGGAGATTCCGTACGATGAAGACTTCGCCTTCGGTGCCGAGCTATCTGGAAGACTACGCTGAGTTGTACCAACGGGACCCCCACGCGGCTGCTCTTGCCTGGTTCGCTGACGCACGCTTTGGTCTCTTCATGCACTATGGACTCTACAGCCTCCTGGGCCGCCACGAGTGGGTGCTCTACCGGGAGGCTATCCCACTGGCGGAGTATGAGGCGCTTAAGGAACAGTTTACGGCGGCCCGGTTCGATGCTGACTTTATCACCGATCTTGCCCTCGAGGCCGGTATGCGTTACATCACCATAACGTCGCGCCACCATGACAGTTTCTGCCTCTTTGGGAGTCAGGTGTCCGACTACACCAGCGTCAACAGCCCTGCCGCTCGAGATCTGATCGGCGAGCTTGCCGAGCAGTGTCAGCGCAAAGGGCTTGGGTTATTCATCTACTACTCGTACGCGCTCGATTGGCGCCACCCTTACTTCTACTCCCGAGAAGTCCTCGACATCGCCCGTCCCGCCTATCCCAGGCCAGAACCGCGCTATCTGTGGCGTCGAGATGAGGATTTCCAACATTACATCGACTTCGTCCATGCCCAACTCCGCGAGCTTCTGACGCATTACGGTCCTATTGCCGGGATATGGTTCGATCCAATCATGGGATACTACGCCCGCCCAGACCTCTTCCCCATCGAGCAAACCTACCGCATGATCCGCGAGCTGCAGCCCCAGGCCTTGATCGCTTTCAAACAGGGGGCCACTGGCGACGAGGACTTCGCCTCTCCTGAACGCAGCGGACACTCACTGGCGGATCGGGTGCGAGAGCGCATCGGGCCGGAGGCAGCCGCGGTGGCTCAGCGTGCCTGGGAGAGGAACCGGGCAAAGCACAACGAGATCTGCGACACGCTTCAGCCTTCGTCCTGGGGCTACAACAAAGCGGACGACGGGCATCACAAAGGACCTGACGAGGTCATGAGGATGTTGAAGGAAGCCTGGGAGCAGAACTGCAACCTCCTGCTCAACACCGGACCATTGCCAGACGGAGCAATCCACCCGGAGGACATTGCGACACTGCGTGAAGTAGGGCGGCGTCTGAGAACCACGTAATGCCGGATGGCCTGCACCGATGGATGCAGGTCCCCAAGTGGAGGAGAACGTGACAGAGACAGAGCAACTACTACCCTTTGGGCCTCCTTGCTTATTAGCGTGTACCCTACGCCCCAGCAAGCAAGTACTTGGAGGAACTGCCGTAGTCTCGGATGTACTGGCCATCTCGTTGGCAAGGAGAGTAAGTTCGACATGATGCGGAACATGGCTCACTGTCGCCAATTTGCGACAATGCTGCTGTGCTTTATGCTATGGGCAAGGATATTTACAGGGTGTGCTGGTGCCCCCACACTGCAGGAGGAACGAACAGGAATGCCTACGCCCTCGGCTCACATGGCAGGATTTATCGGTGAGGCCATAGGTGGCTCCAATTATGCATGGTTCCATGTGGACTGCCCTTCCCAACCTTGTCCGCCAACCGGAAAGAACTGCCGCGAGCCTTACGGTGTCGTCGCCAATTACCATCATCATGCGGCGCTCCTCAGAGACCAGCTCGAGGCGATGTATGCTGCAGGCCAACGACGACTCAGGATCCCCATTTTCCATATGCACGGACAGAACACCGGCACGGTTATGGACTCACAGGGCGGAACTCTCAGCGAGCAGCATCGCCAGAATCTGAGAGACCTCTTGAAGGACATCCGAGACATAGGGTACGAAGCTGTCATCATCGGTTTTTTCCCTATTGGGCCCTACAACACGCCCTTCGAATGGACCACATGGCGTGAGGAAGCGTACCAGGAAAACTGGGGGCTTATTGTTGATCTGCGCCCTATCGTGGTTGACGCCGGCATCCCATATCTCTTTGATTTGATGAACGAGGGCGCACCGCAACCTTCGCAGACTCAACTCCGCGCCTACGTTGGGCGACTGTGGCGTGATTATGCGGAGGCTTTCGGGACCGAGGATACTGTAGGCTTTTCCATCATCGGTGATAGCCCAGCGCGCTACCAGACACTCGCATCTATTCTCGACAGCACCGGATATGGGCGGCCGACCGCATACGAACTCCATTTCTACGAAGACATCTCGACGAATTTTCAACGTATGGACGCGGCGATGGTTGCCCAGGGCGATCACCGCCCTTGGATCATTGGTGAAACCTTCTACAATGACGCGATCTCAGCCCAAGCTCTGGCGCGATTGTCATCCCGCCGGCGGATCCTCTATATTCTCCAGTGGCCCATCACGCGAAATCGGGGATGTGATGGGCATTGCGACGTGGCTCCCCCCAAAGCCTTCGACCACTGGCTACTTGAGCAATGAGATGCCGAGAAGCCGGGGCTGTTGCTGGCCGAGTTGTGTCTGTTAAGGACCAATATGCAAATCTAAGGAGTGAACTATCGATGTGCGATCGAGAAGAAGTAAAGCTGAACGCCAACTGGATTTGGAAGAAGCAATCACACTACAACCTCTACAACCAAACCGTGATCGCACGGAAGGCTTTCAAGCTAAGTTCCATCGAACGTGCTGTGCTGCGAATCACTGCCGACAGCGCTTACCGGCTTTTCATCAATGACCAATGGGTGAGCGATGGCCCGTGCCGCGCCTGGCCTGAGCACTACCAATATGATGTCATTGATGTCACTAGCTATCTACATATAGGCGACAACGAGATCCGCATCATCGGAAAATACTGGGGCGTAGGCACATTCCATCAGGTGCCAAAACAAGCTGGCCTGCTCGCGCAGCTTGATATAGAGTCCAACAGTTCTCAGTCGCTCTCCATCATTACGGACGACACTTGGTTGGTCGCGGACGCAAAGGCCTGGCTCCAGAATACTCCCAAAGTGAGTATCCAGATGGAACCCCAGGAATACTACGACGCACGTCTCGAAGCCGAGTTGACCTTTGAACCGGCTGCTGTCCTCTTCAGAGCCGGTGAGGGACCTTGGCAAGACCTGCATCCCCGCGATGTTGCCTTATTGACCAAAGAACCAACCAATTTCCACAGCTTCCGTGAGGCCAATCTTGTGCGTCGACGAAAAGACCTTCATCTATGTCTGCCGGCAGCACGACTTGCACATCCCACCCTCATCGAAGCCAACCACAGCGTCCTCCAGGCTGGCGGCATTGCCACCATCCTGGAACTCGAGGAAGCGGCGACATTGCAGTTCACAACTGAGGGCCTGACAGTGTGGATCGATGGGGAACCTAATACCGACGGGGCCGCAGCGCTCGACAGCGGGGCACACAGCATGGTAGCCTTCGTCACCGAGGTCATAGGGCACCGCAAGGAGAAAGCTCTACGCCTGATCGATCCCCCCGCCTGTGTGCATCTGGTCAACCCCCTGGACCCCGAGCAGGATAACCCCTGGTGTTGGGTCGCATTCCCAGAGTTCGACTACGCGGGGGATGACCTGCGGTGGTTCAGGCACGGCCTCCCGGAGCCGTTGGAGGAACAGCTTGGTGCCTACCTTGAACAGATCAACGAACTCGGCGTGGCCGCGCGGGATCCTGCCACGCTGCGATCGGTGTTGGAGGAGCGGGGGCGCTGCTATCTCAGGGGGCAGATGTTCGTGGAGGATACCCATTGGCTGTTCCTCCAGCGTGAGGTCATCGGCAATGCTGCTGCGCTGGTGAGCAACCCCGCCGGGCTGATGTACGACAACGCTGAGGTCACCACCGTGGTGCCGAGCCCCGATGGCGATGTTGAATTGGTCTATGATCTCGGCGAGCAGCAGGTGGGTTACTTCGATTTCGAGTTGTTCGCAGAGGCTGGCGTCATGGTCGACATCTACGAAGTAGAGTACATTGACGCTGAGGGACGGGTCCAGCACACATACGGCAACCGCAATGGTATGCGTTATATCACCCGTCCTGGCCTCAATCGCTTCACATCCACCAAGCGACGGTCTGGGCGCTACATCTTCATCACCCTGCGCAATCAACACGCGCCGGTCCACCTTCGACTCGTGCGCGTGATCGCCTCGACCTATCCTGTGGCGGAGATCGGCGACTTCCGCTGCAGTGATAGTACTCTCACCCAGATCTGGCGCATCTCTCAGCACACGCTGAAGCTCTGTATGGAAGACACATTTACAGACTGTCCACTCTATGAGCAAACGCTGTGGGTTGGAGACGCTCGAAACGAAGCAGCCTTCGCATATCCCACCTTTGGCGCCCTCGATATTGGCCGACGCTGTGCGAGATTGGCCGCTCAGTCCCTGGAACGTTACCCGATCGTTGGATCTCAGGTCCCCTCCTCCTGGGACACCCTACTGCCAGCCTGGAGCTTTCTCTGGGGTATATCGATCTGGGACTACTATGCGTTCACGGGAGACCTGGCCTTTCTGCGCGAGATGTGGCCCTATGTTATCCAGAACCTTGAGAACAGCGCCGCCCTCCGGGATCCGGAATCCGGCCTTTTCGCCGGTCCCTTCTGGAATATGTTTGACTGGAGCGGCATCGACGATGAGCACGAGATTGTCCTGCACAACAGCATGCTGCTGGTGGGCGCGATCGATGCGGCTCAGAAATGTGCGGATGTGCTGAAGGATGAGGCCCGTGCCGCCTGGCTTGCTGACCTGCGGGCAGACCTGCGAGCGAGCATCAACCGCCTGTGGGATCCCGAGAAGCGGGCGTACCCTGACAGTGTGCATGAGGATGGTTCGCCGAGCGAATGCACCAGTCAACACACCAGCTTCCTGGCTCTGCTCTATGACATCGTGCCCGAGGAGCACGCCGCGGACGTCCTGGAGAACCTGGTGAACCCGCCCGAAGGCATGACGCGCGTCGGCTCCCCGTTCGCGATGATGTATGCCTATGAGGCCTTGGAGAAAGCCCACAGGTTCAACGAGATCATCGAATCGATCTATGACGCCTATACGCCGATGCTGGAAGCCGAGGCCACCACGGTTTGGGAGGTCTTCCCCAGTAGCCAGGCACGTCCTGGAGGTTTTCCGACACGAAGTCATTGCCACGGGTGGTCGTCCGCCCCGCTCTACTTCCTGAATCGCATTCTCCTGGGCATTCGACCGACCGACGGTGATGGGACCGTGTATGACATCAGCCCATGGATCTACAAGGGGTTGACCTGGGCGAAGGGTAGTGTGGCGACGATCAGAGGGGCTCTTCACGTAAGCTGGCAGGTCCAGCCTCAGGCAGTTGTGATCCAGGTGGACGCGCCCCCAGGACTTCAGGTTAGGCTGATCCCTAATACATCTCACCGCGGGCGTGACGTGACCTTCAAGGTCAAGCGATCCCAGAGCTCTTTCCCGTTGGACTCGTAGCAGGAAGACCATAAGGGACAGAGAGTTTGGGGGCTGTGCCACCCTGGCATGGAAGGGATCTTTCATGATCACATCTCAGCAACTTCACGCGCACCACCAGGTCAACACCACTCTATTGGTGGCTGGCCTTGTGCTGTTGGATAGCATGCACTTCGTGTTCGCCCGGCTCTTGCTGCCGCGCATTGCCCCTGGGGCCTCAGTCACCTATGTCCTGGCCGTGAGTACTTTGGAGGTGGGAGTTTTCGGCCTGGTCCAGCGCCGGTTACATTGGCAGACGGCCAAACGTCACCTCTGGCTGTTTGTGGTGATCGGATTGCTCATCGCGTTGAGCACCGCTGGCAATTACGAAGCTGTGGCCTTCATTGACCCCGGCACAGCATCGTTGCTCAGCCAAAGCTCGGTGCTGTTCAACATAGCCTTCGGCGTGCTCTGGATGGGGGACCGCCTGTCCACCAAACAGATCTGGGGAGCGCTGCTGGCTATCATCGGTGTCTTTGTCATCAGTTACCAACCGGGTGAGTACCTGCGCCTGGGCGCGCTGGTGATCATCCTCTCCTCCCTCATGTATGCCCTGCACGCTGCCCTCGCCAAACAACATGCAGGGAAAATCGACTTCGTAGATTTCTTCTTCTTCCGCCTGTTGTTCACAACCCTCACATTGGTGCTCTTGGCCACGGTTCGTGGGGTGTTCGCGGCACCAGATCTCCCCACCTGGGGCCTGATCGCGCTGGTAGGCACTGCGGATGTCGTCCTGAGCCGCACCCTCTATTACCTGGCGCTCAGGCGCTTGCGATTGAGTATGCACACGATCGTCCTGACGCTCAGCCCTCTGGCCTCGGTCCTCTGGGCCTTCTTGTTGTTTGGTGTGTATCCCGGGCTTCAGCAGATCCTGGGGGGAGCCGCGGTCATCCTCGGGGTCTCGCTCGTCTCGCTTGCCCGGAGGGATCTCGCCCCTGATGTCATGACTTCTTCGGTAGGGACCACGGGTCATGGTTCTGACGACGCAGTTGATGATCGGGTGGAGGGGAAGGCAAGGGAAGTTCGCTTGAGCGGGGTGCCAGGTGTCTCCAGGCCAGAACGGTGATACCTGTCGCTCCACAGGGCCTGAGTGGTTGGAGTATGATGAGGTGACCCTGGACAACTTGAGGAGGTGCATGATGCATACTGTCGTGATTGGTGGCACAGGCCACGTCGGTACTTATCTTGTGCCCCGTCTGGTCGAAGCCGGGCACCGTGTGACGGTTGTTAGTCGTGGACAGCGCGAGCCTTACACACCGCATGGCGCATGGCGCACTGTAAAGCGTGTCACGCTCGACCGCGTCGCCGAGGAGGCCGCAGGCACGTTCGGGGCCAAGATCCGTGATCTCAAGCCTGACGTCGTTGTCGACATGATCTGTTTTACCCTGGAGAGCGCCCAGCACCTGGTGGAGGCCTTGCGCGGTACGGTGGAGCATTTCCTCCACTGCAGTACCGTGTGGGTGCATGGGAAGACCACCACGGTCCCCGTTACCGAGGACCAGCCCCGGCGACCCATCGGTGACTATGGGATCAAGAAGGCTGCCATCGAAGCCTATCTACACCGCGAAGCCCGCCACAATGGCTTCCCGGCGACCTGCATCCTGCCCGGGCACATTGTGGGGCCTGGATGGGTTCCCCTGAACCCCGCCGCGAATTTCAATCCCGATGTCTATAGCGGCCTGGCACAGGGCCAGCCGGTCATGCTGCCGGACCGCGGCACAGCGCTGGTGCACCACGTGCACGCCGATGACGTGGCTCAGCTCTTCATCCAAGCCCTCACCCATCGCAATCTGGCCATCGGCGAGAGCTTCCACGCCCTCTCCCCTGCTGCACTGACGCTTCGAGGGTATGCAGAGGCCGTGGCAGGCTGGTTCGGGAAAACAGCCGACCTGCATTTTGCCCCATTCGACCAATGGAAGGCAGATGTCGCTTCACAAGATGCCGAAGCGACCTGGGCCCATCTCGAGCATAGCCCAAACTGCTATAGCATCGCGAAGTCGCAGAATCTATTGGGCTATCAGCCGCGGTACACGTCGCTGGAAGCCGTCTACGAGGCTGTGCACTGGCTGGTCGATCATGGTATAGTCAAGACCTCAGGTTGATCCTATGCCCTAACGAGGGAGGAGACTACCACCATGACACAGGCTACAGCAACGTTTCACATGCCCCTGTGGCACGCAAACCCTCCGGCGGGTTCCCCTGAGGACGACTTCCACCCATGGCTGGAAGTCTACCTGGTCGACACAGAGGTCCCGCGGAGTGCTGTTCTGATCTGCCCTGGAGGCGGGTACACGATGCGGGCCCCGCACGAAGCTGCCCCCATCGCGCATCGCTATAACGCAGCGGGCTTCCATGCCTTCGTGGTCCACTATCGGGTGGCGCCGCATCGCCACCCGGCGCCGCTGTTGGATGCCTCCCGTGCACTACGATTGATCCGACACCACGCTACAGACTGGCATGTCGATCCAACGCACGTCGCTCTATGCGGCTTTTCCGCTGGCGGACACCTGGCTGCCAGCCTGGGCGTGCACTTTGGGCTAGACGTGCTGAACACAGAGGATGAGCTTGACGACGTGGATTGCCGGCCGGATGCACTCATCCTGGCCTATCCAGTGATCTCCACCTCGAAAACCATAGGGCACCAGGGATCATTTGCCAGCCTGTTGGGGCCAAACCCAGACCAGGAGCTACTGGCGCTTATGTCGCTGGAAAATCAAGTGACACCTCAGACCCCTCCCACCTTTCTCTGGCACACAGCCGATGATCAGGTGGTGCCTGTACAAAACAGCCTGGCCTTCGCGGAGGCACTCGCGGCGGAGGGGGTGCCGTTTGAGTTACACATTTACCCTCATGGCCCCCATGGCCTCGGCCTGTCGGCTGCCGACCCTCATGTCGCTACCTGGATGTCGCTAAGCGTCGAGTGGCTGCGTGGGATGGGCTGGTAATATAGAACGAAAAAGAGGACGAGCTATAACCAGTTGTGCACACGCACTGGAGTTCAAACGGCTATGTCACACAGCCATGCACCACAATTCAAATGATCAGGAGGAAATGAGCAATGGGTATTAG
>CAZHBB010000071.1:0-15472 GCA_964530185.1 uncultured Anaerolineales bacterium
TAAGGAAATAGCGGATGGCGGTATCTACCGCACGCAATTGTTGTCAGGATCGCAAGGTCTGGTGCTTGCGCTGGGAGCTCATAACTTTGATCTGGTGATTGGCCAGGACCTGATCGCCGCATACGAGGGCAACGAGGGACTGGACCATGCATTCTCCGTGCTGGAGACGTTGGCGCTGCGCGTCAAGCGACCCGGTGCAATCTGCAGATTGGAAGGCTGATACAACTTTGCGGAACTTAGACAAACGGCGGGCCCATCCTAGTGGATGGGCCCGTTCCGAGCTTCGAGAGCTAGCGGTAATCTCGGAGTTGACGGCTGTGGTAAGGATGTCGCAGTTTCCGCAGGGCTTGCCCCTCGATCTGTCGCACACGTTCCTTTGAGATGCCGAGTTTCTTTCCCAACTCCTTCAACGTATACACACGGCTGCCATGCAGCCCAAAGCGCATCTTGAGCACCCAGGCCTCACGTGGTTCCAGGGTCGTGAGAAGGTGCTCCAGTTGATCTCGAAGGAGGCGCAGCTCGGCGCTCTCATCTGGTGGCGGCGTAGAGTCGTCCTCGATGAACTGCTCCAACTCGGATGACTCTTCATCTCCGACCTCTTTGTTGAGCGAGACAGGAGTCTGCGATTGCAGGAGCATCTTCTTCAGCTTTTCCGGATCTTCACCAGCCTCTTCTGCCAGCTCTTCGTAAGTGGGCCGCCGACCCAGCTCCTGCTCAAGCCGTTGTGAGATCTTGTCCAGCTTGCGGAGCTGATCGCTCATATGAATAGGGATGCGGATCGACCGCCCGTGCTGGGTCAGCGAACGCGTCACCGCCTGCCGGATCCACCAAGTGGCATAGGTACTAAATCGGTTACCGCGTCGGTAGTCGAACTTGTCCACCGCCTTGATCAGCCCCACGTTGCCGGCCTGGATCAGATCGAGGAATGGCAAGCCGTAGCCACGATACCGTTTGGCGACGCTGATCACCAGCCTCGTGTTGGCCTCGATCAGGTGGCGCCTGGCCTCCTGGCCCTCGCTTACCCATTTCTCCAGCAATGGTACATCCGCCGGATCGGCTGAGCCGCTCGCTAACCTGTACTGAGCCAAGCGCCCCCGTTCGATGGTTTTTGCCAGAGTGATTTCCTCTTCCTTGGACAACAGCGGGACGCGGCCCATGTTCCTCAGATAGAGGGTTAGTGGATCGCTGGCCCCAACGTCCAGAAGCTCAGCTACGGTCTCCTCGATGATCAGGTCTTCCTGGTAAGTGTTCTCCTCGCTTTTGAGATCTTCATCCAAGTCGCTGAAGTAGGCGTGGAAATCATCAAGAGGTGTCATTCCCTCATCCTCGTCCAGCGAGGACGTGTCGACACCGAATATCTCATCGAGCGTGAGCAACTCTTCCTCGGATTCTGTTGATTCGGCCTCCAGGGTCTCGAACTCTTCCAGAAGATCGTCACGCACATCAAGCATTCCCATAGACTCTCCCGTTACTCCTCCCGATATTGATCACGATTCTAGGACCAAAGTACTATTATCCTCAGTATACTACACTTTATTGACGTTTTGAAGGGTAAGTTTCTTACGCCAGGTCATCGGTCTCGTGCTGGTCACGTAGACACTCACCGCTTTTGAGCACACCGGATACATCGTGTAGTCGTGGGAAGGATCTCCAGGCGCTCCGGGTTGATGACTGCTCCGCACATTTCGCAGATCCCATACGTGCCCTCTCCGATGCGCTGAAGTGCTGCCTGGAGGTCTGCCTCATGAGCCTGCAGCCGCTCAAGCATGGCATGATCCAGCTCCCACTGGACTACGGCTGGATCGCCTTCGCCCAGCTCATAATCTGGCTTCACGCGAAGGGATTCGGTGAGCGTCTCGATCTGTTGCCTGACACTTGCCAGCTCTTCTTCCATCAGTTGACGGAAATGGGTGTAGTCGATCATTGTTCTGCCTCACAAAGGCTCGCTATACTTCATACCAGGTCAATCAGCACAGGTTTCAGGATTGTCTTAACTGTGTATAGACTGACAACTCCAAGGAGTGCCACAGTGACGCCGCTAAGATCAACACCATTGACGACAAAACCGAGCGCCAGCCCGGCTGCTGGTGGATGCTCGCAGTCGGTGATCACCATCAGGAAGATAGAGAGTCCGACGGCAAGCGCACCGTAGATGACTGGGCGGATAGCGAACGCCTGGCCCGAGACGGCGTGCATGCCAAGGCCTACCCAACTGAAAAACACGCCTACCGCTGTGCCGATAAGATAGCCGCCCACCATCGGGCGTGCCCTGGAGGCGCGTTGGTGAGGCATTGTAAAGGCGATAAACGAACTCGCCCCTAGGGACGCCACAGATATCGAATGGGTGACCATATCCAGCAGCAGGAGCACGATCAGCACACATAGGGTAGCCAACCCCACCTGGCCGATGTACCGCCAGGTGTGTTGTCTTAGACCTGTATCGATAATACGCATGGGCGATCGTTCCCGTTGTATACTGCCCCCAATATCACGACCCTCAAACCCGAAGGCTGGGCGGTCAGAGATCTTCTCGCTCGGCTGCTGCGGCGAGAGCCAGGATCACGTTGGAATGCACTTCGGTGAGATCACTAACACGCGTGTCGATCCAGAAGGAAGCTGACAGCGAGATGGTAGAGTCGCCGAGATCGCTGGCATATAATGTCGGCGGTGGGTCCTCGAGAACACCAGGCACCCCTTTGATGGCCTCCAAGAACACATGCACGGTGTGTGCTGTATCCTGCCCAAACTTCAGCTTGAGGGGAACGGTGCGACGTTGCAGAGGAGCCCGACTGTAGTTGATAATGGGGCTGTTGAGCACTGCAGTGTTTCGCAGCGTGACAAGCTCGCCATCCCATGTCTTCAGCACAGTGTCCATGACCGAGATGTCATTGACTGTTCCGGAGAAACCCGCGATTTTGACGGTTTCACCGATGTTGAACGGTTTGCGAGCCAGCACCAACATGCTAGCGATGAAATTGCGCGCGATGTCTTGAAGGGCCAGACTGACCGTCAAGCCCGCGATCCCTAGCCCGGCGATGAATCCTGTGACATCAAAGTTCACCTGAGCGAGGGCGACGGCTGTCCCACTGAGGATCACACCCCAGCGGACGATGTGCTTCAGCACGTGAATGGTGCTCTCATAGATCTCTGCCCGTCGCAGTGGTCGCTCCAGAGCGCGTGCGAGTGGGGATGCCACCAGTAGTGTGGCTACAAACACCACCAGAGCCACAACGATGCGTGGTAGGTATGCCAGCATGCCAGCCAGCATAGTTTGCAGCGGTGCATTGAGATCAATCGGCATGACCATCAACTCCTGACGCTGAGCAATGGCTTAGTAGAGCGCATGGGGTGGTCGTTGAATGTTCATGGCACGTAGCCCGCTGATCACACCCAGCCCTATAGCGCTTCCCACAACACATCGCACGATGTGCTCAATGGGGGCCAGGGGGCTAATGGCCAGCCACACCTCACCTGGCCAGTTTATCAGGTAATAGACGATCGCCCCGGTGCTCAGGTGGACAAGTCCGGCAATGCACCACGTGCCCAGGAAGAGACCGAGGCTTACTTGCCGGTGGTCAGACGCCCCGATCAGCCGGCCAAAGAGCGCCCGCGTGGGCAAGAGATAGAGCAGCAGGGCGGACCAATCGATGAATGAGCCTAGCAGGACATGGACCAAAGGCGTACCATTGACCACCACAGCGCGGCCTCCATAGAGCGCGTACAGTACGATGAAGACCACACTCAACGGGATCCACCACCTGCGACGGCTTCTCTTTCCCACCATGGAGCCCGCTGCCAGTCCTCCCAACGTAGCCCCAAACACCGTGGCCACAGCGTTGCTGCTCGTGTATGGGGCCACAAAGACACCTACCAGAGCACCAATGCCGTTAGCCACAGCGCCCGCGACCGGGCCAAGTAGCCATCCGACCAAAGGATAGAGGCTTTGGCTCATCGGGAAGTTCTTGCCCGAGCCAAGCACTACCGAGATAGGAATGGGGACGATTGCCAACACAGAGATGATGGCTGCAAGCCCCACGATCATCGGAATTGGCGCGCCGTCAATTGCTGCACGATCGGCTGCGTTGACCTTTCGTTCCTTTCCCTTGAGTTCCGAAGTAGGCACAGTCTTGATGTCTTTCAAGGTTTCCCCCGCAGATTATGTCACTACTTCATCTAGTGTATGCGGACCGCAGATAAAATCAAGCCATGAGCGAGTTCGTGGCTGGGGCAATGTGCCCTCTCAGGAGTGATGTGCAGTCCTGTGCTATAATAGTCCGCATACATGACCATTGTTTGTCCCTCCAGGAGGTGAGTCCGTGGATACCAAACTGGCGGCCCTGGCCGAGATCGGGCAGTCGATCTGGCTGGATTTCATCCGCAGGCGTTTCATTGTTGAGGGGGAACTGGCCCGGCTGACAAACCTTGGGGTACGGGGTGTGACGTCCAACCCGGCGATCTTCGAGAAAGCTATCGCTCATAACCGCGACTATGAGGCCCAATTGATCGACCTGTGCTCAGGTGGTGACGTGGAACCTGAGACGCTCTATGAGGCGTTGGCATTGAAGGACATCGCCATGGCGGCTGACACGTTGCGCACGGTGTATGAAGCCACTGACGGATTGGATGGATATGTGAGTCTCGAGGTGAGCCCGGATCTGGCGTACGACACGGATCGAACGATCGCCGAGGCCCGTCGTCTTTTTGCAGCGGTTGGAAGGCCTAATGTGTTGATCAAGGTTCCGGCCACACTTGAGGGGATCCCCGCCATCCGCGCGTTGATTGGGGAGGGCATTAATGTCAACGTCACTTTGATGTTCTCATTGGCTCAATACGACGCTGTGGCTGAGGCCTACATTGCGGGATTGGAGGCTTTGGCGGCTGCTGGTGGCGACCTCCGGCGTGTGGCATCGGTAGCCTCTTTCTTCGTCAGCCGGGTCGACGTCATGGTGGATCCCCTGTTGGCGGAGATCGGGACGCCGCAGGCGCTGAGTTTACAAGGCAAGACCGCTGTGGCCAACGCCAAGCTGGCCTATCAACGGTTCAAAGCAGTGTTTCAAGGGGCGCGTTGGGCATCATTGGCGGCTCGTGGTGCGCGTGTGCAGAGGGTTCTGTGGGCCAGTACCAGCACCAAGAATCCAGCCTATTCCGATACGCTGTACGTTGATTCCCTCATTGGCCCGGACACTGTGAACACGCTGCCCCCACACACCTTGGAGGCGTTCCTGGATCACGGCGTGGTGGCAGAGACGATTGAGCAGGGAGTGGATGGAGCAAGAGCGCACATGGAGGCGTTGCGAGACGTCGGGATCGATTTTGAGACGATCACGGATCGGTTGCTGGCCGAGGGCGTGGAGAAGTTCGTGCGGCCTTTCACAGCCCTCATGGCCAGTATCGAGGCCAAGTGCCGCGAGTTGGCACCCAGTCGGGTCTACATGTCGGTGCCTCAGGCAATGAGAGATCGCATCATGGAGGGTTTGGAGGAGGTAAAGCAACAGCGTGTGGTCCGGCGTATCTGGGCGTATGACTATACGATCTGGTCAGATACCCCCACTGAGATCGCCAATCGTCTGGGGTGGTTGGATGAGCCAGCGGTGAGACGTCGGCACGTTGATACCCTGATGCAATTCGTCAATGAAGTCCGCGCTGATGGTTACACGGACGCCCTGCTGTTGGGGATGGGTGGCTCCAGTCTGGCGCCGGAGGTCTTCAGCAAGGTGTTTGGGCCGCGTAGCGGCTACTTACGGCTCTCGGTGCTGGACAGCACCGAGCCGGGCGCTGTGCTCTCCCATGCGCAGCAGTTGGATTTGGCGCGCACTTTGTTCATCGTGTCCAGTAAGTCTGGGACTACTGCGGAGACCCTGTCCTTCTTCAAATACTTCTATAACTTGGTGCAGGGTGAGGTGGGAAGAGAGGATGTGGGGGAACACTTCATTGCCATCACCGATCCCGGTACGCCGTTGGAGCGTCAAGGGCATGCACTGGGGTTCCGCCGTGTCTTCATCAATAATCCTACACTGGGGGGACGGTATTCGGCCCTGTCGTTGTTTGGATTGGTGCCTGCCGCGTTGATAGGACTCGATGTCGCCAGGTTGTTGGATCGAGTGCTTGTCTTCGCCTATCGTTGTCCAGGTTGTCAGGCCGACACCCGCTCAGCCGCAGAGTTGGGGGCGGCCATGGGCGAGCTGGCGAAGGCCGGGCGGGATAAATTGACTCTGGTGATGTCGCAATCGCTGGAGCCCTTTGGTGCCTGGGTGGAGCAGCTGGTTGCGGAGAGCACAGGCAAAGGTGGGAAAGGAATTCTGCCCGTGATTGGTGAGCCGCTGGCTGCCCCCGATGTCTATGGCACGGACCGCCTGTTCGTGGCCCTTGACTGGGCGGGGCAGCCTACGGGTCCAGAGGCGCTGTGTGCACTCCAATCCGCGGGTCATCCAGTGCTTCGTCTAACTCTTGACGACGCATATGATCTGGGCGCTCAAGTCTTCCTGTGGGAGTTTGCTGTTGCGATTGCGGGTGCGCGTCTGGGGATCCAGCCGTTCGATCAGCCAAACGTAGAGGCGGCCAAGAAATTGGCCCGTCGGATGGTCGGTTTATATCAGGCGTCTGGTACACTGCCGGCTTATCCCTCCCTTCCCGCCTCCGCGGATGCGCTCCATAAGTTCTTGAGCCAGGCTCAGCCCGGCGACTACATCGCCATTCAGGCCTACTTGACGCCGACCCATGAGACCACGGCTGCGCTGCAGCGTCTGCGCGTGGCATTGAGGGATCGCTATCACCTGGCAACGACTGTCGGCTATGGCCCACGCTACCTCCACTCGACCGGGCAGCTTCACAAAGGCGATGGGGGGCACGGCCTCTTCCTCCAGTTCACGGTTGATCCTGCCGAAGATGTGGCTATCCCTGATAGGCCAGGGGCTGCGGCTTCCTCCCTGACTTTCGGTGTACTCGCGAAGGCGCAGGCGTTAGGCGACTATGAGGCTCTAAAGGCGGCGGGACGGCGCGTTATGCACATGCATCTGGAGGGTGATGTAGTGCACACGTTGCGCCGCCTTGCGCAGACCTGAGGTGGGTGGCAAGCGGAGCATCTCCATGATGGCATCTCGGGTTGGCCAGTGGGTGCGCGGTTCTTTAGGTACCGGGCAGGCAACTGTGCTTGGTTTGAGGAGATTGCTGTCAAGCAGGAAAAGCCTGCTGATGTTGCTGAGCCTGTATGGGCTGCTGTCGCTCTGTTACATGATCAACATCCCTGTTTTTGAGTCGCCGGACGAGTCATCGCATCTGCAGGTGATCCGCTACATACGGCGTTCCCATAGGCTGGTGCCATATCGGTTGCCTCTGCGTCGGGCTGACAGTGGTGCCAATATGGCCTGGTTGATCGGCTATCATGATCCGCCGCTGTACTATGCCCCACCGCTTTATCATAGCCTGGGGGCGCTTCTCACCTGGTGGACGACGATGCCTGATTTACCGGCGCGCCTTATTCCAAGCCCGAGTTGGGAGGCGGGTTATGCTCCTCAGCGCAGCGGAGAGAGTTGGAATAAGAACGTGTTTGTTCACTTGCCCGATGAGAACTTCCGGGATAGTCCCACCGTGAGGGCGGCGTGGGCTTTACGACTGATGTCGATCGCTTTGGGCGGGCTTACAATCTGGACAACTTATCGTCTGGTCCTTTCCCTGTGGCCTGGGGCTTCTCGTCGGGCTTTAGCTGCCGCTGCGATCTTGATGTTCAATCCCCAGTTTTTGGCATCTCACAGCGGCGTCAGCAACGATCCGCTTGTTATTGCGCTCTGCAGTTTGACCTTACTGGCTCTGGTGGATTTGCTCCGGCATCAGAGGGCCTGGCATGCCTGGGTTGGACCTGGACTGCTGCTTGGCCTAGGTGTCTTGACGAAACAGAGTGCGTTGCTGCTGGTGCCACTGGCCGCTGTGACCACGTGTTTGGCGCCGAGGCAATCTGGGGACGGGGAGAAGGCCTGTTGGCGTGAGTCGGTCCTGCAGATCTTACTGCGGAATCTGGCTTGGGGAATGCCCGTGTTGCTTTTGGGGGGCTGGTGGTACATACGGCAGGCCGTGCGCTATGGAGATCCTTTGGGCGTGCAGCCACATTTCGCGGCTCAGGTGGCACTTCAGTCATTCGGCCTGCACGAAGTGTATGATGCCTGGCAGTCCTATTGGGGAGCGTTCGGTTGGACGTTGCTCACGGTCCCGACCTGGTTTCTGGCTTTGCTCACAGGGTTGGGTATAGCAGCCCTTTGGGGATTGTGCCGTATGGTGATGCAGGGAAAGCTGCGACGTGCGAGGGCAGGAAGTCCGACGTGTGCTATCGGATTGCTGGTCGGGGCCGTTGTTGTTGGCCTGCTCTCGTTTGTGGGTTGGGCCAGGCAAACTGGATCACCCTATGGTCGGCTCCTGTTCCCCACGATTGCAGCCCAAGCGACGTTAGCGGTTTATGGCCTGGCCTGGTGGCGCAGTGTCTGGATTCGCCCCCTTCTTTCAGCCGTTGCCGGGACTGTGGTGCTCTCTACGGCGCTTTTCCCATGGCTTCTCATCCGTCCAGCTTTCGCTTCACCCTACAGGCCTGAAGGCGTTCCACGTGCTGCTCAGCCGGTGGAGGTAGCCTGTGACTTGCCAGTGTGCCTGAGGGGATCTGAGGTTCTATCTGTGCCGCAACGGCCCGGGGATACTCTGAAGCTGGCTCTATACTGGCAGGCGATGAAGCCAATCACCGAGAACCTGGTGCTCTCAGCCCAGCTTGCAGGCCTTGATCCGACGCAGCGAGTCGCTGAAGATATGCGTTGGCTTGGCGGAACTTTACTTCCCACAGCTTATTGGCGCCCTGGGGATGTCGTCGCACACGGGATCGTGCTGAACATTCCCCCCTCCGCGCCGGCCCCGTCCCTCTACTGGGTGCGGGTTGCGGTTGTGGGACCCGACGGCCACCCCGTGCCCTACAACTCCAATGGGGATGATACTATAGTTCTTGGTCCGTGGCCCTTGCGGCGCTCTGTTCGCGTGCCTGACCACGCCATTCCCGTCGACGCCATATTTGGTGAGTCGATTGAACTGCGGGCGTTTGAGGTCATAACCGATGAGAATAGGATGGTAGTGACCTTGTATTGGACGTGCAGGCAGGCCTTGACGCAGGACCTCACTGTCTTCGTCCATTTGGTTGACGATGGGGGACAGATCGTGGCCCAGCATGATGGTCCGCCAGTTCAGGCAGCTTTTCCGACTACATGGTGGCGCGTGGGTGACGTGGTTCCGGATCAACATGAGCTGTTCCTTCCGGACGAGAACTATACGTTGAGGGGGTTGTCCCTGCGTGTGGGTCTATATGAGCCAGAGACAGGTCGCCGCTTGCCCGCTGTCGATGGACAGGGTCGGGTGCAGCCCGACAATGCCGTTTCCCTGGCGCTGCCGTGAAGACCATCGGGTTTTGTCTGTTTGCATTCCATCCAGCGGGGGAGATAGTACCGGGAGACCGCCGCCTCTTTTTCGCGTAGTAGTGACAAGCAATCTGAGATGTTCCCGTCCCTTGCTTGCATGAGCAAGCGCAGCGTATCACTTGTGTGGCATGAGTCAGTCCCTATACTGAACTGGGCAACCGTGAGGCGTCTGTGACAACCAGGGAGGTCTTGGAAGGTATGGTCGAGTTTGCACGCGCACGTCAATATGTGGATGAGTTCAAGGGGGATACCTACGTCTATGGGTTGGGGGCGTTGGCCGCCGTTGGATCGCTGGTGGCGCCCCTGGGCACACGGGTCGCATTGGTGCGGAGCAGCTTTCGGGGCTCCGATGGTTTTGTGTGGACGCTACGTCGGGTGCTCACCCGGGCGGGGGTTGCGGTTATAGGAGAAATACGTGGGCCTGCGCCGAACGCGCCGCGTGAGGATCTAGTGCGTATTACCCGGCAGCTCAACGCATTGGACCCTGACGTGGTGCTCAGTTTCGGCGGCGGCAGTTGTATCGACGCAACCAAGGCGGCGCTTGTCCTCCATAGCCTGGGTGGTGAGATCGATTCCTACTTTGGGACGGGCCTGGTCTCAGAGGCTCTTCGGCGGCAGAATGTCTCGCTGGTCCCTCATGTCGCAATTCAGAGTGCGTCTAGCTCCGCGGCGCATCTTACCAAGTATGCCAACATCACCAACCTGCAGACCGGACAGAAAAAGCTTATTGTCGACGAGGCGATTATCCCCCCGGCTGCGGTCTTCGACTATGCGGCGACGTTCACGGCGCCCTCTACGCTGACGGCTGATGGGGCGATGGATGGATTCTCGCACGCTCTGGAGGTTCTCTATGGGGCAGTGCATCGTCCAGACTACGAACGGATCGAGGCTATCAGTTTGGAGTGCATTCGGCTGGTGGTGAACTACCTACCGTTGGCTCTCGTTGAACCGACGGATGCTGTGGCGCGGGAGGCGCTAGGTCTGGCTACTGACCTGGGAGGCTATGCGATCATGCTCGGCGGCACCAACGGTGGGCACCTAACCAGTTTCTCACTGGTGGACATCCTTCCGCACGGTCGTGCCTGCGCTTTGCTCAACCCTTACTACACTGTCCTGTTCGCGCCTGCGATCCAGCGCCCGCTTCGTGCAGTGGGGGCCGTGCTTGAGGCGGCTGGATACGTGTCTCAGGAGAGTCTCCGATTGGCAGGGTACGCGTTAGGTGAGGCTGTTGCCCGGGGTATGTTGAGATTTGGGAAGGCGGTGGGCTTACCCACGACGCTGCGCGAGGTACCGGGTTTCTCTGATGCACACCTCGCGCGTGCACTGGCTGCTGCGAAGGATCCGCAGTTGCGGATGAAGCTGGAGAACATGCCCGTGCCACTGATGCCAGAGAGGATCGATGAGACCATGGGCTCCGTGCTCGAAGCAGCCCGAGATGGAGACCTCAGCAAGGTGTGCCGAGTTTAGTGAGGAGGATCTATGGCGATCCGGGAGCGCCCCAACATTGTCTTTGTATTAACCGACGACCAGGGATATGGAGAGCTTGGTTGTCACGGCAACCCGGTCATCCGGACTCCAAACATGGATGCGTTGTATCGGGAGAGCATCCGCTTGACCGATTATCACGTTGGCCCGACGTGTGCTCCCACGCGTGCGGGGCTGATGACGGGCCATTACCACAACAGCACCGGCGTCTGGCACACCATCGGTGGGCGATCTCTATTGCGAAAGGACGAGTGGAGCCTGGCGACAGCGCTCTCTGAGGCCGGCTACGTGACCGGTCTGTTTGGTAAATGGCACCTGGGGGACAACTATCCCTATCGGCCACAGGACCGTGGGTTTCAGTACGTGGTGGCGCACGGTGGTGGCGGGGTTGGACAGACCAACGATTACTGGGGGAACAACTACCACGATGATACTTACGCGGTAAATGGAAGCTGGCAGCCTTTTGAGGGCTACTGCACTGATGTGTGGTTCTACGAGGCGTTGGCCTTCATTGAACGCAACCGGGACCGGCCTTTCTTTTGTTATCTCAGCACCAATGCGCCTCACTCGCCGTACATTGTCGATGCATCGTACAGCGATCCCTACGTGGGGAAAGTGGAGCATGAGGAGCGCGCACGTTTCTACGGTATGATCACCAAGATCGATGAAGATCTTGGGTTGTTGCGGCAGCAGCTCGCCGCGTGGGGACTAGCCGACAATACGATCTTGATCTTCATGACAGACAACGGGACCTCGGGAGGCGCGACGCTAGACGCGGACCAGTTCGTCGTGACAGGTTACAATGCCGGTATGCGGGGGATCAAGGGATCGGAGTACGAGGGCGGACACCGGGTGCCGTTCTTCCTTCACTGGCCCCGTGGTGGTTTGGCGGAGGGCCGGGATGTATCGCAACTGACAGCCAATGTGGACATCATGCCCACGCTGTTGGAACTCTGTGGGGTTGATCCTGGACTGCACACTTTCGATGGCCGTAGTCTCGTCCCACTGTTTTATGGGCGAGACGCGGATTGGCCGGATCGCATCGTAGTCACTGATTCGCAGCGCCTGGCGCATCCGGTCAAATGGCGCAAGAGCGCCACGATGACACAGCGCTGGCGTCTCATCAATGGCCAGGAGCTTTACGACATTCAGGCTGACCCAGAACAACGTCGTGACCTCGCGGCTGCGTTTCCCGAGGTTGTCACCCGGTTGCGCGCCGGATACGAACGGTGGTGGGATAAGGTCTCCCAGCAGTTCGATGGCACCATCCCGATCACCATTGGACAACCTGGGGTGGGGACAACCCTGTTGACCACGCATGACTGGCGCAATGATCCCGTCGCCTGCGCCTGGAACCAAGCTCAGGTGCGCGCCGGTATGACGTGCAACGGCTACTGGGAGATCGATGTGGCACAGCCGGGCTGTTACCGTTTCGAACTGCGGCGCTGGCCGCGCCAGGAGAATCGAGGCCTTGGCGAGGGGATCCCTGGTCCTCTCAAGCCTTTTACGGCAGTGATCAGTGAGGGCTGGGGTGGGGGACGGGCCTTGCCCCTGGTGCGTGCGGGCATCCGGGCGGGCGATTTCGAGGCTGAGAAGCCCGTCAGGGCGCACGAGCCCTACGCGGAGTTCTTTGCCACCCTCAACGCGGGCGAGACGCGCCTCCAGACCTTCTTGTACGATGAGGCTGGGGGAGAGATCGGTGCCTATTTCGTCTACGTGGACCTGATAAGCGCGGCCTAGAGACGCCCTCCCTTATGCTATGCTGGGGTCTTGCAGTGGCAACTGCTTTCTCTGAGAGTCGGCGGCCTCTAATCGTCGAAGAAGTCCTCGTCTCCCTCAGGCAGGTACTGGCGGGTGCGCTCCTTGTTCAGCGTCACTCCCAGGCCCGGTCGATCCCATACTTCGATGAACCCATCCTTGACGATGGGGTCCGGCAGACCCTCAACGATGTCGTACCACCAGTCGGGCTTGCCCGTGGGGTACTCGAAGGCGATGTAATTGTCGGGGAGTGTAGCCGCGACCTGGACCAGCGCTGCGAGACCGATCAGTCCATCGAGGATGCCATGTGGAGCGACCAGGATGCCGTGTAAGTCCGCATATTCTGCTACCCACTTTAATTCCGCGATGCCACCAACATCGCAGGGATCTGGCCCAATGACGTCCACTGCGCGTTGCTCAATCAGCTCCAAAAAGTTCTGGCGTAGGTAGATTTGTTCCCCAGTATGGATTGGGGTGGAGGTGCTGGTGGTCACGTCCCGATAGAGGTTGGCCAACACGTAGGGCGTGTAGTCCCCCGTAATCATGTCCTCCAGCCACATGACATTGAGGGGTTCCAGCGCCTTTGCCAGACGAATCGCGTCGGGTACCATCCAGCCCGGGCCGCAATCGAGGGCCAACCCTACTTCATCACCTAGCACAGCTTTCATAGCCTCGACGCAGGCGATGACGTGCTTCAGTCCACGCTCGGTGAGGAGGCCTCGGTTGGGATGGGGCATCCCTTCGCCAGGCTCCCCGTAGAAGAAGCCAGGGATCTGCGTGGCCATACGGCTGTGGAAGCCAATGCCCTGCTTGATGATGGTGAACCCCTCTTTAGCCGCCTTCATCTTGGCCATATTCTTGGCGTAGTCCTCCGGTGTCTGGCCCTCCATGGGGAAACGGACGGCGCCGTTGTAGACACGCACGCGGTCGCGGATTTTACCCCCTAACAGTCTGTATACAGGCACGTCAGCCGCCTTGCCGGCGATATCCCATAATGCCACCTCGATGGCGCTGACCGCGCTTCCCCAGGGCTTGAAACTCCCCAGCCGACGGATCTTGCGCATGACGCGTTCGACGTTCGTCGGGTCTTCCCCGATCAAATAGGGTTTGTAGAAGAGGATATGAGGCTTCAGGTAGGGCTTGGAAGCCTCGGCCTCTCCCAAGCCACTGATGCCCTCATCTGTTGTGATGCGAACGACGGGATTTCTCCCTAAGACAGTGCACTTCAGGTCAGTGATCCTCATGGTTCATCTCCAGGTTGCTCATTGGTTCTGGCGGTGCCTACGATTGAGGGCATTGTAGGATACCCCAGGGTTTCTGGCAACGGAGACTGAAGTTGATCGAGGAAGTCTTCTTGTTAGTGCTTGACAAAAAAGGCGCTTTCATGTTATAATTTACTCGAGTAAGGTGTCCCGTGTAATGTGACACTATGATCGTGTGCTTGTCTCGGCATATCCCAGCTCAACGTAGAGAAAGCTGAGAAAGGGACTTCATCGTGAAACGTCCCACACAAGCAGATGTTGCTAGGCTGGCCGGCGTGTCGCGGGCGACGGTTTCCTACGTGCTTAACAACCGCACAGATGGACGTATCCCTATCACCAAGCAGACACGTCAGCGTGTCCTGGAGGCTGCCCGGAAGTTGGGCTATACGCCAAACGCTCTGGCTCGCAATTTGAAGGCGGGTTCGAGTCGTACCATTGGTTTCCTCATGCCTGCCGTACATAATCCCCATTATTGGGATATCCTTGAAGGCGCCGAAGAAAAAATCGCTGCCCAGGGATATCATCTGGCGCTGGTGACTGCCAACCTCGACTCTGAGCGGGAACGGCACTGTCTGCAATCACTCCTCCAACAGCGCCTGGATGGTTTGATCCTGATGCCCACGTTCATCGATCAGTTCGTTGAGGAAATGGACCGGTTGCGTACCTGGAACAGTCCTGTTGTCTTCATCACTCCGGTAGAGGATGCTGACTGGGTGTTCCCAGATATCCGTGGCGGGGCCGAGGCAATGATGGATCATCTGCTTGGGTTGGGCCACCGAAGGATCGCGTTTGTGAATGGCGTAGCTCGGCGGCGTCTTTCCCAGACGCGAGAAGATGTCTACCGCGAGAAGTTGGCGCAGGCTGGCGTCCCTTTTGATCCTTCATTGCTTCGACACTGTGGACATCAATTGGAGGATGGATACTGGGAAACCCAGGCCCTGCTGGATCTCCCTGATCCCCCGACGGCCGTATGGACCGTCAATGACCTCCTGGCCATTGGCGCCCTTCATGCCATCCACGAACGCGGGTTGCGCGTCCCCGAAGATATAGCGATCGCCGGTTTCGATGATATCGTCTTTGCACGTCATCTCTTCCCCCCATTGACGACTGCCCGTATGCCCGCCCACGAGCTTGGGCAGCGGGCAGCGGAAATTCTGTTCAAGCGACTCGAGGAGCCAGAGAGAGATCTCGTTCAGGAGACCATGCCGGTGCAGTTGATCGTTCGTCAGTCCACGATAGGGGAAGCCAGGCCCTGACGTCTAGCTTGACCTGGGCTGATGGACTGTGTGTGCGTTCCGGAATAAAGAAAGGAGGTGCTACGGCATCTAGCCGGTGATGCTGTCCGGCGGATCGGTGGGCAAGTGGTTGATGTTCAGACTGAAAGTGACATACGGCAATGGTCTGTGGTGGGTGTTCATATGTTATGTCTATGACAGAGGAGGGAGTCAAGATGAAACCGAGAGCAAAAGTGCTCTACAGTGTGCTTGCGCTGAGCTTTATCGCTGTGCTTGCCATTGTGACCGG
>CAZHBB010000072.1:0-14059 GCA_964530185.1 uncultured Anaerolineales bacterium
TGCTCAACCGGCCAACCTCTCCGTCTCTCTTCCTCATCCCCCTATTTTGCCAACCGTCTGTGGGACAGTCACAGGCTCGGGAGACGCTGGCCTCAGACGGCCGCATGGAGATAGTCTTGGCTCATAGGGACCCCGAGGTTTGGGGGGCGCTGGTCATGATGATCCGGGCTGGATTCATTGTACCCCCTTACATGGTCAGGAGGATCACATCTTGGCTGTTCGCCGGGATAGTCGATAAGGATGTGACTGCAAAGTGATCGCCTACGTCTCACCAGCTGCCCTCTGTGGGTTGTAACTCGGCTAGTCAGCGCACACGCGCTGACTTTGACGTGGTTGGGAATTCGGTGTATCCTTTTTATTGATTGCTGCGGAGGACGTCGTTCTGTGTCGAGCATTGCTCTCGGGAAGGGTACGAAGTTGTGAAACGTGTGACCTTGTGGCGCTTGGTCTCGGCAGCGATGACAATCGCCCTGCTTGTTATTGTGGCAGCCCTTGCGTGGGCGGTGTTTGCGCTATGGCGGGACACGGGGGGCATTGATGTTGATCCACGTGCACTGTGGCGTCAGTGGGTACCCCAGCCGACGCCTACGATAATCCCCAACAATGTCACCGTCGTGCGGGCTGTGCAACGGCTTAGCCGTCTTGAGACTGTCTCCTACCATATGGAAAAGGTCATCACTGCTGAGACGGGTCAGGGCCCACTGGGGTTTCTGTTCGGAGATAAGTTGCTCTTGATTGCCTATGGTGAAGTGATCGGTGGCGTAGACCTGGGTTCGCTTGAGCCTGACGACGTCTACTGGGCGGAGGACGGAACCGTGTTCATGCGCCTCCCCGAAGTAGAGGTCTTCGTTGCCACGTTGGACAACGCACGGACCAGGGTCTACGATCGCCGTACAGGGCTGGTTGGGCTCAACCCTGAGCTTGAGTCCGAGGCCCGGCGTGAGGCTGAACGGTTGATTCTGGAGGCTGCCCTCGCTGAGGGCTTGAAAGAGGAGGGCCGTGCTAATGCGGAGGACTTCCTGCGCGCTTTCCTGGAGGGGTTAGGTGCGAGTCAGGTGGTGTTCACCGATACGCTCCCGCTGGTGCAGCCTACGCCGTCGGCTGTGAGTGAGTAGGGGGAGCTATGCGTTTGAAGCAAATTCCTGAGGATTTCCAGGTCGAGGAGTTGATAGAGCTGCCGCTCACTGAGGAGGGGGCATATACTTATTATCGGATCAGGAAAGTAGGGATTGCCACGCTGGCGGTACAGAATGATCTGGCTGAACGCCTCAAGGTCACGCCGAGCGGCTTGGTCTTTCCTGCCCTCAAGGACCGTCACGCTGTGGCGGTGCAATATGTAAGTGTGCGTAAGCGGGGGCCGGAGACCGTCAAAGGGGAGGGGTATATTGCCAGGCAGGTCGGGAGGGGCTCACGGGCACTTCGTCCGAGCGACCTGCGGGGCAACCGGTTTACCCTCGTGGTGCGCGCAGTAGCCCCGGGGCTCGGTAAAGCACTGGCGGATGCACTACTTAAGTTGCAGAGCTATGGGCTGCCTAACTACTTCGATGATCAGCGTTTTGGCTCCCTTACTGCGCGCGGGTTCATCGGCAAGGAGATCCTCAAACGAGATGCCGAAGCAGTGTTGCGGATGTATCTGGCAGAGCCCATGGTGGGTGACCCACGCAACGTGCGGGAGTTTAAGCGACTTGTGACCTCGCATTGGGGGCAATGGGGATATCTCCTCCATCAGGCTCCCCGTCCCTCTAACTTTCGCAGCGTGATCACTTATCTCAAAGATCATCCCCATGACTATCGGAAGGCCGTCAATCTGATTCGGGATCGCTTGCTCTCTATCTATCTGGCAGCCTACCAATCATGGGTGTGGAATCACATTGTAGGCTTTTACATGGAGTCCAAGTTCGGTCCAGCGGCTCGTCATGTGCGAATCATGCGCACACGATTCCCACTTCCGGAACCCGGCGCGGCGCTGGCTGCACTGCAAGGGTTATCCCTGGATTTGCCCCGTCTGACGGCGCGCTATGAGGGCGTTTTCGCAGAGGCGGCTGCGCAGGCCTTTGAGATGGAGGGGCTTGATGTACGTGACTTCAAAGCCCGCATCCTGCGGCGCGCCTACCTGGCCAAAGGGCGAAGAAGCGTGACCTTTGCGCCGGGTGATGTGGAGGTTAGTGCCCCTTCCTCGGATGAACTGAACGAAGGGCAGGAATGTGTGACCGTGAGCTTCACATTGCTGCCTGGACAATATGCAACGTTGGTGATGAAAGCGGCGGCTTCCTTGGTGGAAGCGCCTATCCGCGTGCGCTGAGGGCCTGCTGCGCGACTGATGTCCCGCTTTTGTCGTTACGGGCCTAGCCAACCGAGTCGTTGGAAAGCCTCCATGGGGCAGGTAATGCTCGCCATGTAGACAGGATTCTGCCGGTAGTCCCCATCGGGGTGGAGACATTCCCATGGGGCCCCGTGGTCTCTACCCCGTCTGAAGTCATCGTCACGCAGGGCGCGGAGATACTCTGAGGCCAGATCCTGGGCGAGTTCTGGGTCCTGGTGCATCACAGTGAAACACACCCATCCAACGGGTGTGCCCCAGTATGCGCCGTTCTGGTAACGGTTCTTGGGTACATCTCCCACGGTCTTTTCCCAGGCACTACCCTTACTGAAGTCAGCGTCGGTTGGCACATGGCGAATATGGCCGTTCCAGGCAATCGTACCGCGCTGCAGCGCGCTGGTGAGGGCAGAGGCCACTGCGAAAGCGGTCGAGCCTGTGAGGATACCGGAGTAAACAGCAAAGGCAGACCCCCAGACGTCGGGTTGGGCACTCATGCCAGTGCTGGCGCGGAGCAGACCCGAGGGGGACATGAAAACACGGGGGATATTCACAGCAATGCTGTGTGCGATCGTCCGGTAGTGGGTGGCCTGCTGATGGTGGCCGAGTCGCCTATGAAGGGCTGCCATCCGTAGGGCAGCGCGGTGCCGCAGCAGTGAACAGAACAGGTGATATCCGGTGTGGATAACTGTGTCAGTGAAGCCAAATCCGACGCCACGGTGATCTTTTTCGCACCACACCAGACCTGTATCATCTGGTGCTGGAGGCACATCAAAGGCCAGGTCGAGCCGGTCGATCAGACGGTCTCCCTCGAACTGAGTACCCAACACAGCGAAGTCCCCATAGACTACCGCCATATACCAGGCCATCTCGATGAAGTAGAAATGGTCGTCCAGGGCGGGTAGGTCACCGAACGGCCGGCCCTGGTGCATGGGATCCATGGAACCTGGGAAGAAGATTGCCTGACCGTCGAAGGTGATGTGGTCGGCGATTGAACCCGCTGGCACAAGGCTGCCGCTCTCGGTGTGTCGAGGAACGGTAGCTTGCAGGCGTGCGGTCAGTAGAAGTGCGTGCCGCAACTCTGGGCCGGTGATGAGTCCGCTGCCCAGCGACATGGTGAAGTCGCGGATCCAGAACGCCGGATAAGACATGCGCCCACCAGGGCGGATGAGAGTGGCTCCCGTGCTGTTCGGTGGCTGCCCTGCGACTGATTCTCCAGGGCGCACACGGGATGCGTCTACAACGGCCCGGGCCAGCTCTTGCAGATGGCGGAACCTGCCCTGCAGGGGCGGCTCCTGGTCGCCGCGTGGGATATCAGGGTCTGCTGCTCGCGAGGGTATCATGGTGCCACCAAATGCTCAGGCGCAAGTCCTGAGCTGTACGCTCGATCTGTCCGGAGTCCACCATGGCTGCCACAAGTCGCAAGTTGCAGGCGTGGCTTTCCTCTTCCCCTACTAGACCGCCGTAATAAGACTCCAGCTCGGTCCGCTGGGGTGATGCGAGCGCTCGTTGTGCCTCTGTTATCTTGTCATCGGACAACGTGCAGCCCTGGGCCTCCACGGTAATCCGAGTGCCACCCTGGAACTCTGTGATGTCCACAGAGACACGGGTAGGATGCCCCGCCAATGTGAATAGCAATAGCTCATGAGTAAGCCGAGCGATCTTTATCTTCTCCTGCAACACGGTTGTTGTGCCTCCTTGCAGCCTTTACGGGCTGCCATGTTCCTCGCGCCATGCGGTCCACCAGTCAGCGATGGCGACGATCAAGGTGGCTGTGAGCCCACCTGCAAAGCCATTGTTGTAAAGATTGAGCCCGGCATGCCAGGGGCCGGTGCGCATGACGAGAGCGAGATGCATGATGCCGGCTGCCAAGCCTACCGACGGACCGAACTCTCCACTGATCGGTGCCAGAGTCGTAGCGAAGAGGGCAGCCAACAGGGGGCCCGGTTCATGCGCAGACCATACCATCAGCTTGGCCCCCAGGAACACACCCAGCATTGTCGGCGCTGCGTTGCGTGGGTGCTTGCCAAAGGCACCAAACCCAGCCATGGTGAGCAGGCCGCCTACCACCGGGCCGCTGAAGTCTCCCCCTACCATGACGACGTATAGCCAGCCCATGAGGCCCACCAACCCCATGTTGATCAGGGTCGTGCCTGCCCCGAAAAGCTCTACGAAGTCAGTGGGCAACGTGCCGGACTTGGCTATCAGGGTACGCATCGCCGCTGGACGTCCGGCGAGCCAGTACCCTAACCCTGTCATCGTGCTGAGATAGATTAGAAGGAAGATGCGCAGTGCCTCGTGGTAATCTGTGGACCAATAGAAGACCGTCCCTAAGTCGGCGCCGAAACTGGTGAGGAGGGATGTAACGAACAGTCCGATGAAGCCGCACGTAAGCCCGACGTTATAGAGGTTGAAGCCCTGGTGCAGGCGTAACATGTAGACGGCCACGGCCGGCAATAGGAATCCGACAGCAATGCCTGCGAGTATCCCTGCGGGGAGGCCGAGTTGGAGACCAAAGGCAACCTGAGTCACAAGTGGCGCCAAGGCTGTGCCAAAAAGGGCAACCAGAATGAAACCGTTGAAGGGACGACGCGCTACTTTGCTGAAGAGTGCAACCCCGGCGATGATGGGCCAGATAGACCATACGTTCTTGCCGAAAAAACCGAAGCCGGTCATCGTAAATATGGCGGCGATCGTGGGCCCAGATAGCAGCACACCGGTCGCGCGCACCAGAAGGAGCCCCGAGAGTCCTACCAGTGTGGCGTTCAGACAGGCAGCAGCCAGGCCACCCACGGCAATATAATCGGTCACCAGTGGGCCTGGGGCGGAGAAGATGCGAGCCAGGCCCGATGGCAGGCCTTCAAACGAGCTGGCCGCGAATCCGAAGATGGACCATGAGGCGACGTAAAGGGTAAGTACAGTGAACCAGGCGTTCTGATTCAGGCTCTGGCTCCGCTGCCTGATCCAAGGCGTCATGGCTTTTGGGTCGACTGTCGGCATGGTTGTCTCTGCCCTTTCATTCGCGTACGCTTTTCCTCTATTGCCCCCTCCTTGCTGTGTTACGGTCTGGTTGGCGGAGTATGCAGGAGGGCAGGGAGAGTGTCAAGCGTCTGGTAAAGAGTTCTTGGCGAGGTTAATGCGTCGCGCCAAGTGGTTCTCTGATCCGATGCGGGGAGTGACCACTGGCCTGCGGTGACCTGGACGTCAGAACGTCGCCTGCATACGGAACGCCATCCAGAGGGTAAAAGGGTCCTTTTAGCGCACACCCTTTCGGCCATACCACACGCGGAAGCGCCCCGTGTCATGCACGATGGAGACTGAATTGAAGGCTCTTCGTAGCCGATGGCTGTGATCCAGGAACGCATTGGCAACGAGAAAGAGCTCGCCTCCGGGACGCAGCACCCGTGCAGCTTCCGTGATGAACAATTCTACGATTTCGAAATCCACAGCGTGGCCACGGTGAAAGGGGGGATTAGCCACAACTGTGTCGATCGAACTGGCCGCGATGGCCTGGGCCCCAGGGCACAGATGGACCCTGGCCTGTGGGCATCCGTTAGCTTCGAGCGTGCGGCGGGCCGATGCCACGGCCCGCGCTGAGACATCAGTGGCATCTACCCGTGCACCTCGGCGGCACGCTGCCAACGCAACCACGCCAGTGCCACATCCGAGGTCGAGCACGTGTGTGTCGGGTCTCACGTCCATGGCCTTGATCAAAGTTCGAGCGCCCTCATCCAGCCGGTCCGGAGCGAAGACGCCCGCGCAGGCCACCAAATGGGTAGGGACGTCGTCTACTATGATGTCGGCGGATGTGAACTTAGGCATTGGTATGGTATCCCAGGCCAGTGAATTGATCGCCATGCCGACGTGCCATCCCCCTTTGCGTACCAGAATTCCGGCCTGCCCAAAGAGCGCTCGCGCGAAGCCGGTCGCGCTCTTAATGCCCTCTCGTCTGGCGCCGACGAAATAGACCTTACCCCCGGGGGCTACCATGGCCCCGGCTGCTTCTAGCAATTCCTGTTGTAACACGCGACCTCGGGGAAGGTGGACGATGGCGAGGGAGCACATGCCTGGTGTCAAGTCCTCGGGATGCGCGGCACACAAGATCCGAGGCAGGGGCAGGTCAGCCGCATCGAAACTCAAGCGGAGCATCTCGGCCTCTGCTGCACTATCGATCCAGCAGACCACTTCCGCTCCCGATCGAGCGGCCCAGAGCGCTGTCGGTGTGACACCCCAGCCCAGGACGCACACACGGGAGAGCGAGAACCGGGGAAGTGCTCTAAAAAGGGCGTGATGGCGTTCATCACATCCCACGCAGCCGGGCAAGCGGAGGATGACCTCTGGCCCGCTAGGTAGAGTGCACGGGACACGGGAGATTTGCCAGGATCGTATCGTTGTTGACGAATATCTCATATGGACTTCTGCCTGATTTTGTGTTATATTTGTATCCAAAATTTGGGTCGCCGCAAGTTAGTGAGGCGACGGCATGGATAGGGTGAAAGGATAAAGGTGGTTATGTCAGAGGTTCGAGAGTTTACACGTCGCGTCGTTAGCAATGTTGAGCATGTGATTGTGGGCAAGACCTCAGTGGTCCAGCTCACGGTCATTGGGCTGCTCAGTCGCGGTCACCTGTTGATAGAGGATGTGCCTGGGGTGGGCAAGACGATGCTAGCACGCAGTCTGGCGCGTTCGCTGGGTTGCTCGTTTGGGCGCATTCAGTTCACGCCTGATATGTTGCCCAGTGATGTGACCGGAGTCTCAGTCTATAATCAAGCGACAGGCTCCTTTGAGTTTCAGCCCGGACCCATCATGTCGCAGATCGTGTTGATCGACGAGATCAATCGCGCGACGCCCAAGACGCAGTCGGCCTTGCTCGAGGCGATGGAGGAACGGCAGATCACTGTCGACGGGGTGACCCATCCTCTTCCAAAGCCGTTCATGGTGTTGGCGACTCAGAATCCCATTGAGTACGAAGGGACTTATCCGCTGCCAGAAGCGCAACTCGACCGATTTCTGATGCGCATCAGTCTGGGGTACCCAGCCCTCCAGGATGAGATCGAGGTACTTGACCGGCAGCAGTTCCATCATCCGGTCGAGGATCTGGAGCCAGTTGCCAGTGTGGAGGAATTGTTGGAGGCCCAGGAGGAGATCAAGCGTATCTTTGTGTCGCCCGCGGTGAAAGAATACATCGTTCGATTGGTGCACGCCACGCGGCAGCACAGCGATATCTATCTAGGGGCCAGCCCGCGCGGTAGCCTCACATTGTATCGCACCTCCCAGGCGCGCGCGGCGATGTTGGGCCGCGACTATGTATTGCCTGATGATGTCAAGTTCGTGGCTCCGTTTGTCCTGACGCACCGGCTGATCATCAGCCCCAGTGCGCGGCTGCGCAACGTGACGCCAAGTGATGTTCTGGCGGAGGTGCTAGAGCAGTTGCCGGTCCCGGAACCGAGTCGGGAGCAGGTGGTGCGTTGAGGCTTTTTGGGCGACGTTCACGTGACGAGAGATCAGCGGGCGCCACGACACACGAGCCTCGCCGGTTGGCGATGATGAAGTTGGAGAGCAAGCTGGTACCCATCCTGCTCGTGGTTGTGATCATTGTACAGCTCCTGGCCCCCTACCGAGGCTGGAAGATCCTCATCACCGGGCTGGGGGGCGCGTTTCTGCTGAGCTGGCTCTGGGCTTTGTCACTCCGCCGGGGACTTGACCTCAGTCGGCAGATGCGTTTCGGCTGGGCGCAGGTCGGTGATCGACTCGTTGAGCGTTTCACGCTGCACAATGAGGGCTGGGCGCCTGCCCTATGGGCCGAGATCCACGACAGCTCCACGTTGCCTGACTACAGGGTGAGTCGGGGCACTGGGGTAGGGGGACGAGAGATCATTCGCTGGCACACCGAGGCGGTCTGCATGCGCCGGGGATTGTTCACATTGGGTCCCACGAGTCTACGCTCTGGCGATCCCTTCGGGATCTTCTCGGTATCTATTGACTTTCCCTCTTCTCTGCCTCTGCTCGTATTGCCGCCGGTGGTGCCCTTACCGGACATCCAGGTGGCACCTGGTGGCCGCTCCGGAGACGCAAGGCCAAGAGCAAACGTGCTGGACTATTCGGTTAGTGCGGCGAGCGTGCGTGAGTATGTGCCTGGAGACAGCCGTCGCTGGATCCATTGGCGTACGACAGCGCGCCAACGGAGGCTCTTTGTGCGTCAGTTCGACAGCACGCCGGCTGCCGACTGGTGGATTCTGCTTGATATGGATCGCCACGTGCAGGTGGGGGAGGGCGAGAACACCACCGATGAGTACGGCGTGATCCTAGCGGCCTCTTTGGCCGATCTTGGGATCCGACGGCGGAGGGCTGTGGGATTAGTGGCGCAAGGGGAAGACTTGGTATGGATCGCCCCCGCAGAGGGAGAGGGGCAACGTTGGGAACTCCTTCGGGCTCTGGCTCTGGTGTCACGTGGGTCGCAGTCCCTGGAAGAGGTCCTAGGGCGGGTAGCCCCAAGCATTGGCCGCAATGCCAGTCTGTTGGTAGTCACGCCTTCGACAGACGCGCGGTGGGTTGGTAGACTACTCCTGCTTATGCGACGTGATGTCGTGCCTACGGTGTTACTGTTGGACCCTCATTCCTTTGGCGGTGCTGGCGACATGGGAGCCGTGAAGACTGCCCTCCAGCAGTTGAATGTGCAGCATTATGTTATCACTCGTGATGTGTTAGATCGCCCTGAGGTTCGGCCTGGCCGGCGTGGCCATTGGGAGTGGCGAGTTTCGGGCACTGGCAAAGCCATCGCTGTCGAACGTGATCACGGGGCAAGTCGCGACCGGTTTGCGTGGAGGACGCTGACATGAGTTATCCGTACTGTCGTCCTCGCTCGTTTCAGCGGCTGATCAGGGCCTTGGGACCCCATGGTGTGTTGGTATGGGGGATCTCGCTGATTATTATACTGAGCCTCACTTCAGGGATGGCAAACGCACTCGCTGGGCTCGATGGCGCACTCCTCCTGAGTACTTCCGTGGCGGCTCTCACTGTGGGTTGGGTACTGGCCCTGTTTCCTATCTCCACCTGGGTGGGGGCCCTCGTCAGTCTGGTGGCGGGAATGGGATTCCTGGTTGTCCGTGTGGGGCGGTTGATACCCTCGTTGATGGTGATTTGGCGCGCTCTGATAGAGGTTGTGCTGCAATTGGTGCGTTGGTATTGGACTGCCGAGTTTCCTGAGTTGCCTCCGCTGGGTCAGTTCTACCTGGATTTCTGGCGCGACATGAGTGTGGTGCTTGGTCGCACGGTGACATGGCTGGGGAGCTTGGTTGCGGGACGCGGCGGATTTGATGTGGTGGGGTCTGCCATGGTGTGGGGCCTGGTGGTTTGGTTCTATAGCGCCTGGGCTGGCTGGGTGGTCGCACGGCATCACAAGCCCCTGGTAGGGATATTGCCTGGCGCCCTGCTGCTGAGCTTTGCCATTTCCTACACAGGATCCAACCCCTATGTGCTGTTGCCGGTACTGGGCCTCACCTTGCTGTTGATGGCGCTCTCCGGGCAACGGCGCCGAGAGCATCGGTGGACACGATGGGGGATTGATTTTTCGCAAGGATTGTGGGGGGATCTGGCGATGGCGGCCACTGGCCTGGCGATCGGCCTGGTGGTTGTGTCAGCCATTGCGCCTTCTGTAACGGTCGAGAAGATCGCTGATTGGGTCAGGGAGGTGACGGACCGTGGGCAGGAGACTCGTACAGAGCAGATCGCGGAGGGCCTGGGGTTGGAGCAGAAGCCCGAGCCCCGGCCCGTCTCTCCTGTGGAGGAGATCCGCGTGACAGGGCTACCGCAAAGCCATTTGATCGGAGCTGGACCGGAGTTACGGCGGTTGATCGTCATGGTGATCAGCACTGGGGAGCTGGAACCCGGATTGCCAGAGGATCCGGCGATTTTCGTCGCTCCGCGTCATTACTGGCGAGCTATTACCTACGACTACTACTTTGGCCGCGGCTGGGCGACCAGCTATACCGAAAGTGAGAAGTATGAGCCGGGAACTGTGATCCAGCAACCTGAGGGGGCTCATCTGCATCCCTTACGTCAGGAAGTGCGTTTCGTGAGTGATCGTCTGGGGGGCCTGATTCATGTGGATGGACGGCTCGTCTCAGTGGATCAGCCCGTTGAGATCGCCTGGCGCTGGCCAGATGAGATCTTCGCTGCGACCACTGAGGCGCGACAATACCGTGCAGATTCGGTGTACACAGTGGTGACGGCTGATGAGCTTCGTGGTGCCCCGGCTGAGTACCCTGAGTGGATGCCGGGACGCTATCTCCAGTTGCCAGATGACTTGCCCCCACGGATGATAACCTTGGCCCGCGATCTGACGGCCACGGAGCCCACTCCCTACGACCGGGCCGTGGCAATCGAAAGGTATTTGCGCCAGTTTCCCTATACCACCGACGTTGAACGTCCACCGGTCGGGAAGGACATCGCTGACTTCTTCCTGTTCGAACTGCAGGAGGGGTACTGTGACTACTATGCCACAGCTATGGTCGTCTTGGCTCGCGCTGCGGGATTGCCGGCACGGTTGGTGGTCGGGTATGCCTCAGGATCCTACGATGTGCTCAACGCGCGCTATATCGTGACAGAGGCCGATGCCCATGCGTGGCCCGAGATCTATTTTCCTGGCTATGGCTGGATCGAATTCGAGCCGACCGCTGGACGTCCCCCACTCAATCGCGATGTGGAGGAGAGGGATTTTATCTGGCCCGATCGTGAGCCTTTGACGCCCCTGGTGCCTCCTGAAGAGCGTAAGGTATCACCCACGAGCTGGATCGTAGGACGTGGGTTGCTACTTGGCCTTGCTGGCATTCTCGGTGTGGCGATCGTGGCGACGAGCGCAGATCTGGTTATGCTTCTGAGTTCTTCATCGGAGCGGATGATGCAGCGCTTACAGCGGCGCCTACGGTGGCATGCGAGGCAGCTTGGCCTCTGGGTCGAGCCCGGGACGACAGTGGAGGAGCTGACAGGGCGGCTCGCGGAGCGAGTGGAGGTTATCGCTCAAGCGCACGGGTTCTCAGGGATCGAGTTCGTGGAGCCGGCGATAGATGAGATACAACGGTTGGCGGAGTTGTACGTGCAGGTATGGTACACTCCGACTGCCACATTGACGCGACGGGAACGGTGGGAGGCAGGCTGGCTATGGTGGCGGCTGCGGCTTAGGCTATGGCTGGCCTGGCTATGGCGTCGCACTGCCACCGAGGGCCTGGCATAGTGAAACCGATTTGATGGGGAAGTACGACCGGCCACTGTCGGGGATTCCCTGACTTCTTCCGCATTGACAATAAACGGTCACTGACACACAAGCCTTTGACATAGGTCGCGGGTACGGTTACACTCTGAAGTATGAATACGGCCGACTATCTCTACCGTTTAGCATTGGCGGCGGGCATCGGCCTGCTGATCGGTGTGCAGCGAGAGGCGGTTTACGACGAGCCAGAAGGGAAACTCTTCGCGGGGGCGCGTACTTTTGCCCTCATGGGCATCGCCGGGTATCTGGCCGCCCTCGCTGCTCATCAGACGGAGTCTGGGCTGCCCATTGCCGCAGGGATCCTGGCGCTGACAGCTCTGATGGCGCTTTCGTACCGTGAGGATCTGGCGGTGGGGAAGGCCGGGATGACCACGGAGATGGCTGCCACAGTGGCGTACGGGACCGGCAGCCTGTGTTACTGGGGCCTGTTGCCCCTGGCGGCAGCGGTAGGCGTGACTGTCACGGCTTTGCTCTCCCTCAAACATGAGATCCGCAGCTTCACTCATGCTATCACGAGCGAAGACATCTACGCAACCGTGAAGTTCGCCGTGATCAGCGTCATTGTGCTCCCGTTGCTACCTAATCGGAACTATGGGCCGCCGCCTTGGGATATCTTCAACCCGTACAAGATCTGGCTCATGGTCGTCTTCATCAGTGGTATTGGGTTCTCAGGCTATGTGCTGATTAAACTGGTGGGTGCACGACGTGGGATTGGTCTTACGGGGCTCTTGGGTGGTCTGGCCTCCAGCACCGCGGTGACGGTCAGTTTCGCGCAGCGCAGCCGTGAGAATCGCGAGCTGGCCCGCCCGTTCGCGTCTGCCATCATCCTGGCCTGGGCGGTGATGTTCGTGAGGGTGCTGGTGGTGGTACTGGCTTTCTCCCCCTCGTTGGTTCGCAACCTGATGGGGCCCCTTGCCGTGCTGGGTGCATCTGGCCTGGTGTACAGTGCCTATCTCTATTTTGCGCAGGCATCCACCGAACGGGACACGATGGAGTTCTCCAACCCCTTCGAGCTGGGACCTGCCATCCGCTTTGGCCTTATCTATGCCGGTGCCAGGCTGGTCTCACGCGCGGCGCAGATCTACTTCGGCGATGTTGGAATCTACGTCTCGAGCTTCATAGCCGGGCTGGTGGACGTAAACGCCATCACCCTGTCGCTGGCTGACTTGGCACAGTCCGGAGGAGAGCTGGCTCCGGTGGTGGCCGAGCGAGGCATCCTCATAGCTGCAGGGGCGAACACGCTGTTCAAAGGAGGGATGGTACTAGCCACTGGCTCTCCTGAGCTCAGGCGTGCTGTGGCGCCGGGCTATGTTCTGTTGATCGCGATAGGGCTGGTGCTGATCTTCCTGTTGTGAGATTGGGCCGCCCCATTCCTGCTGTCCTGCTGGGAGGTGCATGCTGATGGCTCCGAACGTCGTGCATGTCGCGGTGGTGCAGGCCGCGCCAATCCTCTTTGACCGTGAGCGCACGCTGAACAAGGCCCTGCAACTGACCGCCGACGCGGCCGCCCGGGGAGCAGAGTTGGTGCTGTTCCCGGAGGCGTTCATTCCTGCTTACCCTCGTGGGTTGACGTTTGGTGCTGTGGTGGGACATCGGGACCCGGAGGGACGTGCGCTATGGCAACGCTACTGGGAGAACGCTGTGGAGGTTCCCGGACCGGCTACTGAAGCGTTAGGGCGGGCGGCCGCGACCCATGGCATTCATCTGGCGATCGGTGTGGTAGAGCGCGATGCAGAGACCAGTCGCGGCACGCTCTACTGTACTCTGTTGGTCTTCGATTCACGGGGTAAGATTGTCTATCGGCATCGCAAGTTGAAGCCCACTGGGACAGAGCGTGTGATCTGGGGTGAGGGCGATGGTGGTGATCTGAGGGTGGCGGAGACGGCTCTGGGGCGAGTGGGTGGTCTGATCTGTTGGGAGAACTACATGCCGTTGGCTCGTATGGCACTCTACAGTCAGGGCGTGGAACTCTATCTGGCCCCTACGGCTGACTCCCGCGAGACGTGGCAAGCCACGTTGCGTCACATTGCTTGTGAGGGACGTTGTTACGTGTTAGGGTGCAATCAATACGTCACCAAGGATATGTACCCGTCTGATCTTCCAGGGATCGCAGAGCTTGAGGATCAGCCAAAGGTGATGTGCCGTGGGGGTAGTGCGATTGTCTCACCGCTGGGTGATGTTATCGCCGGTCCGCTCTATGACGCCGAAGGCATACTCTTGGCTGAGCTCGAAATGATGGCTCTGGTGCGGGCCAAGTTCGACTTCGATGTAGTGGGCCACTATGCACGCCCCGATGTGTTTGGTTTTTGGCTGAAGGGGCAACAAGGGCAGACATTCGACGAGAGTGGCTAAGCGGGTGCCTTCCTCTTGCCCCTCTGTGGTAGAATTCTCTCACGTCATCGCATCCCTCTTAAGGGAGTTCGACGGAGTGTTGTATGCCAACCAATGTGACGCCGCAGTATCGAAAGCTTGAA
>CAZHBB010000072.1:14159-15316 GCA_964530185.1 uncultured Anaerolineales bacterium
TTCGACGGAGTGTTGTATGCCAACCAATGTGACGCCGCAGTATCGAAAGCTTGAAGAGCAATATCGCAGAGCCTCTGACCTCGAGGAGAGATTGCGGCTGCTCCAGGAGATGATGGCTGAGATCCCCAAACACAAGGGGACGGAACACGTGCGTGCAGACCTGAAGCGTAAGATGTCGGAGCTTCGGTCTCAGCTCAGCGTCAGGAAAGGGCCTAGCAGCCGGCAGACCTCCGCTTTCCACATTGAACGCGAGGGGGCAGGCCAGGTTGTGGTAGTAGGGATGACCAATGTCGGTAAGAGCTCACTGGTCCGGGCTCTTACCGCTGCACAGCCTGATGTGTCGCCGACTCCCTTCACGACATGGGAGCCACTTCCAGGCATGATGCTCATCGAGAACGTCCAGGTTCAGTTGATTGACACTCCACCGTTGAATGAGGATTACATGCGTCCAGAGCTTTTCCAACTCATCCGACAGGCGGATCTGGTGGCTCTGATGGTCGATCTCCAGGCCTTTCCTATCGAGCAGTACGAGACGTCGCTACGATTGCTGGCGGAGCGCAAGATCGTGCCCGCCCTGCATCAGGAGCGTTACCGAGAGAGACACCCCGAGCGAACAGGTATGGCCTTCATGCCGACCCTTGTACTGGCCAACAAGGTGGATGACGAGGCTTTGGATGAGGATTTTATGGTCCTGGAGGAACTTTTGGAGACGGATCTTCCTCTGCTGCCCATCTCGGCCCTAACGCTGCGTCACGTGGATCGCTTCAAAGCTCGGGTCTTCGACATGCTGGGCATCGTGAGGGTCTACGCTAAACCCCCAGGCAAGGAGCCGGACTTCTCGGCACCCTTTGTGCTCTACCGAGGTGACACCGTAGAGACTTTTGCTGCCCAAATACATCGGGATCTTGCCAAGAACCTCAAGGCGGCGCGGGTGTGGGGCAAGGGCGTCTATGATGGCCAGACTGTCTCTCGTGACTATGAGTTGCAGGATGAGGACGTGGTGGAGCTGAGGACCTAGCGTTGACCTTTGGGCTGGTTACTCGCCATCTTTCACCATGACGAGGCTGGAGCGGGAGGATCCTCAGCGATGTGCCGGTTGTGATGAAGTCCTACTCTGCTTTGGCCGTGAGCCTGCTGGGGAGACCTCGCTGGCTCTG
>CAZHBB010000073.1:0-12470 GCA_964530185.1 uncultured Anaerolineales bacterium
TGTGGGACAGCCTTTCCAGGCTGTCCGAACATGTAAGCCTTCCAAGGGGCTGGCGCCTTAGCCGCTGTGCCTGTCCATCCACGCCGTGTCGCCGCGCCCAATGGGACAGGCTAGAAAGCCTGTCCTACATACCGACGTTCTTGTGGGACAGCCACCCCTTCCAGGGAGGTGAGCTTGCCCTGCTCTCTCAAGTTGCAGGTGCCCCCCGTTGTCGGTGGCTTGCTCATCCCCCGCCCCTGGCTATAATGCGTCCCATGCACGGGCGTATGAACGTTGGGCGTATGAACGCCGTGCAGCTTTTCCCAAGGTCAGCATGTCTGCTGACGTGTCACTGTATCGTGACGTATCACTATATCGCAAGGAAGGCGAGACCCTATCTATGGCTGGATTACACCATACACGACCCAAGGGCACGCAGGATATCCTGCCGGCCGATCAGCCCTACTGGGAGCATTTCCGGCACGTGGTGTCCGACCTGGCCTGGCGCTACGGCTTCGAGCGCATCGACATCCCCATCTTCGAGGCCACCGAGCTCTTCGCCCGTGGCGTGGGGGCGGGGACCGACATCGTGGAGAAGGAGATGTACTCCTTCAAGGACAAGGGCGGACGCGACCTGACGCTGCGCCCCGAGTTCACGGCGGGCGTGGTGCGGGCCTACATCGAGAACGGATTCCATGTGCAGCCCAAGCCGGTGAAGCTCTTCTCCATGGGGCCGGCCTTCCGTTATGAGGAGCCGCAGGCCGGCCGCTACCGCCAGTTCCACCAGTTCAACGCCGAGATCCTGGGCGTGCAGGACCCGCTGGCCGACCTGGAGGTGATGCTGCTGGCCTGGGATATCTATGAGACGTTGGGGTTCGAGGACCTCTCCTTCCAGCTCAACTCCACCGGCTGCCCCCGCTGTCGACCAGGCTACATTGCCGCGCTCCAGGCGCACTACCGCCAGCACCTGGACCAGGTGTGCGACGACTGCCGGCGCCGTATCGACCAGAACCCGCTGCGCGTGCTGGACTGCAAGCAGTCCCAGTGCCAGCCGGTGATCGCCAGTGCGCCGCAGATCACGGACTATCTGTGCGATGAGTGTGCGCAGCACTTCGCCACCCTGCGCGGGTATCTGGACGCCCTGGAGCGCCCCTACACCCTGAACCATCGCCTGGTGCGCGGCCTGGATTACTACACCAAGACGGTCTTCGAGGTGTGGGCGCAGGGCATCGGGGCGCAGGCGGCGGTGTGTGGCGGTGGCCGCTACGACGGCCTGGCCGAGGTGTTGGGCGGCCCGCCTACGCCCGGCGTGGGCTTTGCGGCGGGGATGGAGCGGGCCGTCATGGTGATGAAGACGCAGGGGATCGCTGTGCCGCCCCTGCCCCGGCCTGAGATCTTCCTGGCGTTCATGGGCGACGCCGCCCGTGACTTCGCGGTCCAACTGCTGGTGGACCTGCGCCGCGCGGGCTGGGGCGTGCAGATCGCCATGGGCGGCAGCCTGCGCGCCCAGTTGCGTCAGGCCAACCGCCGCCAGGCCCGGGTGGCGGTGATCATTGGCGAGGATGAGTTGGCCCAGGGGCAGGTGACGGTGCGCGACATGGCCGCCGGGGAGCAGAGCCGGGTGGCTACAGCCGACCTGGACGCCCGGTTGCGGGCCATCCTGACCCCTTGAGGCCACCTGTGGAGGCAGGACGGCAACCGTGAGCCTGTTAGATCCACCCCAGGTGCACACCGTAGGACTCGTCTACAACGCCCGTGTCGGTGCCTCAGAGCTGACCGAGACCATCGCCCGCTGGCTCGACGCCCGTGGGATCAGCGCGTGGCGCTGTCCGGTAGCCGACCGCCTGACGCTGCCCGGGCCCGCGGACCTGATCGTGACGCTGGGCGGCGACGGCACCATTCTGCGTGTGGCCCGCGCCGCCGCGCCGGCCGGCATCCCCATCCTGGGCATCAACCTGGGGCGCGTGGGCTTCCTCACCGAGTCCCTGCCCAAGGCGTGGCAGGAGACCCTGACGCGGGTCCTGGCCTGCGAAGGGGTGATCGAGGAGCGGATGATGCTCTCGGTGGCCCTGTGGCGCGAGGACACGTTGCTGGCCCGCGAACATGCACTTAACGATGCGGTCATCAGCCGCGGAGCCCTGGCACGCACCGTGCGCCTGCACACCTCGGTGGACGGCACGCCGTTGACGCGCTACGTGGCCGACGGCCTGATCCTGGCCACGCCCACCGGCTCCACGGCCTATGCCTACGCGGCTGGGGGACCCATCCTGCCGCCCTGGCTGGAGAATATCGTGCTGGTGCCCGCCGCGCCGCACCTGAGCCTGGAGCGCCCCCTGGTGCTGGCGGCCAGCGCCGTGGTGGAGGTACGCATCGAGACCCAGCTCCCCGGCATGCTGTCGGTGGATGGCCGGATGGAGGGGGAGCTGCTGGATGGCGATCTCATCCGTGTGGCGCGGAGCGAGATGTGCGCCCGTTTCTGGCGCCTGCGGCATCCCCACGACTTCTACGCCACCCTGGTCGAGCGGCTGACCCCCCGCAACGGCGATGGGAAACGGTCTGGCTGAGCGCGCGCCGGGGATGGATTCGGCGACTTCTTAAGGAGGCACATGTGACCCTTCCACCCACATCTGAGCCCCCCGTTGAGGATGAGGCCCCCCTTTACTGCCATTGGCACCCCAAGGTGGAGACCGCACTGCGCTGTTACCAGTGCGGCACGCCCATCTGTACCCGCTGTGCGTACCGCACCCCCGTGGGCTATCTCTGTCCCGACTGCCGGCGGGGGCGTCAGGCGCGTTTCGAGAAAGCCCGCACCACGGACTATGTGATCGCTGGCGTCGTCTCGCTGGCCGGCGGCGGGCTGGCCAGCATCCTGCCGCTGCTGGGAAGTTGGTGGTTCATCCTCTTCCTTTCTCCCCTGGCGGGCACGCTGCTGGCCGAGCTGGTCTGGCGCCTGGTGGGGCGCCGCTATGGCCGACACCTGTGGTGGATCGTCGCGGGTGGGCTTGTGGTGGGTGCGCTGCCGGTGCTGGGCCTCACGGTGCTCCGGCTACTCGGGAGCGGTCAGGTGGGATGGTGGGGCCTGCAGGGGCTGCTCACCTGGTGTCTGCACGTGGGCCTGGCCGTGGGCACGGTGATAGCCCGGCTGCGCCTGAAGTAGGGGAGGGCCATGGCCTCAATCCTGATGCTCACCCCCCAGGTGCCCTATCCGCCGCGGCAGGGCACGGCCCTCAGGAACTGGGGGCTGCTCAGGGGGTTGGCCGCACACCACCGGGTCTCTCTGCTCAGCTTCATCGCACCGGATCAAGCCCGTGAGGCACCCCCGACGCTGGCGCACTATCTGGAGCGGAGCGCCCTGGTGCCGCAGCCCGTGCGCACCCTGCGCCAGCGGCTGCGCGATCTACTCCTCACCCGTCAGCCCGACCTGGTGCGGCGCCTGTATGCGAGGGCCTTTGCCGACCGGCTGGCGTCCTGGCTGCACACCTACGCCTTCGACTGGGTGTTGGTGGAGGGGCTGGAGCTGGCGCCCTATTTGACGCAGGTGTGGTCGCTGGGCGAGAACAGGCCGCGCGTGGTCTTTGACGACCACAACTGCGAGTATGTGTTGCAGCGCCGCGCGGCGCGGGCCGACTGGCGTCGGCCCAAACGATGGATCGGCGCGCTCTACTCCGCGGTCCAGTGGCGACGGCTGCGGCGCTACGAGGCGCAGGTCTGCCGGGCCGCCGATCTGGTGGTGGCGGTGTCGGCGGCGGATGCGGCGGCGCTGCGGGCCATCGTGCCGGGGCTGGCGCCGCTGGTGGTGCCCAACGGCATTGACGTGGACGCCTATGCGGCGTTCGAGACGGCGGCCCCGCTGGAGAGGCCCTCCTTCGTCTTCACCGGCACCATGGACTTCCGACCTAACGTCGATGGGGTACTGTGGTTTGTGGATCGGGTGTGGCCCCAGGTGCGGGCGGCCCTGCCCACGGCCCATTGCTACCTGGTGGGGCGGCGGCCCCACCGGCGCCTGGAGCGGCTGCGCGCCGTCCCGGGCGTGGTGATCACCGGCACGGTACCCGACGTGCGGCCCTTCATTCGCGCTGCCACCGTGTACATCGCGCCGCTGTTGGTAGGCGGCGGCTCACGGCTCAAGCTGCTGGAATCGACGGCCATGGGCAAGGCCGTCGTCGCCACGCGCCTGGCCGCCGAGGGCTTCGAGGCCCCGGAGCGGGCCATGGTGCTGGCCGATACCCCCACCGCCTTCGCGGAGGCCTGCATCCGCCTGGCACGTGAGCCCGCCGAGCGCAAGGCATGGGGCGAGCGGGCGCTGGCCTTCGCACAGGCGTACGACTGGCAGGCGCTACTGCCGCCGCTGCTGGCGCGCCTGGCCGGCTGAGGGTCTTGACCAGGTCACAGACCTGATCCCTGTACCTGGCTCTTCCTCTTGCTCTTGCGTGCCTTCACAATAGACCACCAGCCGATCGCCCAGGTCGGCCCCGCCCATGGTGCGAAACCCGCCTGCGCGGGTCTGGAAGCTGCTCCCCTGCCTACCAGCGGGCGTGGTGCTCCTCGGCGAAGCCGAGCACCCCGTCAAGATGGAGCACCTCACCGTCGTCGGTGCGGGCTGTGCCGTGGTAGCGGCCGAACATCTGGTGGACCTCGCTGGCGATGACAAGCAGGTTCGTAGCGGCAACCCGCTCCAGAGAGGGAACGAATTGCAGGTCCAGGCGCCCGTCTGGGGAGACCATCCGCCAGGGTCGCATGAAGTCGCTGGAATCGTAGGTGAAATCGACCTGCCCAAGTTTGTGGATTCGCCCCTCCAGGATCACCGCATTCTCCGTGGCGGCAGAGGTGTCCCCAAAGCCGAAGCCCAGGTTCAGCCCGATGCGCCGCCCATCCGGGAGGAAGCCGGAGGCACTGGCCCACACCCAGAAGGAGCGATATTCCCACACCCCGCGTCCCCAGTCCAGATTGCCGAGGCTCTGGGTGGGGCGGATCTCTGTCCGCTCCCCGCCGTACTCGATCCAGCCTTCCGCCGGGAGGCAGTTGACCTTGCGGTTGTAGTAGAACCGCTTGCCGGCGATGGGGATCACGATAACCATGGATTCGTGGTCGGCGGGCAGGTGCAGCCGGACCTCGCCCCGCAGCCCCTTGCCCTCAAAACCGGGCCACGCCACCGAGATCCGTCGGTCCTCCGGATCCGCCTGGAAGAGGAACCGAACCCCCTGGCCCTCAAAGTGGCTGCTTCCCTCGGTGCTATTGCGCGGCAATGTGATACCACGCGCCAGGGGGATCGTCAGGGTCTGTTCGTGGTACGTCTTGGCCTCCAGGTCGACCACATAGGCGAAAACCTGCCCGGCATAGCCCAGGTCAGCCAGGGTGAAGGAGTAGAAGTGGGTAGGAGTGGTCAGGCCGTAGTAGTCCCAGCGCTTGATGCGAAAGCGTTGGAGGAAACGGAATCGGTAGAAGCGGGCGGCCTCCAGGTTGCAGTCCAGCACCGGCTGGCGCGCCCAGCCCACCTGGACCAGATTCCCTTGCTCATCCAGCAGAGGCGAAGGCCCGTGAAGTTCACGCTGTGACCGAATGTCTGCCACCAGTTTCTCCTCTCCCATTGGTAGATACGCCCGCGGCATCGCCGCAAATTGGCACCCAGCCATGCCTCACCAATCGTTCGATTAGATTATGCCACCTTTCAGGAGGGACAGCAACCGACCACGTCGCGTCGGGTGTATGCTAGGATGGGGGCAAGTTGGCAAAGGCTCTTGGCCACAGGTCACCGAAGCCGAAACCATAGCTCGTCAGTGGGCCTTCTGCCCAATCCCCGCCCTCGGCAAGGTGCGCCCGGCTACAGTGAACAGCCCTCGACAAGCCAGAGGCATAGGGGATGCTTCGAGACAACCTCTCGCGCCTCATAAGGCGCGCCTGTTCGGACAGGCCTTTAGCCCCTGGGAAGGGGTGGCTGTCCCACAATCCCGACTGTGTAGGACAGGCTTTCTAGCCTGTCCGGATGCGCACGGACAAGCTTAGCGGCCACGGCAAGAGCCCCTCGGAAGGGATGGCTGTTTGGACAGGCCTTAGCCCCTGGAAAGGAGTGGCCGTAGGACAGCCTGGAAAGGCTGTCCCACAAAGACACCCGTATGTAGGTCAGGCTCTCGCGTCTCGGCAGACGTGCCTGTTCGTGGCCGTGGACAGGCCCTGGCCCCTGGGAAGGGGCGGTTGTCCCACAACGACACCGACTATGTAGGACAGGCTTTCTAGCCTGTCCAGATGAGTGAGGACAAGCTCAGCGACCAAGGCGCCACCCCCTCGGAAGGGGCAGCTGTTTGGACAGGCCTTGGCCCTGGGAAGGGGCGGTTGTCCTACAACGACACCCGTATGTAGGTCAGGCTTTCGCGTCTCGGCAGACGTGCCTGCTCGGACAAGCCTTAGCCCCTCGGAAGGGGCGGCTGTCCCACAATCCCGACTGTGTAGGACAGGCTTTCTACCCTGTCCTCTCCAGATGAGCAAGGACGGGTTTTGGTGTCTCGGCAGACGTGCCTGCTCGGACAAGCCTTAGCCCCTCGGAAGGGGCGGCTGTCCCACAATCCCGACTGTGCGGGACAGGCTTTCGCACCTCGGAAGACGTGCCTGTCCAGACGAGAAGGTAGGGGCGCACCGCCGTGCGCCCCTACGTCAATGTCCAGAAGGGTGAGTTTCCGAACCCGTTACAGGGCCAACTGGTTGGTCACCCCTCACCACCCTCACCGTCACCGGCTCGGTCGCTCGCCCAGGGTGAGGGGGACCTCCATGATCTCCCCGTTGCGGGAGATCTGCACCGTGATGGTGTCACCCGGCTGGGTGTAGGTCTCCAGATAGGCGATGAGATCCCGCGCGGTGTCGATGGGCTCCCCGTTGATGGCCAGGATGACGTCCCCGCCGACCGGGATCCGACCCAGGCGCGTGGAGAGCTCACGTTCGGCCCCTCGCAGCCCAGCCTTGTCGGCTGCAGAGCCGCGTTCGACCGTCAGGATCAGCACGCCCTTGTCGGGCACGTCGTACCCCGCGCTGCGGATGATCTCGGCCACCTGCGGATTGAGGGTCGCCGGTGCGACGCCCATCCATGGGTGCTTGTAAGTGCCGGTCTCGATGAGCTGCGGGGCGACACGCTTGACCAGGTTGACGGGGATCGCGAACCCGATGCCCGCGTTGGCCTGGCTCGGGCTGACGATCTGTGCGTTCACCCCCACCACACGCCCCTCGAGATCCAGCAGCGGCCCACCCGAGTTGCCGGGGTTGATGGCCGCATCGGTCTGAATGGCCTCGCCGATATAGCGCCGATCTGGGCTCTGGATGATGCGGCCCAGGCTGCTCACAACGCCGAAGGTCAGGGATTGCTCCAGGCCAAAGGGGCTTCCAATGGCCACCACAAACTGGCCGATGTGCAGCGCCTCGGAGTCCCCCAGGGCCACGGGCTTCATGGGGTGATCCTTGGGATCCACCTTGACGACCGCCAGATCGTAGGTCGGGTCCGCCCCAATCACCTCCGCGGGCAGCGTCGCGCCGTCCGCGAATGTCACCTTGATGTCTGAAGCTCCCTCCACGACGTGATAGTTCGTGACGATGTGTCCCTGGGTGTCGTAGACAAAGCCAGACCCCATACCCTCCTGGGGCACCGGGTTCATGAAGAAATCATAGCCGATGCTGGTCACGGAGATGTTGACCACGGAGTCCCCCACGGCCGCGTAGACCGCCTCCACCTGGGACTGCAGGTCGGCCAGCGCCCCCTCAGGTGGCGCCAGGACCACGGGCGGCACGGTAGACAGCGGCGTGGGCGTTGGGGCCAAGTTCGGCGTGCTCTCCACAGTCACGGCGGGCGCCGAGAGACACCCCAGCGACAGGGCCAATAACGCGACGATCAGTACTATCCAGCGAGCTTTGTGCTTCATCGTTTCATCACCTCGATCAGTTTAGTTTAGTCTTCGATGGGCCTGGGACGGCGTCTCGGGCCTACCGATGTGCATACCTTATGGGACCAGTAACACGGGACATGGGGCATGCCGCAGCACCTCGGTGCTCACGTCCCCCAGCAGGATGTCCGTCACCTTGACCGGCCCTCGCGTCCCCAACACAATGAGCGATACGTCCTCCTCCACGGCCGTCTCGAGGATCACCTGCGCCGGGGACTTGCTCGCCTCGGTGATCCCCACCGCCGTGACCCCTGCGTCGTGCAGATAGCTCACGGTATCGTTGACGACCTCCCGTGCCACTGATTCTAGCTGCTCCACCAGCTCCTTATAGCCACTGGTGGCCATGTAGCGCTCCGGTACCTCGTAGACATGGAGCACGATCACCTCGGAGCCCTCAGTGCGCGCCAGATGCTCGAGGTAGATGAGCGCTCGTTCCGCTGCTGGTGTGGCATTGTGTGCGAACAGGATCTTTCTGAACATGGTCCTACCTCCTCATCCGGCCCTCTCAGATGTGCGACGGCCGAAGCCGACGTAACTCCTCGAACAGCTCGCGCTCCCGGGGGGTCAGCTTCTGTGGCAGCCTCACATCCACCCGCGCATACAGGTCCCCCCGCTCGCCTGGGCGGTTCAGCCTGGGCATCCCTTTGCCCCTCAGGCGGAACCTGGTGCCGTTCTGGGTCTCGGGCGGGATCTTCAACAGCACAGTGCTGCCATCAGGGAGGGGGACCCGGGTCTCGCCCCCAAGCACCGCGGTGTACAGGCCCACGTGGACATCGGTCTCCAGGTCATCCCCATTCCTCCTGAACTGGGGATGCGGCGCCACGTTGATCACCAAGTAAAGATCCCCCGGTGGCCCACCGGCGACGCCTGCTCCCCCTTTTCCGGCGACTCGCACCCGCGTCCCGGTACGTGCGCCGGCCGGGATGGTCACCTCGATGCGTTGATTGTCGATCTGGAACAGGCGCTTGGTGCCCCGATAGGCCTCCTCCAGTGTGATCTCCACCGGCTGCTCATAGTCGCGCCCCCGGCGCGGCTGTCGCGTCGTACGGGCACCGCCAAAAAGGTCCTCGAAGCCTGAGCCGTAGCCGCTTCCATAGACCTGCCCTCCCATGCCGCCCAGGCCGCCGAAGAGCTCACGGAAGAAGTCGGAGAACCATTCGCCTCCCCCGGAAAAGCCACCCGGCCCCGTGGTATAGGTGTAACGCACGCCCCCAGGGCCGGTTCCCTGCTGGGTGCGCCACTGACGCCAGAAGTCCTCCGCATTGCCCCCGGCCTGCTGCCAGGTCTTCCACTCGCTCCCAAACTGGTCATAGAGCTTGCGCTTCTCGGGGTCAGAGAGGACCTCATAGGCCTCGTTGATCTCCTTGAAGCGCTCCTCGGCCTGTTTATCATCCGGGTTCATATCCGGATGGTACTTGCGCGCCAGCCTGCGGTAGGCCTGTTTGATCTCTTTATCAGTAGCATCCCTGGACACGCCCAGAATGCTGTAATAATCCTTGTAATCCATAGCCACCTCTCACCCGACACAGTTTTGCTCACCACCGTGTGCACGGGTGGCATCACGTCTGGGCCCGCAGAGGGAATCGAGATCAGCCCTGCAGGCCCTCACGTCATGCCGCCAGTGCGGCGTGAGGCGTCTCTCACTGCTCCTTCTTGGCGACAACGACCTTCGCCGGGCGCAGGACCTGCTCGCCAAAGCGATACCCTGGGGAGAGCACCTCCTTCACCACAAGGTCCTCGCGCTGGTCCTCGTCGCCAGCCACGACCTCGACCGCCTCATGGACGTGCGGGTCGAACCGCCGACCACGAGCGAAGATGCGCTCCACCCCCTCGCGGAGCAGGAGGTTGAGGATCTTGTCATAGGCCATCTGGACGCCCTGGTGCGTAGGATCCCCGGGCGCGATGTGTTGCAGGGCGTGCTCCAGGTCATCGGCGACCTCCAGGAACCGCCCCAGGAGGCGCGCCTTCTCGCGCCGAATCTCCTCCTGCGCCCTGCGCTCCTGGCGCTTTCGGAAATTGTCCATCTCAGCGTGGAGCCGCAGCGCCCTGTCACGCCAGTCGATCGAGGCCTCTTCCAGGGTCTCCTCCCTTTTGGCGCGTGGCCGCTCCGTGCGCCGTGACGCCTTGCCGCTGTCTGCCAGCAGGACAGCGCCCTCACGCCCTTCCTCTGTCTGCTTGTTCACCACCTGTTTACGGTCATCCGATACCACCATAGCTTCACCCACTCCTACCCTGTAAATACGTATTCCTTATATCAAAGAGCACACTCATTCCCCTCTGAGATACAGGGGTGGCCCCTGGCCACCCCTGTGCACTGTCTCCACAGCCGTCGTCCTACAGCACAGTCCGACGGCATCTAACCTTCTCGTCGTCCCCGCTCAGTTGACCTCGCGGTACTCACCTTCCACAACGTCCGGTCCCTCGCCCGCGGAGGGGCCAGGACCATATTCAGGCCCAGCGGTGGGGCCGGTGGTGGGGCCAGCACCAGGCTGTCCACCATAGGCCTGCTGCCCAATCTTCATGGCCGCGTTCCGCAGCTCGTCCATCTTGCGCCGGATGATCTGAGCATCGTTGCTGGTCTCCTTCAGGCTGCGCAGATCGTTCATCAAGCTCTCCAGTTCAGCCCGTAGATCCCCCGGCACCTTCTCACCGAGCTCGTTCATGGTCCGCTCGATCTGGTAGATCATGGAGTCCGCCTCGTTACGGGCGTCCACCAACTCCTGGCGCTTGCGGTCCTCCTCCGCGTGCCGCTGAGCCTCCTCGATCAGCCGCTTGACCTCGTCCTCACTGAGGTTGGTGCTGGCGGTGATCGTGATGTGCTGCTCACGGCCCGTGGCCTTGTCCTGCGCGCGCACGTTCAGGATGCCGTTGGCGTCGATGTCGAAGGTGACCTCGATCTGTGGCACCCCACGCGGCGCGGGCGGGATCCCATCCAGGCGGAACTGACCCAGCAGCATGTTGTCCGCTGCCATGGGACGCTCGCCCTGATAGACTTTGATGTCCACGGCCGTCTGGTTGTCCTCCGCTGTCGTGAAGGTCTCGCTCTTCTTGACCGGAACGGTGGTGTTGCGCGGGATCAGGACCGTCATGCGGCCACCCAGCGTCTCAACACCCAGCGAGAGCGGCGTCACATCCAGCAGGAGGATGTCCTTGACGTCACCCGCCAGGACCGCGGCCTGGATCGCCGCACCTACCGAGACCACCTCGTCAGGATTGACGCCCTTGTGCGGCTCCTTGCCGTTGGTCAGCTCGCGCACCAGATCCTGGATCATCGGCATGCGGGTCGCACCACCGACCAGCACGACCTCATCCAGGTCCGCCGCCGTCAGCTTGGCGTCGGCCAGCGCCCGCTCGAAGGGCTTGCGACAGCGCTCCACCAGGTCGCGCGTCAACTGCTCGAACGTGGCCCGTGTCAGGCGCATCTGCAGGTGCTTCGGGCCTGTGGCGTCCGCCGTGATGTACGGCAGGTTGATCTCGGTCTCCATCATCGTGGAGAGCTCGATCTTGGCCTTCTCCGCAGCCTCCCGCAGTCGCTGCATGGCCTGGCGATCCTTGGAGAGATCGATGCCCTGCTGCTTGCGGAACTCCTCCAGCATCCAGCGGACGATCCGCTCGTCCCAGTCATCGCCGCCCAGGTGCGTATCACCGTTGGTGGACTTGACCTCGATCAGTCCCTCGCCCACCTCCAGGATCGAGACGTCGAACGTACCTCCACCCAGGTCGAAGACCAGGATGGTCTCATCCTTTGCCTTGTCGAGGCCATAGGCCAGGGCCGCAGCGGTGGGCTCGTTGATGATCCGCATCACTTCCAGGCCCGCGATCTGCCCTGCGTCCTTGGTGGCCTGCCGCTGACTGTCGTTGAAATAGGCCGGGACTGTGATCACGGCCTTGGTCACCGGCTCACCCAGGTAGGCCTCCGCGTCGTTCTTCAACTTCTGCAGAACCATCGCCGAGATCTCCTGCGGCGTGTATACCCGGTCCTGAATTGGGACCCGGATACGCGCGTCGCCGTGTGGCCCGGGCACAATCTCGTAGGAGACCATCTTCTTGGTCACCTCGACCTCCGGGTCATCGTACCGGCGACCCATCAGGCGCTTCACCGAGTACACGGTGTTCTCGGCGTTGACAACGGCCTGCCGCTTGGCCGGATCACCGACCAGCCGCTCACCGGTCTTCGTAAACGCCACAACAGAAGGGCACAGACGACGCCCCTCTGCCGTTGGGATCACGGTCACCTGCCCCCCCTCCATCACGGAGACGACAGAGTTCGTTGTTCCCAGGTCAATACCCACTATCTTCGTCATAGTCTACCTCCATCCTGATCAGTCCGTGACTATTATAGGGGGAAAGTATTGGAAAGAGATAAGAAACAGATAAGAAACCTGTATATGCGGGCCCAGGAGCCGGTGACTGTCACCCACAACCCGCCACCCCTGGTGACTGTCACCCGCGTACAGCCCTACGCCACGTATCCTCTCCAGTTATGGCAGCTAGCCTCCGCAAGAGACATCCATTCAGGGTGACAGTCACCATCACAGGGGTAACCGGGCGGTCACTACACCTCACCGA
>CAZHBB010000073.1:12570-15017 GCA_964530185.1 uncultured Anaerolineales bacterium
AGGGTGACAGTCACCATCACAGGGGTAACCGGGCGGTCACTACACCTCACCGATTGGCCTGCCACACGAAGACACGGCCATCCAGCGCCGGTAGTGTGAGGGAAAGCTGTCCCTCGGTGGGCGTGAGCGAGCGGTGGGTCCAGACCTCGTCAAGGGTGGCCTGTGCAGGCAGCAGCCCAGAGAGGTCCACGGTGACCTCCGCCGCCGTGTCCCCCACATTGAAGGCCACCACGACGATCTCCCCCTCATGGACGCGGGCGAAGACATAGGTGCTCTCGCCCGCCGCCAGGGCCTGGTACGAGCCGTGTCGCAGGGCCACATGGTCCTTGCGCAGTTGGATGAATCGCCTGAAGTCGCTGCGCAGGGCATGATCCCAGCGGCTCTCATCCCAGGGGAAGCCCCGGCGGCAGTCCGGGTCGGGGCCGCCCTCCATGCCCACCTCGTCTCCATAGTAAATGGAAGGTGCACCCGGGAACGTCATCTGGAAGAGGGTGGCCAACCGCAAGCGGCGGGTGTCGCCATGCACCATGGTGAGGAAGCGGGGCTCGTCGTGGCTGCTCAACAGGTTGTACTGGACCGAGGTGACCTGCCAGTCATACAGCCCCAGCAGGTAGTCGATCTTCTGGGAGAACCGGAACCCATCGAGCCGCTCGAGACTGAAGCCCCCCGGTCGCTGGCTGACATCCAACCATTGGCCGCCGAAGAAGCCGTAGCAGGCACGATTGAAGCTGTAGTTCATGATGGCGTCGAAGTGCTCCCCCTGCAACCACGCCTGGGCCCCATCCCAAATCTCGCCCAGGATATAGGCCTCGGGGTTCAGCGCCTTGACGCGCCTCCGAAACTCCTCCCAGAAGCCTGGCGTCGTGATCTCCAGAGGGACGTCGAGCCGCCAGCCATCGATACCCTGTCGGATCCAATGCTCGGCCACCTCCATGAGGAATTCCCTGACCTCAGGGTTATCGGTGTTGAGCTTGGGGAGCGCCGGCAGGTTCCACCAGGCAACGTAGTTCGGCTCTCGCAGGGAGTCATAGGCATGGAGCGGGAAACCGCGGACGATGAACCAGTCCCGGTAGGGCGACTGGGGCCCGTTCTCCAGGATGTGGTTGAACTGGTAGAAGCCACGGCTGGCATGGTTGAACACCCCATCCAGGATGACGCGGATGCCACGCCGATGGGCGGCATCCAGCAGCCTTCGGAAGGCCTCGTCGCCACCCAACAGCGGATCAACGTGGAAATAGTCAAAGGTGTGATAGCGATGGTTGGCTGTGGAGCAGAAAATGGGGTTGAAGTAGAGAGCCGTGATCCCCAGATCGCTCAGGTAATCCAGCTTTTCCAGGACCCCCAGGAGATCGCCACCTTTGAACCCATGGGGGGTCGGTGGGGCGTCCCACGCCTCAAGGTTGGGGGGCTTGGGGAGGTACTCGCTCATGGCGAAACGATCGGGGAAGATCTGATAGAAAATAGCGTCTTTGACCCAGTCTGGTGTGTGTATGGACATCTTGTGGCGTTCCTAATTAGAGTGTTTTCGAGCGGGCGGCGAGGCCTCAGCCTGCCAACAATGGCGCAGCCGCAGGAAGCCTACCGCCGCCGTGACGGCAGCCAGAAGGCTAACACCGACTGCGATGGTGAGTCCAGCATCCTGCCACAGGGGGAGTGGGAAAAGGCGGATCAACGTGTCTGAGTAGGAGAAAGTCCAGGTGCCAGGGGCGAAGAACAGGTCATGGAATCGCTCAAAGAACCGCTGGAAGGAGGTGAGCATCCAGAGGCCCAGGGCGAAGAGGATCCCCAGCGTGAGGCTGCCTCCGTAGAGGAGCCCGCGCCAGATGTCGCAGGGATACCCGTGACGTGCCAGCCACCAGACGGCGGCCCCCAGGCCTACCAGGCAGCCGACGGCGACCGCGGTGAGCTGAGTGTACACCCGCTTGACGTCCACCATGTGGGAGACCTCCCGCGCATTGTAGGCAGGACGTCCATCGGGCAACGTCAGAGAGGTGAGGACTGGCAGGCTGTCGGGCGTGTTGAGATAGCGCACGGTCTCCCGCGCCAGGGTCAGGCGGGCGGCTGGGGGCAGCCCTAACGGATCCTTTGGGAAATCAGGTTTGCTGTACTCCCACCGTATGAACCACGGTGTGGTCAGGCCCCGCACCACACCCATCGTGAGGATGACAGGCAGGCTCAGGACCATGATCAGGCGCAAGCAGACTCTCAGCATTGATGTATGGAGCAGCGCAATCTCCCCTGCTCGGCGCGTAGAGGCATCGTCGTCCTCCGCGTCGACATCTCCCATGATCTTCAAGACTTATACCGCAAAATCGGAGGAAGTCCAACGTCTCAGGCGACTGTCACTCACTTAAGCGGCAGGCCGCCTCTCAGAGAGGGGACAACCGCCCCCTCCGAGGGGCCAAGGCCTGTCCTTGCTCATCTGGACAGGACAGGCTAGAAAGCCT
>CAZHBB010000074.1:0-5015 GCA_964530185.1 uncultured Anaerolineales bacterium
ATTGAATAAGCCCTGGTAATTTACCTCATGGAATGCCTCCATCACCGCAAGCCAATCAATCGTCCCCCCACCTGGAGTAAGGTGCTGATCCCCGGAACCATCATTGTCGGAGATGTGCGTTGCAAAAAGAGAAGACCCCAGCTCGCGGATGGCCTCGGCAACATCCACACCGTTCATATGGGCGTGCGAAGTATCGAGGTTTACGCCGACCGCTGAATGATTGATGTGCTCCAGAAGGCCCAGCAATTCGGAAGGAGTAACGGCTCCTGGGCATGACACGTTCTCTATACAGATACGGACACCACGTTCACCCGCAAAATCCCCCAGACGACGGAAGGCCTCAACATTAAGCCTCAGATTACGCGCTTGTTCAGTCGGGGTATCGCCTTGCCTCCCGCCGGGATGTACGACGACATTCCGTACACCTAGCCGAGCCGAGATATCAATATGACGAAGCAAGCGTTCGATGTCTTGCTCCCGTTTGCGTGCATCAGGATCGGCCACGTCGGCTTGCAGGTAGGCATGAGCCTGCGGCGCGAAGATCCCCAAACCACGCAGGCAATCCTGGGTTTTCTCGATAAGACTCTCTGGATCATGGGCAGTCTCGATAGCGACAAGATGCTCCGTGGCTATCTCAAAGGCCCGCCAACCGCAGGCATGCAGAATCTTGAAGGCGTCATGCAACGGAACCTCTGCATACATTCCCGTCCAGATTGCTGGTATCATCAGTTGTGTTCCCCCTAACATGAGCTAAGCTGACAATGTTCCCATAATGGCTTATACCTGACACCGTTCCATGAATATAGCGGAAATCGGACGTTGTTCACATTTTCGACCGACCATCCATCTCAGTGGACGATGATGCGATGCAACAAATTATACACCACTCCCAGCCGTGTGTGGGACACCTTGCGCGCATTCGGCATTATTCCTGCCGCACCTTGGCGCCTCCATCCGTAGATACTATGCCTAGCGGAGTTCTGTTCTTTTGATAGTATTCCCTGGACCAATCGCAGTTGACAAAAGAAACTAAGGAAGTAAAGGTCGTAGACTATGTCTTTGAAACTCGGCATAATACGTCTGTTATACTGGCTGAAGAGCCTGTCCGAAGATCCCATCGAATTATTCAAGGCGCTGGGGGTGGAGAGGGACGACAAAATCCTGGAAATTGGGTGTGCAATCGGCTACCACACGCTTCCACTGGCCCAAGTTGCATCGGCCGGGAAGATACATGCGGTCGATATTTGGGAAGAGGGACTGGCATACTTGAGAGATAAGACCAGGGACAGCAAACACCAGAATGTCGAGACCATTTGTTGTAGTGCGGAGGCTGTCCAGCTACCCCCATCCTCGCTGGATAAGATATTCTGTTTTGACACGCTTCACGAGGTGCCCAACCTTGAACAAGCTGTGGGAGAATGGACAGACTTCCTCAAGGACGGAGGAAAGTTCTTCTACAAGGACCCAGAGATACCTCCCGAAAGGATTCAAACCCTCTCAAAAGGCAAGCTGCGTCAGGCAGGGACGACCAGAGGGATCCATGTTTTCGTGCGTCAGGAACGTGCAAAGGGTGCAGACAACCAACCGCCCCGCAATGTGGACACTGGTCGATCTAGCAATCAATGACCCGAGCCATGAGAACAACCATCGTGAGAGCCGAATGGTCCAATCTACCTACCACTAGGTTAATTGACGAGGACAAACAGCGCGCCTCTCTGTCGGCGCCCTTGGTCTAGAACCCCCGCAACTCTGTGCTGGAGCGGCGTGGCAACCCCGGGCGGGGTTCACGCTGCAACACCACGTACTGCAACCCATGCTCGGCACAGAACTTCCGTTTCTCCGGCCGATCTCCGTCATCGTTGACCACATAGATATCAGACCTGATCTCCGCGATATTCGGCGCCGCGTCCATCCACCCAATGCCCTTGGTGACCACCGCCTGGGTCACATAACAGATCGCCTGAACCATGTAGATTCGTTCTTCCTGGCTGAGCAGCGGATGTCCCTCTCCCTTCAGGTAGCGCACGCTGCGGTCGTTGCCCACAGCGACGTAGAGATCCCCAAAGGCGGACGCCTCCTCGAAGAATCGTTTGCCGGGTCACATTACATCGGATGCGATACACATCCGGTTCCCCACATATCGCTTCACGCCAACTCTCCTATTGCCCTCAACGCGATGTCTCCGTCAGCAGCAACCTGTCGCCTATTTCCTGACCATGGAATATGACAGGCAAGCGTTCCATCGTATCCAACCAGTAAGCTCCTGTCTGAATCCAATGTACGTCTGAAACATCGCCTTGGGGGAGTTCAAGACGATGACGCTGCACGATGACGTCGTCCGGTTGCCACATTTCAATAGGTACGCCCAGGCCATCACCCACAGAGATAGCCACCCCATCTCCAGCCAGCAGATGAGCCATCAAAGAGAGCGGTCGATTGGGGATAGCTACAACACGCCAATAAGTATCTAGCTCAACAGCTTCAGGCTCCTTCTGGATCCCATATCCTAAGAAAGTCAACGGTCCTGCTGTATTGAGAGGGGCTTCCACGGCCTTTCCTTCCGCTACCGCTCTATCCAGCGGCCAATCCGAGGGCGCAACATGCACCTCCGTAAGCGGTGGCACTGCGCCCATGGATGTTTCCTCATAGGCATAAACCGTCAACGCGGGGTGGCTCCACAACTGGCCCTGCTGAAAGACAAGGGACGCATCCACCAACCGAGCTTCCGACCAACCCTCAGGATCCCCAGTGCCAGGTAGCACCATCCATCCGGGTCCACCAGATGGATAGTGCCAACTCTGTTCACAATCGAACGTGGTTGCACGCAAATCGACACGGCCAAAACCATCCACAATTTGCTCCTCGCTGAGGATGGGAGCCTCAATAGCACATTGTGCTACCCAGCGCATGACGTGGCGCTCCGGCACTTCATAGAGAAAAAGAACATGCCCTACCTTGGCCATGGGCTCACGATGGCGGAACCAGTCGTAAGTATCTGGGTCCAACAACCATACCCCCTGAAGGGGGATAACACTGATAGCATAGAGGCCCGGCTGCGGATTGAAACGCGCTGTTAACGTAATAGGAGCGCGGACCGTCGGAGGGAGCGGCTCGAAGCGCAAGCCATAGAGGGCAGGATCCACCGACGAAAAAGCAGCCAGCTTTACGTCTGTTATGTCGTGTTCATCGAGGTAACGTTTCAGTCTTTTGAACCCTTGCCCCCAATCGATACTGGAGTCAGCCAGGTACCGGTAACCGTTATCGACCCCTCCGGCTAACTCGTTGAAGTAAGCCAGATAGTCCGGGAAAATACATAGAGTTCCAAAGATCAACCAGAGGACCAAGGACCAGGAGAGAACACGTGATCTCAGACTCGTCATGAATCGCTTGCGCTCGGCCACTCGCGCAATAAAGAGGGACAGGAAAGGAAGGACAGGAAGCAAGTGTCGATGGCCAATATTGAGCGCCACCATCATGGACACAAGCAAGTAAACCCCCGGGACGACACTCATGGGAATACGGCTCCATCGCGGTCCCCATCCATCACGCAGGGACAAGATAAGTGACACAAGGAACCCAATTATGAGTGGCAGTGGAGTCTTCACCAGCAGTGTAAAGGGGAAATAGGCCCAATGGCCACCCGATATCAACCGCCCTGCCAGAAAAGTAGTTTGACCAACGCTCACATTGGAACGCTGGTATAGAAGCCCCTCCCAGTAGGAAGCAATCGGAACAGGAAAGCCTCCGCGACTCAACGGCCGCACCTCGAAAAGATAGATCGCCCACAACACCAGGGCAGCCAAGCTGACGAGCCCAGCCAATCTGAGCATCCACGCACCAAGGTTCCGCCAGTTCCTCTCAGGAGTCGTCAACCAGAAGAGCGCCACAAGCAACCCAACCGCCCCAACCAGGAATAGCCCGGAGGCCTTGCTCCCAAGTGCCGCCCCAAGAGCCAGCCCTGTACCCAGATACGATGCCAGAGAAGGCCGCCGCACATAGCGTGCCAGCCCGTAACAGGCCATAAAACCAAAAGCCGTCACTCCCAGGTCAGTCGTATTAAGCATCCCATGGGCGACAATGTTCGGGTTGAAGGCAAACGAGACCAGTGCCAGCAGCCCTGCAGCTCCACCCCACACCTGCTGCGCCCAACGATAGACAAACGCAGCCAACAGCAGCGTGAGCCACATCACGGGGATGCGGGTCACTAGGGTCACACGATCCAATGAATCGAAGCGAGTAATCAAGGCCCGGCTAAAACCCAACGAATCATCAGTCCCCCAAGAGGGAACCTGTGTAACGTCGGGACGAGTAGACTCCAGCAAGAGAGGCCAGGCTGTAAACACATTGATCAGGGGAGGATGCCCAATCACGCCATGCCAATGCAGATCCCCCGTCATCAACACGGCATAGCCGATAGCAGTATATATGGGCTCATCATAAGTGAGAGATAACAAAGGAGACGCAAATCCCATCTGTGCGAACAGTACCAATAGACATGCTACCGCGCTCAATGCTACCTTATACTTGCTCATATATTCCCCTGACAGACTCCTTTAGCAAAGCCCCAGGCAGTTCCATTATCTACAGTCGTCCGACTTTGCAATACAACAGAATTGAGGGGGCTGTTTCTCCAGAAACTTAAGCTGCGCCTCGTTCAGCTCTATCCCCTCCTCCTGTGTTTCCCCCTCCAACCGCAGCCACCGCTCGTACCACGTCCCCATCCCGTGTCGGTTCAGAACCTTCTGCTCCGTGGGATAACTCACCGGGGTGCCCTCCGGCTTCAGGCGCGCGCTGATCCAGTTGCACCCTCGCGCTGGATCCTCCAGACTGATCTCCAGGATCGAGAATGTAGAGTAGTTTGTCTAAATGGCCTTCAGGCAAGAATAGGACCAGGAGGTCGAAATGAGCAGAGGGAACGGCGACGAACATGTCACGCCACTGACCCACGCCCAGCTCTACTGGGGCCTATCTGCCAGGCCAGTGCATTCCGGTAGGACCTCAAGAGGACACACCGA
>CAZHBB010000074.1:5115-14791 GCA_964530185.1 uncultured Anaerolineales bacterium
GGGGCCTATCTGCCAGGCCAGTGCATTCCGGTAGGACCTCAAGAGGACACACCGATGCAAATTGACGTTGGCCCGTTTCGACCTGGCATGGCTCACCCAGAGCCAGCCAGAATATGCTACGAAGCCTGGATGCCCGTCGCCTAGAACCCCCGCAACTCTGTGCTGGAGCGGCGTGGCAGACCTGGCCGGGGTTCACGCTGCAACACCACGTACTGCAACCCATGCTCAGCGCAGAACGCACGCTTCTCCGGCCTATCCCCATCCTCATTGACGATGTAGATATCGGGACGAATCTCCTCGATATTGGGAGCCGCGTCCATCCACCCCATGCCCTTGGTGAGCACAGCCTGGGTCACATAACGGATGGCCTGAACCATGTACCGGCGCTCTTCCTGGTGGAAGAGAGGATGCCCAGCTCCCTTCAGGTAGCGCACGCTGCGGTCGTTGCCGACAGCGACATAGAGATCGCCAAAGGTGGAGGCCTCCTCAAAGAACCGGATATGTCCAGTATGAAGCCAGTCGTAGCACCCCGTGACGATGACCTTGGGCCGTGAGGAGGGCTGTAACCAGCGGGCCTGCTCCGGCACCGGAAAGCCCGCCAACTCGGCTTCGGTCAGCACATGGTAGCCGAGGCCCCGCGCTTCAGCAGCCCGGCGGCGACCGGGGGTATCCTCGTCCTCAGGCACCACCCACACGTCGGCTTCCAACTCCGGCAGCGCATCCGCTGTCGCCAGATCCTCCACCACCGTGACCCCATCCACAAAGCGGATGGCCTCAAGGAAGTAAAGCCGCTCAGGCTGGGGAAACTTCGGAGGGTGCCCTGTCAATCGCGTTACGAGGGCATCGGACCACAGCGCCACGTGACAGGATCCCAGCCTTGCCGCTTCCTCTAACAGGCGCACGTGGCGCGACCGGATATCATCGAAACTGCCGGATACTATCACTCTCATGGGTCGTATTCTCCCGCGCCACACCAATCTCTCCCGTTATAGGCGCACACGCACCTGGAACCCACCCGGCACCGGTTCCCCGGAAACCACATAGATGTAGCCGCCGCCACAACCAGAGTACATCGCACCCTCATAGCGCGCCTGATAGTGAGACAGCAAGGCCATCAGGTCAATGGTAATCGTTGGGTGACGCACTGTGTGCGGCAGAATGGCCTCCCAGCACACCATACAGGCGTTCATCGATTCACCCAGGGCCTCGGCATCCATGTTCACGATGGCGTCGTAGCAGAGCCGGCCGGTCTCGCCCAACCGACGGATCCACTCTGGCTCCAGCCTCTTGATACCCAGGGGGTTATACCCCGGCGGCCGCTGCATCACCGGGACCACGTAGATCACGCGCTCCAGCCAATGCGCGACATCGAGGTCCGTATTGGACTCAATGTGCACAGGGAAGATCCCCCCTTCATAGGTCGCATCGTAATCCAGACGACTGACTCCAGGATAGATGATACCGATCATGTCCTGAGAGCCAGAAGGCTCATCCCTGCCTGCATTCTCAGCCGCATAGAGCTCGCGCACAAGCCTGGCTGGGTCCCCATGAGGTATGCTCTCACCCCATAATTGCGCGGCGACCCTACGGGTGCTGGTACCCATGCCACAGCGGTTCATAAACCGGCACGTAGGCTCGATAGAGACGACCACCATGCTCCCAGGCGGGTCAGGATTATGCCTTGAGACAAAAGGTTGGTCAATCCAGCCACCAGCAAGGGCCATCCGATAGGGCAAACCGCCGATCACATCCCGGATGTCCAGTGGTGCTCGGGTACCTTCCCCCATCCTCAGCTCCTTTCCAATTCACGACAATTGCATGCAGAAGAAGAGACAGGCAGCGGAAGCAGCTGCCGAAATGTAGTCGCTTCCGCCGCCAGATTACCCGTTGGCTTCTAGTAGGTCCTAGGCATCCCGTTGTACGGCCCCGCAGGTGTATGCTTGCCTGCCTTACGATCATAATACTGCTGCTCAATCCAGGCGTATGTCTTGGCCAGCCCCTCCCGCAACGGGGTGCTTGGCTCCCAACCGAGGACCTGCAGGATGAACGTGTTGTCACTGTTACGACCTGCAACGCCGCGCGGTGCGTTCAGATCGTAGTGACGCTCCAGTTTTACCCCAGCGATCTCCTCGATAAGACTGACTAACTGGTTGATTGAGACCAGTTCACTTGATCCCAGGTTGATCGGGGTAGCGATAAGATCATCGCAATGCGTGATCATGTCAATGCCCTTAACACAGTCATCGATGTACATGAAGCTACGCGTCTGGTTGCCATCACCCCAGATAGTGATTTCAAGCTTGCCTGTATCTTTCGCCTCGATCACTTTACGAGAAAGCGCCGCCGGTGCTTTCTCACGACCGCCATCCCAGGTACCGTAGGGACCATAGACATTGTGGAAGCGCGCGATGAAAGTCTTCAGGCCACGTTCGGCCCAATACTCCTGGCAGAACATCTCCGACATCAGTTTCTCCCAGCCATAGCCTCGTTCGGCCATAGCCGGGTAGGCATCCGATTCCTTCAACGCGCGGACGTTGGGGTCCTTCTGCAATTCCGTGTTATAGGCACAGGCTGAGGAAGAGAAGAAGTAGCGGTCAACACCGGCCCGATAGGCAGCCTCGATCAGGTGCGTGTTGATGAGGATACTGCGCAGGCATTCGACCCGATAACGCTCGATGAAGCCCATACCGCCCATATCAGCCGCCAGGTTGTAGACCTCCACAGCTCCCTCAACAGCGCGCCGACAATTGTCAGGATCGGTCAGGTCGAGGCATAGACTCTCCACACCCGGTACGCGCTGATACCAGTCGGGCAAGGGTTTCTTGTCCACAGCCCGTATGTTGGTGAAACCCTGGTCGTGGAAGTAACGGGTCAGCGCTCCCGCGATGAAGCCGCCTGCTCCTGCGATCACGATCAGATCATCCTTATTGCGCATTGTTGCAGCTGTCGGATTTTGCTTTGTCATCCTGGCCTCCATATGAGTAGTTTATGAATAGTTTCTGATTGCTCTGCTCACCCACGCAGTGTGAGCCTGAGCACATACGCGTGCCGACAGGGGGGCTCGGCGGGCAGTTGGACGGTCAGACCCTCAGGCGACTGCTCCCATTCCAGGTCATCAGCACCTCCGAGGATACCAATGCGCGCAATCTGACCGGCTGACACCGGACCACCGGAGGCCAACGTCTTTAGAATCGCCCTCGGGCCAGGCCAACCCATGAGAATCGCATAGAGTACCCCTGGCTTAGTCGTATAGCGCACATCCTGGGCCGTGTAGGGTTGCTGCTCATGCTCCCGAAAGGCCTGAGGTACCCCGGTGGGTCCCTCACCAAACGTCACCCATGGTTGCGTGCCGTAGACCGCCTCGCCGTTCTGCCTGAGCCACTCGCCGATTTCCCGAAGCAGATCCTCCACCTCTCGTGGCAGTGTACCGTCAGGCCTCGGTCCCACGTTGAGCAGCAGGTTTCCATTCTTACTCACGATATCAACCAAATCGTGCACAATCGTGGTCGCACTCTTGAACGCGTCATCCTCAATGTAGCCCCAGGAGCGGTAACTCACCGAAGTATCGGTCTGCCAATAGAAGGGATGGATCCGATCCAGTTTGCCGCGCTCGATATCCAACACGGCCACGCCATCTGGCAGCTTGGCCTTATACTGCAACACAGGTTCATAGCCGTGGGTCAGCGCGTGGTTGTAGTAGTATGCCGCCACCCGAGGCCGCCATGGCTCGAATTCGTCCCGATGCCAACCAAAGTCAAACCACAGAATATCAGGCGAGAACTTGTCCACCAGTTCTCGTGTGCGTGCGTACCAGTCCAGCACAAACCAATAGGGAACAGGCTCCTCCGCCTTGCGCGGGATGCCATACAGTTTGTGGAAGTCCGGATTGTTGGTGTCAAAGCCTTCCGAGAAAGTGTAGTAACGGGCATTGAAGGCCCGATGCGACGAAACACCGAACTTGAGGCCTACCGCCCGAACAGCCATACCAAGTTCAGCCACCACATCACGACAAGGGCCCATCTGTGCCGCATTGTAGTTTGTGAACGAGCAGTCATACATCGGAAAACCGTCATGATGCTCCGCCACCGGGACTACATACTTAGCACCTGCTTCTTTAAATAATCCCACCCATGCTTGAGGATCCCACTTTTCGGCCTTAAACATAGGAATGAAATCCTTGTAACCAAACTCACTCTGGGGCCCCCAGGTCTTTCGATGGTGCTCAAACTCAGGCCGACCGACGATATACATGTTCCGTGGGTACCATTCGTTCCCGAAAGCTGGGACACTGTAGACACCCCAGTGAATGAAGATTCCAAACTTTGCCTCCTTGAACCAGGTTGGCACCGTGTACTGCTTCAACGACTCCCAGTTCGCCTCGTACCGTTCCATCGCTTACCTCCAGTCTGGTTGAATTCCCTTCCCCTGAAAAAACAGCCCCTTCCCACCGGAACTGCGCGGTAGGGACACTGCCTACAGGCTCAGGTCCCAGAGTGCTGCCGATCATCCCACGGATGCAGAATGATCTTCGCACATTCATGTGAGGCAGACACTTCCAGCGCTCGCTGCACCTCATCCAGCGGGAAAGTGTGACTGATAAGCCTGGCCACCACAGGCGACCGTTGAATGACTTGCATGACATGTGGATAGAGGCGCAGGTTATAGTGCCAGGACCCACGAAGGGTCAGCCCTTTCCGAATCATGTCTGGGCTCACGCGGATCGCCAGAGGGTCCTGACACTCGCCTACGAATGTCACCTGCCCCCTCCGTCGGGCCGCGTCAATGCAGAACCGCTGCGCTGCAGGCACCCCAGAGCAGTCAATTGCCTTATCCACACCGCGCCCCGCCGTCAGAGATCGAACCTGTCTCAGAGCATCAGGGTCTCTCGGATCCAGTACCGCATCAGCGCCCAGCTCTTTCGCCCGCTCCACCCTGTAGGGTATCGACTCCAGCACAATCACTCGGGCGCCGCGATACTTGGCATTGACCACAGCACCGAGGCCCACCGGTCCAGCGCCCGTCACCAGTACGGTGTCAAACGCACTGACCTGCATGGCATCGAACGCGCCGAAAGATGGCCCCAGCGCGCACAACGCCAGAGATGCCAGGTCATAGCTCAGGCCATCCGGGATCGGGAGCAGCAGCCAGTCCGGCTTGAGCATGAACTGGGCATAGGTAGCCCGACCCTCCTTCCCGCCGGTGAAGGCCTCAAAGTCCACATTGTGCTCACAGTAGATGTAGTCACCAGCCACACACAGGTCACAGGTGCCACAGGGATATTGCGGCATCACTACGACCCTGTCGCCCACCTTGACACGGCTGGACTGTGCCACCTCCACCACCTCACCCGCGGCTTCGTGCCCCAGGTACTCGCTTCGCTGCCCACGAACAAACATCTTGTACTCCGTGCACATCGGCGCGGCGTAGATCTTCACCAACGCCCAATTCTCTTTGGGCCGGGGTATAGGTACCTCCACTACCTCCGCTCGCCGGACGCCGGTAATCACGGCTTTCTTCATCAGCATGATCACGCCTCCTCACCGCTCAGTGTTTGCTTCAAACGTTCCCACAGGTCATCGGGGGGATCAAAAGGCAACTCAACGGGACGTCGCCAGACCGTGCTGGCATAGAGACCCAGCACCGTGTTCCACTGGATCAACGCGCGATTGAGGCAAGTCCCAACCGGCTTCTTATCATCCTCCAGCCAAGTGAACATTGCTTCGGTCAGTGCCGCCTGGGCGAGATGGTTGCCTTCTTCCCAGCCCCGGTCTTCAACATGGCCCGATATGGACCCCCTGCGCCCCACGATCTCCCATCGACCGAACTCCTCATACAAGACATGACCATAATCAGCATAGGCAGCAACACGGCAATGTTTGTAGTAGGCAGGGTCCTGCAGCACCCGAGGTGCGGTTCTGCCCAAGTGCCACAGAGCACGCGCGCCACCACCGAACCGTACCTCCCCAATGGCAAGGCTAGGGCTGGGGTGCATCTGATGAGCCATATCCTCAGCTCCAGCGGTGGCACCAAAGATCCACACCGGCTCATCATCACCAATGAGCGACATCGCCCAGTCGATCACATGCACACCCTGGTCACAAATGGTTCCCCCCGCTGTCGCCTCGAGAAACCTCACATCCCCGAGCTCACCCGACCTCAGTGCCTCGCGGCAACGCGTCAGATCCGGGTGATAACGGAACTGAGCATTGACCCCAATCTTGGTCGCAGTCTGCGAAAGCAGCCCTACCAAAGCCTGCCAATCTCGCACCTCTGTGGCGATGGGTTTCTCCACCAGGCACGCTGGCACCCCAGCGTCAGCCACCAGGGTTAGCAAAGGTACTCTTGTGCGTGGCGGAGTCACCACATGAACCAGATCAGGCGTCTCCGCGCTCAGCATCGTCCCCACATCGGCATACGGGGTAAGCCCGAATTCGGAGGCAAAAGCCTCACGACGCCCTGCATCCAGATCGCAGCACGCCACCAACGTACCTCTCTGTACGTTACGGTAGGCCTGAGCATGCCAACGCGCCCGTGACCCACATCCGACGATCACACTGCGGTATGCCATCATGTCACCCCCTACTCCCTAAACGCCGTCGTCCTTCTCCTGACCAGGTGCAGGACCACTGGACCGTCTCACGATGAGCTTGGTCGGAAGCACCATGTCCGATTGAGGACCAGTGATAGTCCCCTCCAGGCGCCCAATCAGCCGTTGGCCAGCCAGCACACCCATGTCGTAGGCCGGTTGCGATGCCACCGTCAGGAACGGATCAGGTACCAATGCCGACGGCAGGTCATCGAAACCAACGAGTGAACACTCCTTGGGCACCGCCAACCCCATCCGCCGCAGAGCACGCAGTGCGCCAATGGCGATGAAATTATTGACAGCAAACAGAGCAGTCGGCCTTGGCTGGCTCTCAAGCATCTGACACGCCATGGCCTCGCCTGATTCCTGCGTAAAGGCCGAATACGCCACGAGGCGCGGGTCAAACGGCACACCAGCTTCGTCCAAAGCACGCCGATAGCCTTCTACCCTGTCTGCCGCTGTGGAGACTTGAGCCGGTCCCCCCAACACTGCGATGCGCCTGTGTCCTAAGTCCAGCAGGTGACGCGTCAGTGCGTATGCTCCACCCTCAGAGTCACATCGCACAGTGTCCACTGTCATGGGGATACGTCGGTCCAACACGACCAACGGTACATGGCGAGCCAGCACCATCTCCACGGATTCTGTCGTGTTACGGGCTGGAACTAAGAGGAAACCGTCAATCTGCTTCTGAAGAAGCAAGCCAACATACGCAATCTCCTTCTCGGGCGACTCATCCGTGTTGCACAGAATCACACTGAAGCCCTTCGCACTGGCGGCGTCCTCGACCCCCCGCGCAACCGTGGTCCAGAAGGGGTTTGTGATGTCTGTAAGGACCAGGCCAAGGGTCTGCGTTCTCTTGGAGCGCAACCCGCGCGCCAGACGATTAGGCACATAGCCCAGCTCTTCCACTGCCTGGAGCACACGCGCACGCGTCCCTGAACTCACGTAACCGGAGTTATTGAGGACCCGCGAAACCGTAGCTACGCCTACACCTGCGCGTCTGGCGACATCCCGGATGGTTGGCACATCGGCCCTTTCGAGAGCGAGCAGTCTTCGACTAGTATGGAATCGTTTCCATTATACATGAAGAGAAGATGACTGTCAAGAACCAAACGGCAGCGCAACTGCACAACCTCACCCCTGAATACCAAGCAAGGTCGCTGCTCGATACTCTCAATACTCATATTCATATGCCAAGCGAGAGGGAGCGACCACTCCACAGACCAGCGCACAGCGCCGCGTTCTCCCCGGAGATGTCCGGCAGGTAACGCCGCCCCCGGTAGTAACGGCTCTCGCCGCTGGGTATCTTTCACTGGGGCAAGGGGGCAAGCGCGGCTGGACGCGAGATCTCCCCCATTGACCGTGGATCCAGCTCAATTGAGTGATGACGGCAAACCATATTGCCTCATCAGCTAGGAAACCGGGCGCAGAGGCACGCACCCTGCCTATTGATTCAGAAAAAACGCACACCCCGACAATTCCGCCGCTCTATTGCCACAAGGGACTCTCTCGCCAATCATCCGGGAATCCCATTTGGTCAATGGGAATCTCGTCATACGCCTGGAGCAGATCAGATAAACGACTGCTCCAGCTCGTTTGAGGCGTAATACGAACAAGTAAGTAGTTTAAGATCGTCAGGATGGCAAACACGCGCCGGTTATCTATCCGAACAGGATGATGCCATTCAGGGCGATGCCGCTCGTCCGGCAACCTGGGACGGATGGGGATCTGCCGATTCCACAAGCGGGCATAATGGGCGCAGGCGTTGCGGGCAAAACTAAGAGTATGCAGCCAGGATTCAAGTACGGGTGGATACAGGTCAAATGCGCGGGCCAGTTGCTTCTTTTCCGAGCGGTGCAAATACCGAAAGAACGTGAATAACTGCCCAAAGGTCATCACTTCCGCCGCCATCCAGAGCGGCAGGTGTGCCTCGCCAGTGTATTTGCGCCGAAAGCGCTGCACAAATTCCTCCTTGCTCCGGGTTACGGCGTCGTCTATCTCGCGCACCAGGCGGGCGTGATCCAGTTTGGGGTTGAAGTTAACGGACTCGCAATATCCGAACGGACCATATCTCAGCGTAAATTGCTCAACCATGCGAGTGCGGAGGATTGCTACTTCGACACGCTCGATGGCATCCATGACCAGCAAGCGCAGGTGATGGTCGAAGGTGTAGCGCCGCCAAATCACCTCGAAAGTGGTGCCAGGCGCAAAGTGCTCCTGGCCGGTGACCGGGTCGATACGCTTGAAGGGATACCAGTATGCGCTCAAGCGGTAATAATTGACCACGCTCAAGCGCTGGCTCAGTTCGGCCTTATCGGGCGCAATCAGGCCACGATCGAGCAGGCGCTGCGCCTGTTGCTCAAAAGAGAGGGCAGGTTTGGTGTATTTCATGCTGCCTTCCCCAAAAGAAAAACCCGCCACATTTGAGCGTGCCCCCGGAGGGACAGAGGCTTGGCGGGTATGCTAATTACAGTATACATAATTTGAGGAGCCTGTCAATGGAACGCCTGTGCGACTTTACAAGGAACTCACCTCATGCAGATACCAAAACCACCCGCGGCCATTCATCCCAGGTTCTGCCATCGAGCAAGCGGCCTGTCTTCTTCTTGTTGACGCCGCCCCATTGTTTGAAGAAGAACGGCACATTGTGCGCCAGGCATTGATCGCGGATTTCCGGCACCCACTCGCGTTCAAGGGGACGTGCTTTCGGACCAGATTCTCCACCCACAATCACCCAATCGATGCCTTCCAAATCCAGGGCGGGTAAGGGGCCAAGCAAGGGCTCCAGCGATAGGAATTTGACATGCGCATGGGTTTGTCTCAGCAAATTTATGCGAAAGGCATAGTCTTGGTTTTCGACGCTGACGCCCATCCAGACGTTGTCTGGCCAGTCGATCTGGCTGTCTAGTTCCAGCAATCGCTCTGCCCGCTTGGTGAGCACCTGAAAGGTGTGCCAGTGCGCCTGACGCATGACATCAAACACTTGCTGAATGAAATCCACCGGCACATCTTTGTGGAACAAATCACTCATGGAATTGACGAAAATCATCTGCGGTTTCTTCCAGCGCAATGGCTCGTCCAATGATTCGG
>CAZHBB010000075.1:0-14610 GCA_964530185.1 uncultured Anaerolineales bacterium
TGGTGGCTGGGTACCATGGCGTCCGGGCACTGAAAGTTCGTAGATCAATGGCTCGCTCATGCTTCCCTCCCTGTCTGCCCTTCAAACGCGGCCAGCGCGTCGACGAAGAGGTCGATCTCCGCCCTGCTGTTCATCTCGGTAACCGCGACGAGCATATGGCGGTCCAGGTCTGGGTAGGCCTCGCTCAGGTCATAGCCCCCCAGGATGGAGGTGCCCCGGTATCCTCCCTGCAGGAGGAATGCGTTGATGTTGCGCACCGGCGCCGGGCAGCGGACCACAAACTCGTTGAAGAAGGGAGTGCTCAGATCCACCTGGTAGCCGTCCAGGGCGTTGATACGATCCGCGGCGTAGTGGGCTTTGTGATAGTTCAGGCTGGCGACCTTGCGCAAGCCGTCCTTGCCCAGCGTCGAGAGGTAGACCGTGGCGGCCAGGGCCATCAAACCCTGGTTGGTGCAGATATTCGAGGTCGCCTTGTCGCGTCTGATGTGTTGCTCGCGGGTGGTCAGCGTCATGACGAAGCCCCGCTTGCCCTCCACGTCGGTGGTCTGTCCGATGAGGCGGCCTGCCATCTGGCGCACGTATTTCGTGCGCGTGGCGTAGAAGCCAAGGTAGGGACCTCCGAAGTTGAGCCCTAAACCCAGCGGCTGAGCCTCTCCCAACACGATGTCGGCGCCATAGTCACCCGGCGGCTTCAGCAAGCCGAGGCTGATAGGGTTGGTGATCACGACCAGTAGCGCCTTGGGGTCACAGGCCTGCATGGCCTCTCTCACGCCCTCCAGCGCCTCGATCTGGCCCAAGAAGTTGGGGCTTTGGACGATCAGGCAGGCCGTGTCGCTGTCGACGCGGGCCACCAGCGCTTCGAGATCTGTATCGAGGCTCTCATCCCCGATGATTTCCAATCCCATGCCCTGGGTGTAGGTGCGCACGACCTCCCGGTACTGTGGATGCACTGTAGGGGCGATCAAGACCTTGTGGCGTCTCTTGCGGAAGACGTTGTAGGCCTGGATGACCGCCTCGGCCGTGGCCGTGGCCCCATCATAATGACTGGCGTTGGTCACTTCCATGCCAGTCAGATCGCAGATCAGGCTCTGGTACTCGAAGATGGCCTGGAGAGTCCCCTGGCTGATCTCTGGCTGGTACGGTGTGTAGGCAGTGACGAATTCACCGCGCTGTAGGACGTATTCGACCACGGCAGGGATCCAGTGACGATAGGCACCTGCGCCCAGGAACGTTGGAGTGCGGAACGCGTTCAGGTTCTGATCTGCAAGCCCCTGTAGTTCAGCCACGACCTCCATCTCGGAGAGAGGGGCGGGGAGATCAAGGTCTGGGAAACGGTAGTCCTCCGGCACATCGGCGAACAAATCCTCAATGCGCTCGACTCCGATGGCCTCAAGCATTCGCCGACGTTCATCTGGCGTGTGCGGTGAATAGACCATAACTGGCTCCTTGTTAAGGGCTTTACGAAGGGTAAAGCCCGCATCCCGCGGGCTTTGTGATTGAGGATGCAGAGCTACTGGGACTCTTCTCGTTGCACGACAGCTTTGTAAGCCTCCAGATCCAGGAGCATCTCCCATTCGGCAGGCTCAGACGGCTTGATGCGTACCAGCCAGCCCTCGCCGAATGGGTCCTGGTTGATGAGCTCAGGTGTGTCCTCCAAGGCTTCGTTGACCGCGACGATGGTGCCGCTCACGGGGGTGTACACATCGCCTGCAGCCTTGACCGATTCGACAACGCCTAGTTGGTCACCCTTGGTGACTGCATCGCCCACTTCGGGCAGTTCCACGTAAACGATATCGGACAGGGTTCTCTGGGCATAGTCGGAGATGCCAACCACGATCTCGTCACCATCCCTACGGGCCCATTCATGCGTCTCTAGATATCGCACATCAGGATCGAATTCCATAGCTTTGACCTCCGTCATGTGTAATGTGTAAGGCTCGATGTCATCAGGCGGTCGATGACACCGCGCCAGGTACTTCTCCAGATATCAGCGCCCAGAGATGGGCGAAGGGCGCTGGATCCGCCAGGTTCTCGAATTCCTCAGTGTAGGGGATGAAGACGTCCGGGGAGCGTGGCAGGCCCAGTGCGACATCGGCGGGCCGAGTATTCGTGAGGTCATTGTAAATGAGTAGCAGGGCCCGGGGGTCCACTTTGTGGCGTGGCAGCGACTGTAGCGCCACGTTTGCCAAGGCACGCGATGTAGAGTCGGCTGAGGTGACGATAGCCAGCCAACGGCAGTGGGCGTGGGCGTGCCACATCATGGGCGCCGTGCCGCGCCCCATATCGAGTATGACGATGTATCCTTCCTCGCGTAGAATGGTCAGCGTCCGTTCCAGAGCCTGGATTCGGACGCCGCTCAGGTCCGCGATCGTCGGGGGCCCAGGGATGAAGTAAGAGCCGTAGACGTTTTGCTGACTGTAATTGTTGATCAGACTGATATCGATCTCGGCTGGGGATCGTGAGAGCAGGGAGACCACGTGACGAGGGCCGGTGATGCCGCTCCACAGGCCGGTGCTGCCCACCGGAAACGAGAGATCCAGGAGCAACACCGGACGATCGTCAGCGTCGGTGGCATAGCGGGCCAGGTTCATGGCGATGGTGGTGACCCCGATCCCGCCGCGCAGTGACATCACGCCTATGATCATGCCACTTCCTCTGGTCTCGGCAGCCGAACGAAGGCGAGCCGCACGATCCAAAGCGGCCCGGATACGAACCTTGAGCTCCTGCTGGTTTACCGCCGCCTTGGTGATGAAGTCATCGGCGCCCATGGTATACGCGCGGATGCGGTCATCCATTCCGCTGAGCGCGGTAAGGAAGATGATCGGAACGCGATGGAAAGCAGGATCGCTTCGTAGTTCGCGGCAGACACTATAGCCATCGATGTCTGCCATCATGATGTCTAGCAAGATCAGGTCTGGCACGTGGCGGCGCGCAATCCGGATGGCGTCCCGCCCGGTCGCTGCCTCAGATACCTCATAGCCCCAGCCCCGTAGCATAATGCTGTACATGGTGCGGGCATCTTCATCATCTTCGACGACCAGGATGTGCTCTCTAGGCATGTTGCGCTCCTCGATCTGGGCCCATGTCTTTGTAGATCTATTATAGCACTGCGTGTGGTATGCTGCAAAACGTGACGCGAGAGATGTGAGCCTTCACCCTCGAAGCAAGAGAATCAAAGACCGGTTGATGCCTGGCTGTCTCTCGCGTCGGCCCGCGTTATGCATCGTCGTGGCATTGGCCGGGTTTGATAGCCGTCTGGCGTCACCCCCCCATCCACCTTCTGCCGTGTTGGCGACGGCGTGTGATCAGCGTACGGGTGGCATGCATCGCAATGCGACGGAGAACGAGGAGGGACGTGCCCAACGTCTGTCAGGTCGTTGGGGTGATCGGGATTGTGAAACTGAAGCAACTCCCCTTGCCTAACTCACTCTGCACGGTCATCCGCCCCCCGTGTAGTTCCACAAGGCTGCGGCTGATGGTCAGGCCCAGGCCGGTGCCCTGTACGGTGCGTACTGACTCCTGTTGGGAGCGGAAGTACTTGGTGAACAGGCGCGGCATCTCAGCGGGGCTGATCCCGATGCCGTCGTCACATACCTGCCAGCGGACAACATCGGTGCCACCCTCATGCACGGTGTCGACCCGCACGGTGATGTGTCCTCCTTCTGGGGTGTATTTGGTGGCGTTACTGATCAAGTTGGTGAGGACCTGGATCAATCGGGCCCGATCGCCGGTGATGGGAGGCAGGCTCTCTGGGACGATGACCTTGAGCTGCTGTTGCTTGCCCGCGATGGCCTGCTCGTACGCCTGGACAGCCTCTCGCACGATCTCGTGAGGATCGACCACGCCGAACTCAAGTTTAAGTCGGCCAGCCTCGATCCGCGAGATATCCAGCAGGTCCTGGACCAGGCGATCCATATGTTCCACGTTGCGCCGCACTACCTGGATGAACTGACTCTGTTGCGCGTTGAGTGGGCCGCCGACCCCCTTGACCAGGAGGTCCGCGTATCCTTTGATCGCTGTCATGGGTTGTTTCAGCTCGTGAGAGACGAAGGAGATGAAATCGGTCTTGGCTGTGTTGGCCTGTTGCACCTGCTCGAACAGACGTGCATTTTCGATGGCCACGGCCGCATGGTCGGCCAGCCGCTCGACAAAGGAGATGTGTTCTGACGTGAAGGCGGCTTTGTCTGGGGATTCGAGAGCAATCACACCGATCACCCGTCTATCCCGTTTGATGGGGACGGTGAGCTGCGCTTCCATCGCTGGCGCCATCTCGACATATTGAGGAGACTGGGACACATCCATCACCAACGTTGTCTCTCCCAACTGCACGGTGTAGCCTATCAAGCCCTCGGTGAGTGGCCACAGGGTGCCCGTGATGTACGGGGCGATGGCAGTCTCGTCATAGCCCTGTTGTGTCAGAAAACGGAGCCCCGTCTCCCCAGCCTCTTGCACTGCAGCGACGATGCCAGCCGTCGCACCGGTGACGTGCAGTGCCCACTGGAGTGTGTACTCCACCACTTTATGGTGGTCCAGCGTTGTGTTAAGCTGTCGATCGATGTACTGAAGTGTTGTCAGCTCCTGGATGCACGCTTGCAGCGCCTGATCAGTATCCGTGAAGAGTCTAGCGTTTTCGATGGCGATGGCAGCCTGGGAGGCGAACAACATCAGCAGATCGCTGTCTTCGTCGGAGAAGGTGGTGCCTTCCTTTCGATTCACGACCTCCAACACACCAATGGTCCGCCCTCGGGCGTTCAAAGGGACCGCGATCAGTGACTGCGTGGTGAACCCCGTGTTGGCATCTAACTCCGAATACCAGCGTGCATCCTCCTGCGGATGGTGACTGATCACGGGGCGATTCTCAGTGAAAGCCGCTCCAGCCAGTCCTCTGCCAGCCGGGACGCGTTTCCCCTCCAGGTCGTGGCCTGCAGGGCCACTGCAAGTACGGAAGATCAGCTCTCCTGTCTCCTCATCAAGCAGCAACAGGGAGCCAGCCTCGGCGTCGAGAAGCTTTGCTGCGCTTTCGACGACCAGGTGGGGGACTTCATCCAGGTCCAGACTAGAAGCCAGCAGCGTGCTGACTTCACTCAGGGCTGCGAGCTGCTGTGCCCGGCTGGCAAGCTGCTCGTGGAGCATCTGGCGTTCCAGGATCACTGCGGTATGGGCAGCGATGGTCACAAAGGCCTTCTCCTCGGCCTGTGTGAACTGGAACGTCGGGTCGAAGGCAGAAGCGACCATGACACCCGTGTTCTTATCACCTGTGACGATCGGGGTACCCATCCAGGCGCGTCCGGGCTTGAGGCCGGTGGGCGAGAGGCCTCTCCGGGCACATTCGGCCATATAGTCATCGGTGCGGATTGTTGTGGCGTGGCGAATGACTATCCCTGTGAGTCCCTCTGTGACTGGCCAGGAATGATCTGGGTACCGTCGCTGACCATCTTCGACAAAGAAACGGAAACGCAGCCGGTTTGTCTTTGGATCGATCAGTGCGATATAGAAGTTGGGTAGCCTCACGACGTGCCTGAGCTGAGTGTATATGAGTTCCAGGAGATCATCCACCTCCATGCGGAAATGCACGGCCTGAGCGATCCAGTAAATCGCCTCTAATGTCTTGTTGCACCGGTGCTTAGCCTCAACCTGGATAGCGTACCCCAGGAGGCTGCTGGACTCCTGGGCTAACAGCGTGAGGAACGTTCGCTGCGGGGATGAGAGAGGTTCTTCCGTCGCGCCGATCTCAATCCATCCTGGTTTTCCCAGAGGCAGGAGGTAGGCCGCACCCCGGCTGCTGAGGATCTGATGCGACGGATCGGGGATGTCCAGAGATGAGAGGGCCTCGGCTGTCTCGATGGGCTGAGCTGGGGGTTGCTCTACCATCCAGCTTGCCAGCGAATCCTCGATGTGAGGCCCGGTATCGCCGCCTACCAGCATGTACCGTTCTGTGTGTGGATCCAGTAGGATCAATTCGACGGTAACTGGCCCCAGCGCCGCCTGGATCCCCTCTCGGATTGCCTCTGCCATCATGGGAATTGCACGCTCTTCAGACATTGTCTCTCTGAGCCGTGCGATGGTGTCAACAAGTGCCCGGTAGTGGGGGGCTTGTTGTAGCATGAGCCTTCGTTTTCGCAGCAGCAAGGTCTGCATACCCATGAAAACACCGCTGGCGATCAAGCTTGCCAGGAGGCAAAAGCAGGGTTGATGTGATGTGGGCACCGTTAGAAGAATTCTCCAGACCAAGAGAGCGAGCGTGAGGCTAATTCCCAGGGAGGTGGCAGCCACTTCGATTCGCCATCGGCGGACAGCATGCGTATCAAGCAGGGCGCGGTAGTCGACCAGAGGTGGTGACAGCTGTTGCATCAAGATCTCCCTTCAGCTCAACCTCTGACTCATTCTAGCACGCTGACAGACTACTGCAATGGATAGGCGACCACCTCGACATTGCCAGATTTCAGTGGTGTGAGCCGGAAGCGCTCGTACACAACGATGGCGACCTGCGCGGGTTCGCCTTCGAGCCCGTGGAAGGGGTGGGGGATGCGCAATGTCATGCCCCGAGTCAGCCATTTGAGTGTGGGCAGGGCGCCAAGGCCCGGCTGCATGTCGTGCATTCCCACCCACTGTCCGTCGTCGCGCAGCAGGCGGACGCTTATCGCGTAGTCATTAACGAGCGGACGTGTGGTGTGCCAGGTCGTGACGAGGGTAGCTTCTTGATCTCTTGGGGCGTGGGCCAGGCGAACATCGGTCAGCACAAGCTCATCTCCAAATGGCCGATAGTGTTCACCTGGAAGTGGCGAGGGCAGGGGGAGGCTGATCAGCCGTGCAGGGGTTCCGTCCGGCTTCTGGAATGTAACTCCGACAGGCCGGGAGACGTCTGCCATTGGCAGTCGCACCGTCTGACATTCCCCAACATTCAAAGGGGACACCTGTGCGATGCCAGCATCGCTCGTCAGAATCAGACCCACTCCAGGGCCACACCAATGCCAGTAGGATAGGACGGCCGAGCCCTCCTGCACATCGTAGTCGAGGCCGCGCAGGAAAGGCCCGCCAGGCCACACAAATCCGGGCCAGATCCGCTGGGTTGGCAGTTTGGGGTACCGACATGAGACTGCCAGGGTTGGCAATGTGGCCTGCCCCAGGTCCTGAAAAGCGCCGTCTTGGACGGTGTAGACACCGACGGTTGGCGTCACGTCTGGGCTGCACACATCAATGGGAAGCTGATGGGTGAGGTTGGTAAAGCGGACCTCGCCGGCAAGCAGATCGGTGCCCAGTGCTCGGTCGGCGGCCGAAAGCATGGTGCCGTCGCTTGCCCAGAGCCGTGTGGCGAAGGATGGCATAGGTCCATTGGATTCTATAACTTGCCATGCCAACTGAAGCTCCAGGGTTTGTCCAGGGGTGGGAGAGCCAGCCCATTTGAATCCCAGTAACCGTACGGACCCGAGTTCGGCGTCAAAGGAGGTGTAGCCAAGCTGAGACGGGAGCGTCTCAAGTGGACGTGAGTAGAGGCGGAATCCTCCGCCGACCGGTGCCCTACTCCATTCTGGCCAATCGTAGGCGTGGGTTGTAAACAGGGGGCGTCCACGGTAGCGCTGCGCCTGTTGCAGCCAGGCTTCATCATAATTCAAGGTAGGCACCGGCACGACATAGTGCACTTCGACCTCAGTCCCCAGGCCCTCGACAGCCTGGAGGGCCCACAACGGCGTTGCCCAGCGCCAGTCCGCCAGGATCACCCCCTCAGGGGGGGCCTGGCGCAGCAGGGGGGCCACGCGTGATCGTGTGGATGTGTCGAGGGAGAGCAGGCCGAAGTCTCTGATGCGGCCAGGGCCCTGACCTCCAAGCGTCAGGGCCAGGGCGATAGCCAGACTGCGGCTTAGCAAGGTATGCCGTGTGTCGAGCGCCTGCATCAGTCCGGAAATGCCGATGCCTAGCGTCAACACCATGGGGATGAACGCTGGCATCAGATATTCGACGGTCTGAGGGGCACGGTAAGTGATCGTCACGAAGGTCTGCAGGAGCCAGGAGATGCCCAAGGTCCATCCGAGACGCGGCCGGCGAACGGTAAGCCAGATCCAGATCCCCGCCATGAGGATCAGGACCGCGATGGGAAACTGCATCCTGAACAGGACGGGCAACAGCGGAAGCCTGGCCTTCAGGTCGGCAGGGGCAGCATAGGCGAACATGTCTCCCCCGAAGCCACGGGCTAAGACGTGGTGCCAGAATCCCGTCCATGTGGTGAGATTCCCTGGGTTCAGGGGGACATCGGCCATGCTGCCGCGTATCAGCAGGTAGAGCTGGGGCAGCCCCCAGCCGGCAAGGGCCATCCCCAATGGGCGCCACCAACGACGGGGTTGCCTTGGGAGGTCGGGATCCAGCCACCATAGATAGAACAGCCATCCAACGGCGATGAAGACCAGCGAGGGGTGATGACCGATACCCAGCCCAGTGGCGAGGGCGAGTGACATGAGGATGCGATCATGCTTGGTGATCCCTGAGCGCTGGCTGGCGCTATAGCGGGCCAGTTCTTGATATCCCCAAGCCACAAAGAGCATGGTGGGCATGCGGATGTTGGCAGTGGTGGCCTGGGCCCAGAATGTTGGGGCAAGGGCGAGTGTCAGAGTTGCTGCAAAGGCGCCGATTATGGTGGCACGCTTGGACAAACCCTGGGCCCTCGTCCAGGTCATAACGGTCTGTGCAGTCATGACCAGCGTGATCGCCGCCAAGAGGGAACTCAGCAGATTCAGGCGGTGAAACATTGATCCCCAGGGTAGCAGGTGGACCCAGAGCGCACCCACCAGGGTGTAAAGGGCGTAGCCTGGCGGGTGCGCAATTCCCCAGCCTGCCGCTACGAGTTGGAACTCGCCGCTGTCGGCTGGAAGTACGTCCATGGCTGCAGTGGCGCTATAGACCAGCCACGCACTGCAGCCAAGAAGAAACAGCGCCCAGTGTTTGGGTTCAATGCTCGAATGCGCTGTGCGCGGTCGCACACGGCGGAGCCATGGGAGCACCGGGCGCTTCAAGCTCTTACTCCATCAGCAAGCGTTCGGCACGGTCCGCAATGGTTTGTGAAGTGAACCCAAAGGCCTCTTTGAGCCGCTGATAGGGAGCGGAGGCGCCAAAGCGGTTTATCGAGATGGTGGCCCCTGCATCGCCCACGTAGCGTGACCAGCCGAGTGATATCCCTGCCTCAATGGCCAGACGCTTATTCACATGCTCAGGCAGCACAGAGAGCCGATAGAAGACGGACTGCTGCTCGAATAGCTCCCACGAGGGCATGCTGACGACTCGTGCGCCGACGCTCCTCTCGGCCAGGGTCTGCTGTGCTTCGACGGCATCTGCAACCTCTGATCCGGTAGCGATCAGGATGATATCGATACGATCCAGGGGTGACTCAGAGAGCACATAGGCGCCGTGAGCCACACCTTCCATAGCGCGTTCCGCCGAACCTGGCAATATCGGCAGTTTCTGCCGCGACAGGATGAGCGCCACTGGCCCCTCCTTGTGTTCCAGGGCTACTTTCCAGGCTGCGGCTGTCTCGTTGGCGTCAGCCGGCCTGATGACGGTCAGGTTGGGGATGGCCCGTAGGGCTGTCAGATGTTCGACTGGTTGATGGGTCGGCCCATCCTCACCGACGAAGATCGAGTCGTGGGTCCAGACGTAGATCACAGGCAGTTTCATAAGGGCTGCCAGCCGCACTGCAGGCCGCATGTAGTCGGAGAAGACCAGAAAAGTGCCGCCAAAGGGGCGTACGCCCCCGTAGATCGCCATACCATTCAGAGCGGCTCCCATGGCGTGTTCACGCACACCAAAGTGGAGGTTCCGTCCTCCCGGTGTCTCCCGTTGGAAGTCTCCGTAGCCTGTGAGGTAGGTCTTGTTGGAGGGGGCCAAATCAGCCGATCCCCCCACCAACTCCGGAACCACCGATGCCAGGGATTGCAGGACCTGGCCCGAGGCCGCGCGTGTGGCCATAGGAGCGCTTCCAGTGTCAAAACGGGGTAATGCCATCTGCCAGTTGTCCGGTAGCTCGCCTCGAAGCACTCGCTCGAGCTCCCGAGCCTCCTCCGGATGGCTCTGCTCGTAATGGGTCAGCATCTCGCGCCAAAGGGCCTCGGCGCGCTCGCCCTGTGGCACGGCGATGCGATAGTGAGCCAAGACATCGTCGGGGATCCAGAAGGGCTCCAGTGAGGGCCATCCCATGGCCTCCTTGGCCGCGCGGACCTCCGCCTCGCCCAGTGGGGCACCGTGCGCCTTGGCACTGTCTTGGAGATGGGGGCTGCCGAAGGCGATATGGGTGTGACAGATAATGAGGTGAGGTTGTCCCGAGGTCTGCTTGGCCTCTCGTATGGCTGCATCAATGGCGTCGATGTCGTGGCCATCGATCTCCTGCACGTGCCAGCCGTAGGCTGCAAAGCGCTCCGCGACGTCCTCTGTGAAGGCCAAGTTGGTGGATCCCTCGATGGAGATCTGATTGTCGTCGTAGAGATAGACCAGGTGGTCCAGGCCCAGATGTCCCGCCAGGGATGCCGCTTCGTGTGAAATGCCTTCCATCATGTCCCCATCTGAGACGATGGCATAGATCCAACTGTCAAAGAGTGGGAACCCAGGGCGGTTGAACCGCGCCGCCAGATGGCGGGCGGCGATCGCCATTCCAACGCCTGTGGCGAAGCCCTGGCCCAGAGGACCCGTTGTCATCTCGATACCCAGTTCTGGGTCCCGTTCCGGATGTCCAGGGGTTTTGCTTCCCCATTGACGGAACTGCTGTAGGTCCTCCATGGTGAGGGGATAGCCCGTCAGGTAGAGGAGACTATACAGCAACATTGAGCCGTGACCGGCTGAGAGCACGAAGCGATCACGGTTGGGCCACTGCGGGTTCCGTGGATTGTGTTTGAGGTGTCGAGTCCACAGGACATAGGCGACGTCGGCCATGCCCATTGGCATTCCGGGGTGGCCCGAATTGGCCTTCTGGACACCGTCCATCGCCAGTACGCGTAGGGCGTCGATACAACGCTGGTCAAGATCTGACTTAGGCATGGGTGATCCCTCCTCATGACTGGTTGGTCTCTGACTGCTCAACAAGCATCCGCAATGCGATGGTGACGCGCCGCGGACGCTCCGTCAACAATCCAATCTCCTCCCAGCGCCTGGCCAGGTTGGCGAGAGCGCGGTATGAGATGCTGTGGCCAAAGGCCTGGTGTAACTGTTTGATCTGGAATCGTCCCCTTAGTTCCTCGACGGCGTAGTGGACTAGGTCACGCTCGAGTGATGTGAGATTGGGAAAAGATGAGGGGGGGCTGATCTGAGGATCAAGGATTATGGCTAGTAAGGTCTCCATCCACAGGGTAGCGTCTTCAATAAGGTGCCCCATTTGGAAGTAGAGCCGATTCGACCACTGGGCCTCACCCTCCAAATCATGGATAAAGGGTGGGGACTCGAGGAGCGTGCCGTACATCGCAAATGGAAACTCAGCTCTGCTGAAAGTGCCTACTTTTGGGGTGACGGCCTCTGCCCGAAGTACATCCCAACGCTGCTCGGTCACCGTGAAGTCCAATCGGTAGGTTACCAAGATGCCACCAGGCAAGCGCCAGTACCAAAAAGCCCCTAACCTCCCCTGATACCCAGGAACACGGTCTGCCACGGTCTCCAGGATCTGATCCGCCAGGGCAAGGGCCTGGTAAGAGGGAAAGATCAGAGCCATATCACATCTCCTTCAGGGTCTTGGTTTCCACTGCGTCAGTATCAAGGATTTGGGCAACCATCGCAAGCTCCTCGTCGCGCGTGCGAATCTCGCCATCCAGTCGTGCCTGGCGGAGCCGCCACAGGATATCACGATATTGGGGGCCCGGCTTGATGCCCAGGCGTCGCAGGTCCTTGCCAGTGAGCTCCGGTTGGACATGGCGCCAGTGTACCGCATATTGGGTCAATGCCTCACGCGCTTGGGCGTTTTCAGTGGTCAACCAGCCAAGAGCTAGGGCAGGCATTGGGAACGTATCCAGGCGGGCCACAACTTGACTGGGGCGCATTGATGTTATCAGCTTCGACAGCGCATCTGCGACGGCACGGCGGGTGGCGTGCAGGGATGCCAGGTCACGCGACAGGCGGAGCCGCTCCTTCACCTCGGCGAAAGCGTCATCATCGAGTCGGTACGTGAAGAGGGCCCAATAGAGAAGTGCACGGTCATCTGGATCATCCAGTTCCCATTGTGTGGCCTGGAACTCGGTGCGCAAGGCCTTGAAACGTTCCTCCAGCCAAGCATCACAGTGTAGAGCTGGATGGATCTCGCGCAAGGCCCCTAATTGCTCCAGGCGTCTTAATGCTGCCTCTGGTTGTGCCTCACGAAAGATAAGATCCAACTCATGTCGTATGCGCTCCCCACTGACTCTCTTCAGCAATGGCAGGGCTTCGGCGATCAGGGCCTCGCTGCGCTCGTCAAGTCGGAAGCCCAGTCGCGCCTCAAAGCGTGCCGCACGTAGAATGCGTGTGGGGTCGTCGACGAAACTCAGACTGTGCAGGACGCGAATGATGCCGTCCTCCAGGTCCGCACGCCCGCCGTAGAAATCAAGTAACTCGCCCCAGCGTTGAGGATCGAGGCAGATGGCGAGGGTGTTGATGGTGAAGTCCCGCCGATGCAAATCCTGTTTGATGGAACTCTGCTCCACCAACGGCAATGCTGTGGGATGCTCGTAGAACTCGGTCCGAGCCGTCACCAGATCGATAAACCCCGGCAATTTCGTGTTCATGTCCATGGAGGACACTTGTGCGCTCTGATCATCTGAGAATCTGTCCCAGAGATCATCTGGGAGCAGCCATTTGGCGGTCCCAAAGCGGCGGTGGCTGCGCACCTGACCACCGTAACGCTTGGCCATGCTCTGAGCCAGCTCGATAGCATTCCCCTCTACCACCAGATCGATATCGAAGATGGGTTGCCCCAACAGCAGGTCTCGCACGAGACCCCCGACAAAGTAAAGCCGGTAGCCCTGTTTCGCTGCTGCAGAGCCGATCTCTCGGATGAGCTTTAGCACCGGAGCGGGAATCGCCTGCTCCATCAGGTGGGCAATCCGTTTGCGATCTGCGGCCTGCGCTGAAGGCTTGAGGCGAATGAGGTCGGTGCGTGTGATAACGCCGACCAATCGGCCGCCAGAGACCACCGGGATCTGGCCCCATCCGGTCTGAATCATAAGGGTGCGCACGCGCTCGACGGAATCGTCTGGATGTACTGCATGTGTGCCATGCTGCATGATCCGACGGATGGGCTGATCCTTTAGGCCATGCTGTATGGCGCGATCGACCGCATTGCGTGTAACCAGGCCGATCACCTGTCCCGTCTCATCGATAACCGGGAAGCCCTCATGCCCGGTCTGCAGCATACGCTGTGCCACATCTGCAACCGAGTCGGTCGGTCGGACTGTACGGACGCCGAACGACATGATGTCTCGTACTTTAATGCGCGGTCTCACGTACTTTGGAAGCAAGTCGCGGAGTTCCTCCAGCACCTCTTGAGCCGACCGCCCTTTGATCAGTGCCGCGGCGGCCCGATCGTGGCCTCCGCCGCCGAAGCGCTCAGACACCTCGGCGACATTGAGATCGTCCGTAGTGCTACGCGCCACAAGTTGCACATTTTCACCCAGTTGGACAAGGATGAACAGCGCGCTGGGCTCGAGGAGTCCGCGTAATTTGTGCGCCAGGGTGGAGATCTCCTCCTCGATATTGGGTGGTGATTCAGCCCAGCTTAGCGCAATGGGATGCCCGTTGACCTCGACTATGTCCAGATGTTCACGAAGCCCTTCATAGATCTGTTGCTGGGCAGGCGTGAGAGGGTGTTCGAGGAATTCTGTGGCCACGGCCAGGTCTGCACCCTGGTCGATCAGCCATGCAGCTGCCCTCAAGTCGCGGGGTGTCGTCGAAGCATAGGTGAGATTCCCGGTATCTTCGTAGATACCTGCCAGCATCAGGGTCGCCTCTGCAGGTGAAATAGGAATCAGACGCGATGAGATGGCTTCTGCCAATAGCGTTGTCGCGGCCCCAACCTGGTCGCACTGAAAGCGCCAGCTTTTGGGTTTCGCTTCTGGGGGGCGATGGTGGTCGATCACCAGAACTTCCGCTATCTCCTTCCCCATGCCGCGCACGAAGGAGAGCTTCTGCGTATCCACAAGAATGACCCGCTGCACGTGCTGCCCCTTGGGCAGAGTGTCGGGTTCGACAAGGGGCAGGCTCGGCCCATAGAGTGCGAGGAACGCCTGGACATTGCGGTTGACACGCCGCGGCAGTACAGGGCTGGCGGTTGGATAGAGTTTGTGGGCTGCCACCAGGCTTGCCACAGCGTCAAAGTCTGCATTCTCATGGGTCAGAATCAGTTGCATCTCTGTATCCCTAAAGATCCGCACGGAGCCAGAAGAACACCCTCCACCCTCGGACCATGACGATTATAGCAGGCTTGCCTGTTCTTGCACTCCTTGCTGCACGGTAACGGTCCGTTGTCGGATGGGGAACATGAAGAGGCAGTCGAGACCATCTGATGGCATGTCCCGTGGGGGCAGTCCACTGCATCGCGGTGGCGGCCCTGCATTGCCCTCGCCTCAAGGAGCGCAATTTACCCTGTGGCATGATGTCGCCTTTGGGGGATCACGC
>CAZHBB010000076.1:0-3839 GCA_964530185.1 uncultured Anaerolineales bacterium
CACCCGAGGCGGTGAGCCCGTGAAGGGGGTCGTCTGGCATGCTAATCGTCGATGGTCATCTTGACCTGGCATGGAATGCTTTGCAGTGGGGGCGGGACCTGCGGCGCTCCGTGTATACCATTCGCGCGCATGAGCATGGCTTCGTAGGACCGGGACGGGGACAGGGAACCGTGGCGCTTCCGGAGCTGAGGAAGGGAGGTGTGGCGGTGTGCTTTGCCACCGTGCTGGCCCGTGCAACAGGTTGTCCCGTACCCAACCTCGACTTCCGCTCAGCCGCGCAGGCTCATGGCATCGCACAAGGTCAACTGGCCTACTATCGCGCTTTGGCACATGACGGCCTTCTCCGCATCATCACCGATGTGGAGACCCTGGACCGCCATTGGGCCGAGTGGTCACACTGGGATGCGGCACTGACCGATTCGACAACGCCGGCCGATTTGGCGTCCCCACCGCTTGGCATCGTTCTTAGCATGGAGGGAGCGGATCCCATTCTGGATCCATCGCAGCTTGCCCAATGGTGGGAACAAGGGCTGCGGGTGATGGGGCTGGTACATTATGGGGAGGGGCGCTACGGAGGTGGCACCGGCAGCGAACTTGGGCTACAGCCTGCTGGCCTGCACATGCTGAAGGAAGCAGAGCGGCTGGGTATCATCCTAGACCTGAGTCATCTCTCGGATCCTGCGTTTTGGGAGGCTTTGAGCCATTTCAATGGGGCGGTCATCGCCAGCCACAACAACTGCCGCGCACTGGTTCCCCACCAGCGGCAGTTCAGTGATGCTCAACTACACGCGATCTTTGAGAGGGACGGGGTTGTCGGTGTCGCCTGTGACGCCTGGATGCTCAAATTGGGCTGGACCACTGGCCACACGCCACCGGAGAGTGTCTCGCTTTCAGACGTGGCCGATCATATCGACTGTCTCTGCCAGATCGCGGGCAACAGCCGCCACGCAGCCATTGGCAGTGACCTCGACGGCGGCTTTGGGCGCGAACAGTGCCCCCATGACCTGGACACCATTGCGGATCTGCAAGCCTTAGGGGAGATCTTACAGATGCGTGGCTACAGCGATGCCGACATCGCCGCCATCATGCACGGGAATTGGTTACGGGTATTGCGCCAGAGCTGGTGTCCGGATGCGTGAACGGGAAGTCTGGCATCCCACAAACTCTCGAATACATTGATCAGATCATCTAGATGGAGGAGGAAGCCCATGCGAAAAGAGATCGTTGCCGATAAGGGTGCCCCCCCTAAGGGGCCGTACTCGCCTGCCATCGTGGCTGAAGGGCCGTTAGTCTTTGTCTCCGGGCAGGGACCGATCGACCCAGAGACAGGTGAACTGCAACTGGGGACCTTCAAAGAGCAGGCCCGGCTTGCCTTCCAGAACGTCGCGACGTTGCTGGAGGCCGCGGGCACATCTTGGGCCCATGCGGTCCGGGTGGGGGTTTTCCTGGCCGATCTGAGGGATTTCTCTGTGATGAACGAAATCTATCAACAGTTCCTGACGCCGCCCTACCCCGCCCGCACGACGGTGGGAGTGACACTCCCGCCCGGCATGCTCATCGAGGTCGATTGCGTCGCTGTAATCCCCGAACGCTAACGGCGGATCGGCCGCTCCCGCCCCACCACCGCGAGTATCAGAAAAACGGGCGACGGGGTAGACTTGGGGAGCAGCGGCGCATGGCCTCTGCTCCTGGGTCCTAAGAGCGCCATTGCCAGCGGGGGGCCGGCCGCACGCGGCAACTTCGGGAGACCTCGTCTGCACAGCGCCTCATCATCAATCCGGGTCACACTCCCCAAACACAGCGTCGAACCTTTGACGCACCTCCAGGCATGCTTGCTTGAACCAACCGAAGTCACCGCCCAGCGGGAAAAACCGGGCGCCCTGTTCGGCATAGCGGGCGGCATCCTCCACGGATGAGACCGGCAGGCCCCAATGCAGGTTGTGTGCCCTGGCAGCAGCAGCCACGGCATCAACAGCCTCCCGGAAGCGCCGGCTGCCAAAGTCGAAGGGCACACCCAGCGAGAGCGAGAGATCCGCAGGACCGACAAACAACACATCAAGGCCAGGAACTGCGGCGATCTCACTGAGCTGATCCAACGCTTCGGCATCCTCAATCTGCAACACCACAAACGTCTCTCGATTCGCGTGTTCCAGATATTCATGCGGATCGGCGAACAGCGTATCCGCATCGCTCATGGCGGTCTCCACACCACGGCGTCCCAGCGGTGGATACTTGGCATTGCGCACCACCCACTCGGCTTCTTCTCTGGTCTTGACGTGGGGTACCATAATACCGGTCGCTCCATCCTCCAAAGGGCGGAAGAAACTTGTGTAACCCTCGCCTTTGCGGATGCGCACCATGGTATCAATGTCCACCATCCGCCCGGCGATGATTTGGGCTGCGACCTCACGCTGTCCCCAGGGGCGATGCTCCATGTCAAGCCAAAGCCCGTCGATACCTGCCCGGCCAGCGATCTCCACTGCCAGTGCCGAAGGTGCCAATGTAATGCTCACTAACAGCACCGGCTTGTTCATCCGCAATTTTGCCAGGATCTTACTGCGACGCATCTCTTGCCTCCCGTGCCGTCGAATTCAAGCGGACCTTGCTGGTCCCCTTGACCCAATGTAGGCAGGACGACAGCCATGTCAAACATTCGGTTGACAGCCACACACCCAGGAGCTATGATCTCAAGGTACGGTAGTCTCGTCGGAAAGGATACTCCCATGGCCGTCGACTCTGAGCAGCACTCCAATCCATACCAAATCTGCATGTGGAAGCCCGTCTCACAATGCAGAGATTGTCCCCTGAGCGACAAGCTGAAATGCCGTTTCAAACTGGCCGATCTGGCGCACTTCATCGCCATGTTCACAGGGTTCGCATTGCCTGCCACAATCGCTGTGTCAACTTCTCGTGTCCACTCAACCACGTGCCACAGGACATAGTCGAGGCATACCTGGAGCGCAACCCGACCATGCGATGGGCATGGAAGGGAGATAGCCCGGGGGCAAGAGCAACCCACCCACGGTGACGATACGGGGATCGAAGATGTACGAGTTGAACGCGTAAAGGAGTGCTCCATCTCGCGACCTAAGACCACATAGGAGGTCACTTGTGTCAGCCCAGATCCGGGAGAAGAGGCGACTTTGGCGGCAGCGATTTGTGGGATCACCCGCACCACGCCTGTGGTGTCCCCCCATTACACACTACACCGCTTCGGGCGAGATCGACGCCGGACGAATGGAAGCCCACTGGGCCAGCATGGCCCAATATGTAGGTGGGTTCCTGGTACCCGGCTCCACTGGTGACGGATGGGAGATGGACCCTGATGAGATCTCCCAGCTCCTTACCATAGCAACCGACCTGGCGACTCGACTGAACTCTCGGCTACTGGTAGGTGTATTGCGGACAGAACTAGAGGAAATGCTAACGGTCATCACCCAGACCGTGACATGGCTCAAGGACAGCACAGGCGAGGACGATCTACTACAGGCGATGCAGGCGCGTCACGTAGCCGGTTTCACCGTCTGTCCTCCCCGCGGGGCAGATCTAAGTCAGGAAGAGATCAAGCTCAGCCTAGCCCAGGTGCTTGACCTGGGATTGCCCACAGCCATCTATCAGCTCCCACAGGTCACTCAAAATGAAATCTCGCCGACCACTTTCGCAGAGCTGGCAGCACACTACAGCAATTTCCTGATGTTCAAGGATACCAGCGGCACTGACCGGGTCCCGCTAGTTGATCATGGTTCGAGCGGTGTCATGCTGGTGCGAGGCGCAGAGGGAGATTATGCAAAATGGCTTCGAGAGGCAGGCGGTCCCTACGATGGCTTCCTCCTCAGTAC
>CAZHBB010000076.1:3939-14412 GCA_964530185.1 uncultured Anaerolineales bacterium
CCCCACCAGGGGCCAGCCCCCCAGCCAGCCCGCGCCCATCCTGGCACACCGGTTGCGTAGTACCGGTTACGCCAGCCACGTCCGCGTCCCCATCCCATGCCAAGCCCCAACCCAGGGCCAGGATGCATATAACCGGGCGCGTTGTAACCAGCGCAATAACCCAAGCCACGTCCCGTCATGGGTCCAAGTCCCATAGGTCCTGTACGATCACCTCTAGGCATTGTTCACCTCCTCGAACATAATCTGACCATAATTTGGCCACCAGCCACAGCATGGAACCACAAAACCATCATCAATTACCAGCGGGGGCTTCGCCCCCTACGCCGTCCAAAGCCTAAGGGCTGCCACCAACGGGTAAGCCGACGGAGCCCATAGCCCAACCGGCCTCCCCAAACCCTGGTGCCCGTGCCGGGATAACGCCCACACGGCCCCAGCCCTCGACCTGTGCCGGGACCTGCCCCTAAAGGTCCCGTCCCATCACCACGTGGCATATCTCACCTCCCATCACGCACAAATCGCCTCACAAGACATTCCGATCCAGCAATCCCGCGAGCTCTCTCTGGCACCGACGCCCACAACGTCTTCGCAGTCGAGGCAGACGCCGCAGCCTAGGCCAGCCAAAGGGCGGAATACCTTCCAGTCCACCCAGCGCATCATGTCGGGATACTATGAACGGTCTGCCTTGGCTCCCAACATAGCCATGGATGACCCCGTCTCCAGAAAGGACAAGGACGCAATAACCCTCCCCACTTCCCGTCAGGGGTCCATCACCGAAGGGACCCGTGCCATCCAAGCCTGGCATATCATCCCCTCACTCACGTCTCTGCAACAGCCGGTCGATCACATCCCTGCTCTCTCGAAGGTCCGCCATCCATTGCTCCAACACACGCTCACCCTCTCCCGTCAGCGCATACACACGCCGCGGCGGCCCTTGAGTGCGTTCAACGTCCCAGGTCGACACGATCCATCCAAGCTCTTCCATCGCCTGCAAAGCGCGATACACTCGTCTCAGCGGCAACCCACCAAGGCCCAAAGCAGCCACTTGCTCGGCAAGGGCGTAACCGTGGGCCGGTCCTTTTTGTAACACCACCAGGAGTGCGGGCTCCAGCAGATGCGCTGCACGTCCTCTCTGTCGACGACCGTGACGCCCACCATGCGGCCCCCGTCGTCCATGCATGTTAACCTCCTGCCTTTATAATATAACCCAATATGGTCATTTTGTCAATAGACAATTTGTCCAGCACCTGCGCAATCTCACGATACCCTGGTATAATATCGGAAGATGCTCACCTCAGGTAGTGTGTTCCAGGTAGCTGACAGTAGATATGAGGCTACTGCAACAAGAGTAAAGGAGGACCCGTATGAGGAATCGATCCGTTTGGCTCGTCAGCATTTTGCTCCTGTTCTCCCTCGCCTGCTCAGCACTTCCCTTTGGGAAAGCGGAGCCCACGGCGGAAGCGGAGACGCCCAGCGTTGCGGGACAGGCAACAAATACCCCAGCACCTTCTGTGCCCAAGCCAACCCCAACCGAAGCGGGCAGCACAGAGGCCGAAAGTGAGGCCTTTGAGGTGGATAGTGACGCCTTCGCCAGCCTGCAGAGCTACCGCACGCGCGTGGTGTGGCGGCACGAGAAGGCAGATGGCGCGGTGGAAGAGATGACCATCGAGGCTGAGGCCACACGTGACCCGGTGGCACAGCGACTCGTGATCATGTCCGGCGAGGATGAGACTGAACTCATTCAGATCGAGGACCAGGTTTGGATGCGGTTTGGAGACGAGTGGATCCAGACAAGCAGCAGCGAAGCAGAGGACCTCGAGGATCAATTCTCCGGTTTCCTGACGGAGGAGTGGATAACCGATCTCGAGGGCGAGCCAGATTCGACCGAGTTCTTGGGAGTGGAGACGGTCAACGGATTGAAGACCAGGCACTACCGCACAGTGGTCAACAAGGCTCTGGCCCAGTTACTCCAGATGAACACCGAGGGCGCCACCCTTGAGAGTGGCACGGCTGAGGTCTGGGTGGCCGATGAAAGTCCCCTGCCCAAGTTCGTGGTCCGCTCAGTCGTGACCTTGGAGGCCAAGTCCGATGAAGGTACGGAAACGGTCAGTTGGACACAGGACGTTTACGACGTGAACGAGGATTTCGTCATCGAGCCCCCAGAGGAAGGGCCTGCAGGGGGCTTGCCTGAGGGCGTACCCCTCTATCCAGGTGCGACCGACGTCACGACCTTCGGCACCATGAGCACTTTTGTAGCCCCCGACGACATGGAGACTGTGGTCCAGTTTTATGAAGACGCGCTTACCAACGCCGGTTGGACAAAAGGTGAAGGCGGAATGGAGACAGAGGACATGGTCTCCACAACTTGGAGCAAAGATGGTCAGTCACTGACGTTGATGATCATGCCCAATGAGGACAGCGGCACCTCGGTAACCTTGATGCTGGAGACAGGAGAGTAACATCGTTTATCTTTCTCTGTGAACCATGATCGATCCGGGTGAGCTGGAGACCCTGGCGCGTCGGGCTGGGCTGGACCTGGTGGGGGTAGCCCCCGCCGGGCCCAGTCCATTTTGGAACGCCTATCGCCATTGGATCCAGGAAGGTTACCATGGCGATATGGACTATCTGGCTCGCGCTGACGCCGTCAGGCGCAGGAGGGACCCACGCCAAATCCTACCTAACGCCCGCACGGTGTTGGTGGTGGGGGCCTCCTATCCCAGTGGGCCAGCCCCTGATCTTCCCCCTTTGCACGGACGAATAGCCCGTTACGCATGGGGGGAGGACTACCATCGTTGGCTCCTGAAGCGCCTCAAAGGATTGCTTCGTGCCTTGGCCGCGCGACTAGAGACACCGATGCAGTGGCGTGCCTACGTGGATACCGGCCCAATCCTTGAGCGGGCATGGGCCCAGGCCACCGGCAGCCTGGGGTGGATTGGCAAGAATACATGCCTCATCCATCCCATGCTCGGTTCCTATTTCTTCCTGGGGGTGGCCCTGCTGGATGTGGCCCTACCCCCATTAGAACGACCACAATTCCCAACATGTGGATCATGCACCCAGTGCCTCGACGCATGCCCAACGGGTGCTCTCGTCGCTCCCGGGGTGCTCGATGCCCGCCGTTGTCTGGCCTACCTGACCATTGAACATCGAGGCCCGATCCCCGAAGAGCTTCGGCCGAAACTGGGCGCCTGGGTCTTCGGATGTGACGTCTGTCAGGAGGTCTGTCCATGGAACCGCAAGCTTGGCGCACGCCCCCCTTCTCCCCTGGCCTTCGACGGGGCAACCCTCATGCTGCCGGACCTACTCCGAATGGACGCCAAGACCTTCCGTGCCAGGTTTCGACATACCCCAATCTGGCGAGCGACCCCAACAGGACTCGCCCGCAACGCGGCGGTGGTGCTGGGCAATCTCGGACAGCCAGCGGCAATCCCGGCACTGGCCTGGGCGGCTGCTTCTCACCCCGACAGCATCGTGCGTGAGCATGCAGCCTGGGCGCTCGAACGTCTCCGGGGGTAAAACAGCACGGCGCACGTAGACAATGGATCTACATGCGCCGCAATGAGGACAAGACGTTGGTCAGCCGATTTCAGCCGATGACGCCCAACGCCTTCCCCACCTGCTCGAAGGTGGCCAGCACGCGTTCCAACTGCTCGTCGGTATGGGTTGCCATGTAACTCGTGCGCAGAAGTTGCAGGCCTGAAGGCACAGCGGGCGAGAGCACAGGGTTCGTATACACTCCCGCATCGAAAAGTGCTTTCCAGAAGCGCAGGGTCGTCTCATCATCACCTATGATGATAGGGATAATCGGCGTCTGCGTGTGACCGATGTTGAACCCCAGTGCTCGATATCGCTCCCGCATAAAAGCTCCAATGTCGTTAAGTCTCTGGATGCGCTCTGGCTCGCGCTGCATGATGTCAAGTGCAGCCATGGCCGCAGCGGCATTGGCAGGGGGAATGCTGGCACTGAAGATGAGGGAACGGGCATGATGCTGAACGAAGTCAATCACATCTGCATCTCCAGCAATGAAGCCGCCCAGCGAAGCGAAAGACTTGCTGAACGTCCCCATAATCAGGTCCACCCCCTCGGTCACGCCAAGTTCCGCCGCTGTCCCTCTCCCCCCACCCAGCACGCCGATTGAGTGCGCATCGTCGACCATCAACCGCGCCTGGTGCCGATGACAGATCTCAACCATCTCCGGGAGCGGGGCAATATCCCCGCCCATACTGAAGACGCCATCAACCACCACCAGCCGCCCAGCCTCCTCTGGGAGAGAAGCCAGGACCCGATCCAGCGCTTCCAGGTCATTGTGAGGAAATCGTTTCATCGTTCCGAACGAGAGACGACACCCGTCTATGATGCTCGCATGGTCTTCCTTGTCGGTCACCACGAAGTCCCCACGACCGACGAGCGCCGAGATCGTCCCCACGTTAACCTGGTATCCTGTGCTGAAGACCAACGCCCGCTCTTTGCCCACCCACTCCGCCAGGCGTTGCTCGAGCTCTAGATGGAGTTCCAACGTCCCATTCAAAAAGCGAGACCCAGTGCAACTGGTACCATAGTGCTTGACTGCCTCAATCGCTGCCTGGCGCACCTCTGGATGCACGGTCAGCCCTAAATAGTTGTTGGATCCAATCATAATCAGGTGATGGTCACCGATCAAAGCCTCAGTGCCCTCATTGTTCGCCAACGGTATAAAATATGGATAGAGCCCTGCCTTTCGGGCGTCATCGGCTTTCGTATATTGAGCACATTTCATGAAGATGTCCATCAGAGGCTCCCTTCCTGGAACTGGTTGTCATCGGCCATCAGACAGCCTTAACTTACATCCCCCACGTGGAACGCGCCACAAATCCTAACGATCTCCGCCGGCGTGTCAAGTACGTAAGCAGACTTCGGGATTGACGCAGTGAGGCAGGCATCGACCTTCCAACCCCGCCAACAAGTTCTCCGCTGCGATCACAGCCATCTTAGCCCGGGTTGCAACGCTGGCGCTAGCGATGTGCGGTGTCACAATGCAGTTCGGTAGTCTCACCAGAGGGTGGTCTGAGGGCAAAGGCTCAGGATCTGTGACGTCCAAGGCCGCTGCAGCCAACTTACCTGATGTGAGCGCATCCAGCAGCGCAGCGTGATCCACGACGGGGCCACGAGCCGTATTCACAAGCACAGCGCCTCTCCTCATTTTACCCAAGGCATTGGCGTCCACCAGATGATAAGTCTGCTCAGTTAGCGGGACGTGGATCGATAGGAAATCCGACTCAGACCAAAGCGTCTCCAGGTCTACAGGCTCTCCCAGATCCTGCACTTCCCTCCCTACAAAGGGGTCATAATAGAGCACTCGCATACCAAAACCGAGCCCGCGTCGCGCAACGGCTTGTCCAATCCTCCCGAAGCCTAAGAGGCCTAATGTCGCATCATGGACATCCTTACCCAGCAAGAGCTGAGGTCCCCACGTTTTCCATTGTCCCTCTCGCACATATGCTACGCCTTCAGTGACGCGACGTGCTGCGGCAAGCAACAGAGCAAATGCGAAATCCGCTGTAGTGTCGGTCAGCACACCTGGGGTGTGTCCCACAGGTATGCCCCGCGCAGAGCACGCCGCGACATCGATGTTGTTGTAGCCGACCGCATAGTTACTGATGACACGGAGCCTTGGCGCCACCGCCAAGATCTCCTGATCCACTGTGTCTGTGAGCAAGGTCAAGAGTCCCTCAACACCACGGACCTCCTCCAGCAACACCTCCCGGGGTACAGGCAACTCACCCTCCCACACCCTCACCGAGCAAGCACGCCGCAACATGGAAAGGCCTGCCTCCGGGATGCGTCGAGTGACGTAGACCCTGGGCTTACTCTCTTCATCCATCGCCCGTCCTCCTTGCTCTAGAGCCGTGCACACGGCACCAGACCATTTGTCAGGCTGACCGCCTTCCTGAGGCCCCCATCACAGCGCATGAAAGGGGAAAAAAACCTCGATAACAGCCAAGTCAACGTGCACCAGTATAGGCGGAGGGCACGATGAAGCAAGAGCACCTCGACGGACACAGCTCACCATTGAGGGTGAAAACGTGAGGGCACCTTCAACAGCGTGGTCGTTGTGCTGACAGGGCTGCGAACAATCGATCCGAGGCTAATCAGGCCCGCCCATGACCAGATCCTCGACGCGGAGTGGAAGGCCACGGAACTGGCTCATGAAGAGATCATAGTAGAATCCTCGAGCCTGCATGAGTTCCTCATGCGTACCCCGTTCTATAATCTCACCGTGATCGATCACCAGGATGCAGTCCGCCTGTCGCACGGTACTCAATCGGTGGGCGATCACAAAGCTAGTCCGTCCCTCCATGAGTCTGAGCATGGCCTCTTGGATATGACGTTCCGTGCGTGTATCCACACTGCTGGTTGCTTCATCCAGGATCAGGATGCCCGGGTCGGCCAGCACAGCGCGTGAGATGGCCAGCAATTGCCGCTGCCCCTGACTCAGGTTGCTTCCGTTCTCTGAGAGCACTGTCTGATAGCCCTCGGGAAGGTGTCGGATGAATTCATCAGCGTTGGCTAACTTGGCAGCCACAATAACCTCATCATCTGTGGCATCGAGCCGGCCATATCGGATGTTCTCCATGACCGTCGTGCCAAACAGAAACGTGTCCTGCAGAACAATGCCCAGTTGCTTCCGGAGGTCTGCGATCCTGATCTGACGGATGTCGATCCCATCAATGGTGATACGGCCGCTATCGATATCATAGAAACGTGTGAGCAAGTTCACGATCGTGGTCTTACCAGCACCAGTTGGGCCAACCAGGGCGATCGTCTGACCCGGCTCAGCACGCAGGCTGACATGCTTGAGCACCGGTACGCCAGGCTCATAGGCAAAGCACACGTCATCAAAGACTACCTCGCCATCCACGTCACGCAGAGGCACCGCGTCTGGTACCTCCTGGATCTCCGGAACCTCATCCATGATCTCGAACACCCGTTCAGCACCGGCAAGCGAAGACTGAATCTGGTTGTACAGCCGCGCAAGCTGGTTCAATGGCCAGGTAAAGCGACGGGCGTAATTGATGAAGCTCGCGATAGTGCCCACCGTTGCCATCCCATTGAGGGCCATCCATCCCCCAACTCCCGCCACAGTCGCAAGGCCCACGTTGTTAACCATGTTCATCATTGGACCTACTGCCCCCGAGAACACCTGGGCACTGACACCGGCGCGACGCAGGCGGTAGTTGGTCTCTGCGAACCGTTCAATCTCAGCTTCCTCCCGCACGTAGGCTTTGACAACCCGAATCCCAGTCACGGTCTCCTCAATGATGCCATTGAGCGTCGCCAGGTGTTCCTGCTGACGTCGAAAACCCTGTCGGGTTCGCTTCGCCACGACCCGCAGCAGCGCCACCATGAGCGGGATCAAGGTCATCGTTACCAGCGCCAAATGCCAGTTGATAAGCAACATCATGGTCGCAACCATAAGGATACTCAGACCACTGGAGGTAAGCTGCGTGACCGTGTTGGAAAGAGTCTGATTCACCAAGTCCACGTCATTGGACAGGCGACTCATGAGCTCACCATGGGTGCGCTGATCAAAGAAACGCAGAGACAGCAACTGAAGATGCGAGAACAGGTCATCACGCAGGTCGCGGATGGTGTGTTGGGAGACACCCACCATGACGAAGGACTGCAACCAGTTCACCACCGATGCCAGAAGATAGGCTAAAATCATCAAGCTCAGCAGCCGCATCAGGCCCGACAAGTCGTTCTGTAAGATGTAATCATCAATCGCCCTACCCATAAGATAAGGGCCTAACGTTCCCAATCCAGTTGCCAGGGCCACCAGGATCACGACGAGAACAAGCTGCCATCTGTAGTGTAGCAGGTAGCGCAGAAGGCGACGTAACGTCCCCCGCACGTCTTTCGGCTTCTCTGGAGGATGTCCGAAATGTGCACCAGGGCCACCACGTAGACGTGAACGGCGTGGTCTCCCTGTCTCGCGCCTCTCGCTGGGTGTCTTTCTCTTGCCCTCAGGCATGGTTCACACCCCCATTGCCAAGCTGCGATGCGAAGATCTCTCGATAGACCGGACTTGACTCGATGAGTTCATCATGAGTACCCATGGCCGAAATACGTCCATGCTCAAGGACAAGGATTTTGTCCGCAGTCAAGACAGAACTGATCCGTTGGGCAATGATAAAGGTAGTACGCTCCCTGGCGTAATTAGCCAGCGCATCCTGGATCTTGGCCTCAGTATCTACGTCCACCGAGCTGGTACTGTCATCCAGGATGAGCACGTCTGGATCCACGACAAGGGCCCTCGCGATGGCGATCCGCTGTTTTTGACCACCAGACAGATTGACACCGCGTTGGCCGACCTCTGTCTCATATCCCTCCGGAAAATCCATGATGAAGTCATGAGCCTCCGCGATCCTGGCAGCACTCTCTACTTCCTCATCTGTAGCATCAGGCCGCCCGTAGCGAATGTTGTCTTTGATCGTCCCACTGAACAGGACCGTCTCCTGAAACGCTATGGCAATGCGCCGTCGGAGTTCATGCTTATCGGCGTCACGCACATCCAAATCCGCGAAACGGACATGCCCAGCTTGAACATCATAGAAACGGGGAATCAGATGAACAAGGGTCGATTTGCCCGACCCTGTAGCTCCGAGGATGGCTACGGTCTGACCAGGTGTCACTTCAAAGTCAAGGTCCTTCAACACAGGTGCAGGATTATCACCATCGTAGGCAAACGTCACATGCTCGAAGCGAAGCCTATCCCGCGTAGGCACATCGACTACTGCATCTGGCTGGTTGAGGACCAATGGTTCCGCGTCCATAATCTCCAAGATGCGATCGGCCGACGCCTCAGCTCGTGAGAAGTTCAAGACCAGCATACTGACCATGACAGTGGACATCAGAGTGCGCATCAGATAGTTGATAAAAGCGATCACCTGACCGACCTGCATTGAGCCATCAGCCACCAGATTGCCACCGAACCACAGGACGACCACCACGCCCATGTTGAGCAAGAACATGACCGTTGGGAATCCAACTGCACCAATGCGTCCAGCTTTGATCGCCAGCGCCATCAGCTTCTCATTGACATCAGCGAAGCGGCGCATTTCGTGTTCCTCCCGCACAAATGCTTTGACGACTCGGACCCCCATCAAGTTCTCCTGCATCACAGTGTTCAGATCATCCAGGCGGGCCTGCACTTCCTTGAACATTGGGAAGACCTTGTTAATGACCATAGCGATAGTTGCCAGGACGAGAGGTAATAGCACAATGAATAGCAGAGCCAGACGAGGACCAGTTATGATGGCCATGACGATGCTACCCAGTAGTAAGAGAGGTGCGCGCACCATCATGCGCAGGAGCATCATCACAGCGTTCTGTACTTGAGTGATGTCGTTAGTCAGCCGGGTTACGAGACGGCCAGTCTGGAGTTGATCGATGTTGGCAAAGGAAAGCGACATCACCTTGCGATAAAGAGCATCGCGGAGGTCAGTGCCATAGCCGTAAGCTGCCAGCACCGAACTCACGGTGCAGCCGAACCCTCCAATCGCGCCAATAAAGGCTAGGCCTATCATGCGCAGGCCGGTGGCCTTTACGACCTCAAGATCCCGCGGCAAGATCCCCGAATCAATGATCGTGGCCAGGAGCCGCGGTTGGTAGAGATCCATCATCACCTCGAGCGTCATAAAGAGAGGTGCCAGGATCGCCCAGTACCAGTACGGTTTCACAAAAACAAAAAGACGCCGAAATGCTTTCACAGACCTATCAGCCCCCCATCGTTATTAGAAATGTAGACCCCGCAAGATCAGCCTCAGGAAGTAGCTCCAGAGCCCTCCCGTTCCACCCCATGACACGTAAACCGCGCCAGGTTGTCGGCAATGCGCTCTAATTGCAAAGCCAGCAGCTCGCGTTCCTTGGGCGTGAACCCGGCAAATGTCTCATCCTCCAACTGACGCCAGACGCGGTCAATATCCAGCTTAATCGCCCGCCCGGCCTCAGTGAGAAAGATGCGCGAGACCCGCTGATCCTGAGGATCTGCCACAGTGCTCAGCAGCCCAGTTTTCTCCATGCGATGGACCATTTTGCTTAATGTAGCTGGCGTGATGTGGATGCGGGCCGCTAGTTCGCTATGCGAAAGCCCGTCCTCTTGCCACAGGGCATGCAGTACCCGCGGTTGGCCGCGATACACATTCAGTGACCCCAACAGTTGGTGGACCCTCAGGTGATGAAGACGGCACACCTTTCCCAGTAGCCACCCGACCCGTACAGTTGGTACCTCCGCGTCCATAGCTTCTTCCTTAATTATTTAGCTGGCTAATAGTTAGTAACCTAATTCTATTGACAGAGCATAGCCTTGTCAAGCACAAATGGCCCAAAAAGATCGCCCCACTGGTCATAGGATCAAGATGAAACACTATGCTGGCAACACACAGCTCCACACCTATGGACTTGTCACGGCTAACAGTGAGAATAGGATAAAGTACT
>CAZHBB010000077.1:0-14360 GCA_964530185.1 uncultured Anaerolineales bacterium
TGGCGTGCCGGTGCCACCACGGTGCGGGGTGCCCTGCTGGCCATCGTGACGGGCATGCTTGTCGGGCTTCTGGTCCCCGGAGCTCAGGCTACAGATCAGGTCCATGCATTTGCCACGCCGTCGGTGCTGGATCTGGCGGTGGCTTTGGTGGCGGGCGCCGCGGCAGCCTACGCGATCTGCCGCAAGGAGGTGTCGGCCGCCCTGGCAGGTGTGGCAGTTGCCGCTTCGCTGACCCCACCCCTGGTGGATATGGGACTGGGTGTGGCCCTTCGGGAGCCCTCGACTGTGTGGGGCGCCGGGCTGATGTTCCTGACCAACCTTATCGCTATTATCGCCACAGGTGGCTTTGTCTTTCTGTGGATGGGGTTCCGTCCCCAACCTGATGCGCCGGACCGCGCGGTGGCTCGGAGACGTGGCTTCATTGTGATGGGCCTGTTGCTCGTGCTGATCACCGCCCCGCTGGCAACGCTCACCCGGCTCTCCCTGCAACGCATGCGGCTCGAGCGCACCATCGTGGCCGCGGTAGAGGCGGAGCTGGGCGGGATGCCGGACAGTGAACTGGTGGACTGGTCCTATGTCATAAACGATGATGGCGTGCTCAGCCTGGATCTCACGTTGCGGGTGGTGCGGCCGCTTTCCTACCGACAGGCCCGAGAGCTCCAGGCGGCGATCGCTCAGCGCCTGGGCAGGACGGTGGCCCTCTCCCTGAGTGCAGTGCCCACCACCAGGTTGCGTGCCTACGTGCCGCCGACGCCCACCCCTGCGCCGCCTATCACGGCCTCGCCCACCGCGACGTTTGTGCCTACGCCCACCCCGTCCCACACGGCAACGCCTACTCCCACGTCCTCACCCACAGTGACCGCCACATGGACGCCGACACCGAGGCCTTCCTCTACGGCGACACCTGAGCCTACCGCGACTCCCTGGCTGATGCGGGTCGCCAGTGTCGGGGCTGCCGGTCTGCGCGTGCGCTATGCGCCGGATGGACCGGTGGTGGGGCACCTCGAGAGCGGGGAGACCGTGCTCGTCCTTGAGGGCCCGGTCCAGGTAGATGGGACACTCTGGTATCGTGTAATGGCATCTCGCCTGTACCTGGAGGGATGGGTCAGCGCGGAGTATCTTGTTACGCTGACACCTTCACCCTGACGGCGTTGGGGGATCTCTTTAAGGTAGGGTAAGGAGGAAGAATTATGCAAGCCTATGGGGATGACTTTGCGGCGATCTATAACATGCGCTGGACGCACTTTGCCCGCCAGGTGGCCCCACGGATCCTCGTCTTCTACGAGGATGCGTTGCCTGCCCAGGCCCACCATCAGGTGCTCGACCTGGCCTGTGGCACGGGGCAGCTCGCCGTCTACTTCCTTGAGCATGGTTATGATGTGGTGGGCCTGGATCTCTCATCCGCAATGCTGGACTATGCGCGGGTCCACGCGCAGGCCTATATTGAGGCTGGTCGGGCACGGTTTATGGAGGCCGATGCGGCGGATTTCACATTGGATGAACGGTTCGGGCTTGTCATCTCCACGTTTGACGCGCTGAATCACCTGCCGGACTTCACTGCCCTGGAGAGCTGTTTCCGCTCCGTGCATGCTGTGTTGGTGCCGGATGGGTGGTTTATCTTTGACCTCAACACCCGTCTGGGGCTTCGCCGCTGGGCGGGGATCACCGTGCAGGAGGAAGAGGATCTGGTCTTGATCACCCGAGGGGTGGTGGTGGAGGAGGAAGGCCGGGCGTTCACACAGATCTCTGGCTTCCTGCGCCAGGAGGACGGGCGATACAAGCGCTTCGGTCAGGTCGCCTACAACACGATCTTTGATCTGGCGGATGTGGCAGACGCATTGCGTGAGATCGGGTTCCGACAGGTCCACTTTGCGGTGCAAAATGCTTTGGGCACACCCCTGGAGGATCCGGAGGCCTATGGCCGGGTCTTTGTGGTGGCCCGCCGGTGAGGGAAGCAACACCACCGAGCTTTGACAGGCTCCTCTGCCTTGGACTGCGGCGACAAGTCGCCGCTTTCAAAGCGGCACCTAGGTGCCGCAATCCAAAAGGGGCAGCAGCACTCGCTTCATGACCCTCACCTTTGCCCAGGCCATGGTCTCAGAGGCCCAATGATGCTCGATATGGCATGACGGGCGGCCCTTCCCGGGCCGTTGCTCTGAGTTTGTCGAGGGCCATCGAGGGGGCAGGAGGTGATCGTCGTGGTGGCTTCGGCAAGCTCACCGCCCTGTGGTTCAAGTCCCCATTGCCGGTTAGCTGTGCCCAGGTATAATCTCAAGCTGAACGAATGTTCGATTATCGCGAGCCGAGATAGAGTTTATGGATTCTTTTCAGTTGGTGACGGAGTTCCAGCCGACCGGCGATCAGCCGGAGGCCATCGCGCGCCTGGTCGAGGGTGTGCGACGGGGATATCGACATCAGGTACTCAAAGGCGCGACCGGCACGGGGAAGACCTTCACGGTTGCCAATGTCATCGCTCAGGTGCAGAAGCCGACGCTGGTGCTGGCGCACAACAAGACGTTGGCAGCTCAGTTATATGCCGAGTTCCGCGAGCTCTTCCCGAACAATGCCGTGGAATACTTCGTCTCCTACTACGACTACTATCAGCCCGAGGCCTATGTTCCCCAATACGATCTCTACATCGAGAAGGATGCCGACGTCAACGAGGAGATCGACCGATTGCGGCTGGCTGCCACAGCAGCGGTCCTGACACGACGGGACACCATCGTCGTGGCCTCCGTCTCTGCCATCTACGCCCTGGGCAATCCCCAGGAATGGGGCCGGGTGATCCTGCCCTTGCAGGTGGGCCAGGCGATCCGCCGTGAGACGGTGATGCGGCATCTGGTGGACATCTTCTACGAGCGCAACGATATCGCGTTTGGTCGTGGCACCTTTCGGGCGCGTGGTGACGTGTTGGAGATCCGTCCCGCCTATACCGAGACCGCGTACCGTATCTCGTTCTGGGGTAATGAGATTGAGGACATCGTGGAGGTGGATCCTCTCACCGGCGAGGTGTTGAGCAAACCGCGGGAGATTCAGATCTTCCCGGCGAAGCACTATGTAACCTCCGAGGAGAGGATCGAGAAGGCGTTGGAGGCGATTGAGGCCGAGCTGGAGGAACGGATCGCGTATTTCCAGGCCGAGGGCAAGCTGCTGGAGGCGCAGCGCCTGGAGCAGCGTGCCCGTTATGATATGGAGATGATCCGTGAGATTGGTTACTGTGCCGGTATCGAGAACTACTCGCGCCATCTGGACGGCCGTCAGCCGGGGGAGCCGCCGTGGACGCTGATGGACTACTTCCCTGCTGATTACCTGTTGATTGTCGATGAATCTCACATGACAATCCCCCAGATCCGCGGGATGTACAATGGCGACCGCAGCCGTAAAGAGGTCCTGGTGGACTTCGGCTTTCGGCTTCCCTCGGCCCTGGACAACCGGCCGCTGACCTTCCATGAGTTTGAGGAGCGCGTCAATCAGGTGATCTACACCTCGGCGACGCCCTCGGAGTATGAGCTAAGCCGGGCCGATCAGATTGTGGAGCAGGTCATCCGCCCCACGGGCGTCGTCGACCCCGAGGTGATCGTGCGGCCTATCAAAGGGCAGATCGATGACCTGGTGGCACGGTTGAGGGAGCGGATCGAGCGTGGCCAACGGGTGCTGGTCACCACATTGACCAAGCGCATGGCGGAGGATCTCACCGACTATCTGCGGGAGCTCAACTTCAAGGTCCAGTACCTTCACAGTGAGGTGCAGACCATCGAGCGTGTCGAGATCCTTCGGGACCTGCGTCTGGGGCAGTACGACGTAGTGGTAGGGATCAATCTGCTGCGCGAGGGGCTGGACCTGCCCGAGGTCAGCATGGTCGCTATCCTGGATGCCGATAAGCAGGGCTTCCTGCGCAGCGCCACCGCTCTGATTCAGACCATCGGGCGAGCGGCGCGCCATACCGACGGCACGGTAGTGATGTATGCTGACAACGTGACCGAGGCGATGCGGGAGGCTATCGATGAGACCAACCGCCGTCGGAAGATCCAGCAGGCTTACAACGAGGCCCACGGCATTGAGCCGCGCAGCATCGTCAAAGAGATCCGTGACCTCACCGATCGCGTCAGGGCTGAGGCCGAGCCGGAGCAGGGAGGGGAGGCAGCCCTCGAGGAGTTGTCGCCGGCCGCACTGGATCGGCTGATCAAGAGCCTTGAGAAAGAGATGCGGGCCGCGGCTGCAGACTGGGAATTCGAGAAAGCAGCGGCGCTGCGGGACCAGATCTATGAATTGCGCGGCCTCCTGGAGAGCAAAGCCCCGCTTTGGCAGCGTGAGCGGCGCCGTTGATACCCCATCAGCAAGTAGTTGCCCAGGGGTCGATCTCCGGTATAGTGAATCAAGATGACATAAAGTTGTCCGTCAGAGAACGGACTGAGTGAGGGTCGATGTCGATGTCGCAGAATGTGGATCATGTACAACCGGAAACGGTTGAAGATCAATCACTCCCACAGAGGGGGCTCAGGACCATCGCGGGGATCCGATTTCAACCCGCTGGCAAGGCGTATCATTTCCTTGTGCCGCAGGATCTTCGCTTGGAGGTTGGGGACTGGGTGGTCGTCGAGACGGTCTATGGAGAGCAGGCCGGGCAGGTCGTCCAGCTTACTACAGATCTCGACCGTCGCGATCCCTCATCCGGCGAGCTACGGAATGTGCTTCGTCGCGCCACTGGTCTGGATATGGCGCGCTATCGCATGATGCAGGAACGCGCGGAGCGTTTGATCGCGATTGCTAAGGAGGAAGCGCGCTCCGGCAGGCTCAGCCTCAAGGTCGTGAGCGCCGAGTTCACGCTGGACGGTCGCAGCGCGATCGTGCAATGTACGGGAAAGGTGAACAAAAAAGCGTTTGCCGACTTCCGCCGCCGGCTTGCCAGGCGGATGAGCTGCCGGGTGGAGCTGCGGACCGTGGGACCGCGCGACCATGCTAAGGCGCTGGAGGGATATGGCGTCTGCGGCGAGCCTCGTTGCTGTGGCCGCTTCCTCACCGAGTTTCAGGCCGTCTCTATCCGCATGGCCAAGGATCAATCAATCTCCATGGCGCCGTCGGATATCACAGGGATGTGTGGGCGTCTTCGCTGCTGTCTGAGCTACGAGCATGAGATCTACAAAGAAGAGGCTAAATCGCTGCCCAAGCTCAAGTCGTGGGTCAAGACAGACCGCGGCATTGGTCGTATCGTCGACCTTGATATCCTCAAAGGCGAGGTCGTGGTCGAGATCCCACCCGATGGCCCCCGGCGCGATCGACAACGGTTCCGCTATGCGGCAGGGGATGTGGAGGTCGTGCCCCGCGAGAGGTAGTCAGCGGTTATGCGGGGTCCTCGCTTATTTCTCCACTGTGATGTCTGGTAGGGAAGCCTGGGGCTCCCCGGCGACCAGCAGGTGCTCGCCGGTCCAGGGGATGTAGAGCCCAACACGGAGCGGGTACATACAACCCTGCGCCGAACTGCCATCCAGCTCCTGTGGCCATGGCAGGCGATGAGAGTCAGCGATCACTTCCCCCTCCATCCACAGTGATGTTGGGTACGCCCCCTGCCTGGGCCCTTCGTCGACCTGGGCAATCACCTGCTCCTCCTGGGGGTCCAGCAGGTGCAGGAACACGACGTAGTCATCCTCCACCTCAGCTATGACCTGCCAGAACAGCGTGATCTCCCAGGCGCGGGAGTCGGGGAGGGTATCGAGCTTATACCCCAACAGCCTGAGTTTGGGCTTCCCCTCTGCGTCGGTAAAGGTGATGTCAAGGGGAGTAGAGATAGCGGGGGGCGTGAAACTGCGGGCCAGTCCGGTGACCGTGAGGTCGTGCAGCGTGAGCGGTGGGCCGTCCCCGACCTGCAGGATCACCGTGTACTCCCCCGCGGGCAGAGTCTTGGAGATGCGAAGCCGATAGCGATCCTCCAGGATCTCAGATGGGCGCCAGACCGGGTCAGCGGTCTTCCCGGCTGGCAGGCCCTGGTACAGGATCTCTCGGGAGGGGCCTTCCAGGCGGAGTGTGAGCCTCTGATTGGCTGGTCCCGCGGTTCGGGCCTGCCAGCACAGACGGGTCCATAGCGCGCTGCCCGGCAGAAGGGGCTCCGAGGTCTCGACATGCCACCCCAGAAGCGTAAGTGTGCCAATCTCCTGGGGCATGGATCGATCGATGCCCCGACAGGCCGCTGCAATCTGTGATGGTGTCGGTGGGCTATCCATGGGGGCCAGGGCGAGGCCTTCCGGATCGTCTGGCAGGACGAGTTCCAGGCCAGCGAAGCGTTCGTCGCGCAGGCGTGGGAGGCCGCGCTGGGCCGCGGTATCGTAGACGCCGATGCCCAATCGGTAGCCCTCGCCGACGGGCGTGCCCACCGGCGGCGTCAGCACATATTGATCGAGCACCAGATCGCCCGGCGTCCACTGCTCTGCCGGGTAGTGAAAGGGAAGTACCCTATCCCACTCTCCCGTGGCCGGATGCCACAGCCTCACGACAGGCACGGCGCCCGGATAGATGGCCTGAGGTTCCCAAATTAACAGGATTGGGCAGGGCGCGGCGACCCGACATGTGCCAGCAGGATAGGCATCGTATACCCGGACCACATGAGCGAAATCGGCTGCCGGTGGTTGGGGGCCAACGTATTGGGCGCGCAGTGCGCCGATCTGCATCGCAGAAAGGCGATGGATGGTCAGGGTGACGTCGCTCACGGGTCCACGGTGGACCTCCGTTTGCCATGCCTGTGTCAGTGTCTCAGGCCATGGGGATGGGGGAAGGAGATCGTCTGGGATCAGGTAGACCGCATCCCCCTCTGGTGGCAGCACCAGGGTCTCCCCGCCGGTCAGCCACTTGGCCTGTGGATAGCGCTCTGCCAGTGCGGCGACGGTGGGGTGTCGGTAGTGCAGCGAGGCGAGGTAGACAGTCGTATCAGGGGCGGCCTCTGCGTCGAGCGCCTGGGCGGCCAGCACCATAGCGCCGTCCGCCGCGCGAAAGAGAGCTGCGGAGGAGGCCCACTCTCGATAGCATATAGCGGTGTGGGCGCTGCCGATCCCCAGCAGGACAAGGACGGTGAGGGATTGCCACCTGCGGGGCAATCCGCGCAGGAGCGATGTGCCGCCGAGGGCCGGCAGGATCGCCAGGAATGGATAGAGGCCCACCAGCCGCAGGTTGCTGGGGGTGATCTCGCCCGTGGCCAGGGCGCTCGGCAGGAGCATGGCTCCAAGGCCCGTGAGAGTCATCAGCCCGGCCGCCCGGGTCAGGGTATCCGTCGACCGGGAGCGCATCCAGTGCACCAGGCCGACCAGCGCCAGCAGGGCCGAGAGCATGTCCAGGATAGGACGCCCCGGTTGGTTGAATCGGATATAGGGGTCACCGCCCTTGGGCCACACCAGGGCGCGCAGGCACAGCCCAATCCCGCGCAGGGCCTGGCTCCAGGAGGTAGCAGCCACCTGGGAGATGCGCGTGGTGAAGGCTGATGGCTGTCGCAGGAAGAGAAAGCCCAGGGGGGCAAAGACAGCGAGCGCCACAGCGAAGGTCAGGCCCAACTGACGCAGCCGCCGTGGGCGGTCGGTGGCCGGGGTACGGATCAGGAGCCAGAGCATCACGAGCCCCAGCGGCAGGGGAAAGAGCCGCGCGGCCAGATAGGTGTAGCCGGTCAGCCCCAGGCAGAGACCTGCTGCCCCCAGCCATGAGGCGCGTCCAGAGCGCAGCCCACGCCACAAAGCCGCCAGCGTCAGGGCCTGCAGCAGGGGCTGGATCACCGCGCGGAAGCCGTAGCGGCTGAGGAGGACGTGGGGGAAGGCCAGCGCCATCCACCCGGCCGCCAGGAGGGCCAGGGTTTGGGTATCCTGGCGACTGGTAAACATAGCCCGCACCGCCGCGAAAGTGGCTGCCACGGTCAGTATCCCGATCATCGCGGCAGCCAGCCTGAGGCCCCACGTAGCCCCCCCTGTCATGTGGACCCAGGGGGCAGCGGCGTAGAAGAAAAGGACCTCTTTACCGGTGTAGGCCTGGATGAAGAGCGGGCGGTACCCGGCGTCGGCGATCTGGCGCGTGATAATGAGGTTGGCCGCTTCGTCGTAGTGAAGTCCCAGGGGCAACTCGGGTAATTGGGCCAGCCGTAGAAGGGCAGCCAGAAGCAGGATCAGCACCATCCAGGTTCGGCGCAGCTTAGTCACGGGCCTCATTATAGCCTGACCCCAGAGTCGATCCAGCGGGAGTTGTTCAGGGCCGTTCCTGGGTGTGGAGACCTCTCGAGCTGCCTGTGACCTGCCGCCAACGCCGCGGTACGGTGAAATTGATGGGGTGGGAAGTATGTGCCATCAGGAGGCTGACAGGGTTTCCCCTTGTGTGGCTTGTCATGGGAAGAGCCATTGCCGTCTGGGGCATTCATTGCAGAGCAACTTGGGGATGGTATAATTTCAGGCGTCAGGTAGACGCCGCCGCGAGAGCTTCCTTATAAGGAGAGTCAGATACCTCATACAATGTTGGAATCACTGCGGGAGCTGTGGGCCTACCGGGAATTGATCCTGAACCTCGTGTCTCGGGATCTGAAAGTGCGCTACAAGAACTCCGTTCTGGGTGTGGTCTGGTCCTGGCTCAATCCGCTCATGATGATGTTGATCTTTACCTTCGTGTTTGGGGTGCTCTATGAGCGGGTGGATATCCCCAACTACCACGTGTTGTTTCTCAGCGCTTTGCTGCCCTGGAACTTCTTCGTGGGGGCGGTGATGGGGGGGATTCCCAGTATCGTGAGAGGGGCGAACCTCATCAAGAAAGTGTACTTCCCCCGTGAGATCCTGCCGATCTCCGTAGTCCTGTCGAGTCTGATCAATTTTCTGATCGCATTACCCGTCTTCTTCGTGTTGGCGTTCGCCTCAGGCGTGCGCCCCACGGTGTGGGTGTTACTGCTGCCTATCCCCATCCTGATCGAGGTCATCTTTGCGATTGGGATCGTCCTCTTCCTCTCGACGGTCGAGGTTTTCTACCGCGACACTCACATGCTGATGGATGTGGGGATTCAGGCCTGGTTCTTTCTCACCCCGATCATCTATCCGATCAAGTCGCTGCCCGAGCAGGTCACCCTGTTAGGCCTGACCTTCAATCCTCGGCTGTGGCTGTTCAGACTCAACCCAATGGCTTCGATCATCAATACGTACCAGGACATTCTGTACTACGGGACGCTGACGGCAGGGGATTTCCTCCTGCGCACGGCGGTCACGGCGATGGTGGTATTGCTCTTTGGATATTGGTTCTTCCGTCGTTTCAGTGGTAAGTTCGGCGAAATCGTCTGATTTTGAGCGGTTTGAGTGCGAGTTGGTAGATCGTTCACCCACATTGAGACTATTGAGGAGGTTGACATGGTCTATGGAATGACACCAGACATGCTGGCCAGAATGTATGTATCGGGAAGCCTGAAGAACCAGGGGGACGGTTTCACCTTTGAACTGCAGAACAAGATCGACTCAGGGGCTGTGAGCGGGCTCACCAAGCTGATCGTCGACGATGTTGAACGGCCTCTAGAGGGTGCCACGGTGGAGGTGGGCGGGCAGGCTCGGCCAGTAACCGAGATCTCCTGGTCGAATTCGCTTTATGTGCCTTATGGCGCGAAGCTGAAGCTCTATGTCCCAGGACAACTGGAACCGGGTCAGCACACCATCAAGTTTACGATCAACACACCTGAGTTGGGGCCTCTGACGGTCTCTATCACCGATACAGTTTCCTGAGCCGGAGCTCAAGACCCACGTCAGACAGCACAGCGCCTCCTGAGCGTCGCAGTGGGCGCATGGTTGTCTAACTCTTTTGTTCGGGGGCGCTATGCCGCCGTGTGGGGCCCGCATTTCGCTGCATTACCACATCAGTGTCCCCCCTCCGTCAGAAACCTGGGGTAGAGGGGGAAGGGATGTGGGTTTCGCAGTCTCTGCGGGGTATGTATGATCGGCGCCGGAAGGGGGTGTGAGCCGTTTCGCGACCCGCGGTTTGGTTGACAATCGACTCACATTGTGTATACTATTGGCGCGGTGAGGCTAAGAGCTTGACCCTCTGGTCGGCCATGCTATAATGCGCGTGCGCCGACGTAGCTCAATCGGCGGAGCATCCGCCTTGTAAGCGGAGGGTTGTGGGTTCGATTCCCACCGTCGGCTTATCTGGGCAGTTGATCCGAGCGGCAAAGGAGGCTGACTGTAAATCAGCTGGCGTATGCCTTCGGGGGTTCGAGTCCCTCACTGCCCACTGGATAGCCATAGGCCCATGTAGCTCAGTCGGTAGAGCACCTTCTTGGTAAGAAGGGGGTCATCAGTTCAAGTCTGATCATGGGCTCAAGGCGGCGTGGGTGCGCCTTGGAAGCGGATGATCGTAGGCGAGTAGCTCAATTTGGCAGAGCAACGGTCTCCAAAACCGTAGGTTGCGGGTTCAATTCCTGCCTCGCCTGCCTGTCGTTGAAGACACCGCCTCGTATGGGCGGTGTCTTGAAATGTTGGCATTAGCATAGTTTTGATCGGTTCTTAGGGATAGTGGAGGTGTCTGTGGCCAAGTCGAAAGACAAAAAGGTGAACCCTGTCGTGGCCTATTTCCGCTCGACACGGGCGGAGCTTAAAAGGGTCCGATGGCCCACCCTCCGTGAAGGTTGGACGATGACGAAGATTGTCCTGCTCGTCACGTTCAGTATGGCGATTTTCCTGGGAGTGCTCGACTTTCTCTTTGGCTGGCTCCTGGGGCAGATGATAGCGGGCAAAGTCATGTTTATGGTCCTGGGAGCGCTGCTGGCTGCAGGGCTTATCGCCGCTGTCTATTTCGTTGGGCGTGCTGAAGAGGTCTAGGTCGGTTGGATATCGAAGAGCGGTCTGTTGACGAAGAGCCCGTGGAGGAGCCAGGGTTTGAGGATCTGGATGGTGAGCCCGATGTATTGAGGGATCTCAACCTGACGCCTGACGCGATCCTTGAGCGCCTGGGCCTTGAACCTGGCGCGGAGGCGGCTGAGGAGGAGGCAGAGCCTTCTGCTCAGAGCGATGAGTTGCTGCCCGAGCTTTCGTTTGAGACGGAGACGGAAGAGGTTGGGGTGCTCCCTGACCCCTTTGCCGAGGCGGAGCCGACTCAGGCGCAGGAGGACGAGGTCGCCTGGTATATCATCCACTGCTATTCGGGTTACGAGCACAAGGTGCAGCACAACCTGGAACAACGGATCGAGTCCATGGGCATGCAGGACTACATCTATCAGGTCGTCGTGCCCACGGTGGAGGAGATTGAGTTGCGTGATGGGAAGCGCCGGACGGTGGAACGGTGCCTCTACCCAGGGTATCTGATGGTTCAGATGAAGCTGACCGACGATTCGTGGTATGTGGTGCGTAATACACCGGGGGTCACCGGGTTCGTGGGGATGGGGAACCGTCCCACACCTCTGCGGCCCGAGGCTGTGCAGCGCATCTTGCGACGGATGGAGTCGACGGCTCCTGAGGTGCGGGCGACATTCCGGCGTGGTCAGAAAGTGCGTATCGTTGAGGGTCCATTTGCGGACTTCATCGGGGTCGTGGATGACATCGACGAGGAACGGACCAAGGTGCGCGTGTTAGTCTCGTTCTTTGGGCGGGAGACACCGGTAGAACTGGATTTCCTGCAGGTAGAAAAAGCTTAGGTTGATGGAACTTCCTGGGGCGTATCCCCCAGAGTGAGGGAGTGCTGAAGAATGGCAAAGAAGAAGGTTAAGGCAGTCGTGAAATTGCAGATTCCGGCGGGCAAGGCCAACCCTGCGCCCCCCATTGGTCCCGCGCTGGCTCAGCATGGGATCAATCTGATGGCTTTCTGCAAGGAGTACAACGCGAAGACATCGCATCTGGTGGGGAATATCATCCCCGCAGAGATCACCATTTATCAGGATTCATCTTTCACATTTGAGCTGAAGACGCCCCCCACCGCGGACCTGCTGCGGAAGGCGGCGGGGGTCAGCAAGGGATCGGCGGAGCCTAACCGTGACAAGGTGGGGCGGATCACCCGTCAGCAATTGCGTGAGATTGCTGAGACCAAGATGCGGGATCTCAACGCCCATGACATTGAGGCCGCGGAGCGTCAGATCGCGGGCACGGCCAGGAGCATGGGGATCGAGATCGTTGACTGAGACCAGGGCGTGGATGCCGGGTCCGATGTGTTGACCCCATTCATGCCTGGCCAAATTGGTGGGAGGGGGCTTTGGTTCCCGTTAGGACCACGAGGAGTTGAATATGCCTAAGCGAGGGAAGAAGTACTTAGAAGCTGCTGCGAAAATAGATCGCAATCGTACCTATAGTGTGGCTGAGGCGATCAAGTTGGTGAAGGATGTCAGCTACACCAACTTCGATGGCACGGTCGAACTCCATCTGCGTACCAACCTTGACCCACGACGCGCTGACCAGGCGATCCGTGGTGTCGTTCGTCTGCCTCATGGGCTGGGTAAGCCAGTGCGCGTGCTGGTCTTTGCCGCAGCCGATGCTGCCCGTGCTGCAGAGGAGGCGGGGGCGGACTACGTGATCAGCGATCAGGAGGGTATCCAGCGGATTCAGAACGGCTGGGTTGACTTCGATGTGGCGATCGCTGTACCCGACATGATGCGCCTGGTGGGGCGTTTGGGCCGTGTGCTGGGCCCCCGGGGCCTGATGCCTACCCCTAAAACCGGGACGGTTGTGCCCGAAGGGGACCTGCCGCGCGTGATTCAGGAGGCGAAGGCGGGTCGTGTGGAGTATCGTTTGGATCGCTCGGGGAATATCCATGTGCCTATCGGCAAGGTCAGTTTCCCCGAGGAGCTGTTGATGGGGAACATGGCGGCGGTGATGAGCACCATTCGGCGTGCCCGGCCGGCCGCTGCCAAAGGGGCGTTCATCCGCCGGGTTACCCTGGCGCCGACCATGGGGCCGGGCGTGAAGGTAGATCCTGCGGAAGCATTGGCGATGGAGGTTGCTTAGCCGCCATACGTAGAGTCGGTTCAGACCTGTCTGCCGAAGACAGCAGGTGTGCGCGTAACACGGGATGCGTGAGCGCGTGCTGAAAGATGCCTGCCGAGGTGGGGGTCAGGGGCTGTCTGTGAGATCCTGGTCTGTCCCACATTGGGGATGGATCAGGGTCGCGAGGGATGGATCCTGGGTCCTTGCGTCGGTGGGCGCAAGGACCTTTTTCTGTTGGTTTGGATGTTACACGGCATGCCTGAGAATCAGGCACAGATTTACAAAGAGGAGGTGATAGGGGTTGGCTATTTCACGTGCTCGTAAAGAGGAATTGTTGACGATCTATCGTCAGCAACTGGCCGAGAGCGATGGTTTCGTCATGGCATCCTATCTGCACCTGAGCACCCCCCAATTGCAGGACCTGCGGGGGCGTGTGCGAGAGCTGGAAGGAGCGACGTTCGTGGTCAAGAACACGCTGTTCCGGAAAGTGCTCGAGGAGGCCGGGTTGGAGGTGCCTGATGACCTGCTCACAGGCCCGTTAATTGTCGGATTCAGTCACCAAGACGTCCCTTCTATGGCCCGTCTGTTCCGGGAATTTGCCCGCGGCCTTGAAGAGGGGGAGTTTGTCATCAAGGGCGGGATGATCGAAGGGCGTCTCTTCGATGCGCGGGAGGCTGCGGCCGTGGCGAGCCTGCCGACACGCGATGAGTTGCTGGCCACCGTGTTGCGCACGTTCAACGCGCCCGCGACCCAGATGGCCGGTGTGGTAGCGAGCGGAATCCGACAGGTGCTCAATGTGATCAAAGCCTATGCTGACAAACTGGAAGAGTCGGCGGGGGCAGGCGAAGCAGTGGCTGCTTCTGCCTAAACTTAGTGTGAAAAGAGAAAAACGGAGGTTTCAAGAAGATGGCAGATCTGGATAAGCTTGTAGAGGAAATCAGCGCCCTTTCGTTGATGGAAGCATCCCAACTCGTCAAGATGCTGGAGGAGAAGCTGGGTGTGAGCGCGGCCGCTCCTGTTGCGATGATGGGGGCTATGCCGGGCGGTGCGGCGGCTGAGGAAGAGGTGGAGGAGAAGACCGAGTTTGACGTCGTGCTGCAGGACTTCGGCCCGCAGAAGATCAACGTCATCAAGGTCGTGCGCCAGCTCACCAGTCTGGGTCTGAAGGAGGCCAAGGACCTGGTCGAGAGCGCTCCGGCTCCCGTCCTCGAAGCCGTGGGCAAGGATGTCGCCGAGGAGGCCAAGGCCAAGCTCGAAGAGGCAGGCGCCAAAGTCGAGATCCGCTAGCATTGGCTACGAGCCTGGGGTGACCCAGGCCACGCTGAGAAAAAAGAGGCACGAGTTCCCACTCGTGCCTCTTTTGGCTGGGGCGGCAGGATTCGAACCTGCGGTACACGGATTCAAAGTCCGTTGCCTTGCCAGCTTGGCCACGCCCCATCGCAGTCATCATTATACCGCAAC
>CAZHBB010000078.1:0-14034 GCA_964530185.1 uncultured Anaerolineales bacterium
ATACATCCTTGCAATTCTGTAATGTTTTATGTATAATGGTATTAACTAATGATTTGATTTAAGGAAGACTATGCGACACCGAACTGGGTGGCCCCGCGTCTCGAGTGTGATATGGATCGTCGCACTGACTGTTGTGCTCGGTCTGGTGTTGCCGCAGCCGCTGTTGGCCCGCTATCCTGGAGGTGATCCTCCCCCGTCTCAGGAGCGACGTTTCTTCCAGGAGACGGGTTTCTGGGTGAGCGGGGCTTTCCTCTCGTATTTCGACACCCACGGTGGTCTGGAGGTCTTTGGTTATCCGATCTCCGCTCCCTACAACAACCATGGGATTCTGGTCCAGTACTTCCAAAAGGCTCGCATGGAGTGGCATCCCTTCAACCCTGACCCGTACAAAGTGCAGTTGGGGCTACTCGGGGAGGAGATGGGCTTTCGACGTCCGCCGGTGGCCTCACCGCGCGTCTCCATTGGGCGTATCTATTATCCCGAGACGGGGCACAGTGTGGCCCATATGTTCCTGCGTTACTTTGCCAACCATGGGGGCGTGGATCTCTTTGGCTACCCCATCAGCGAGATGCTCATTGAGAACCAGCGGATCGTGCAGTATTTCCAGCGGCTGAAACTGGTGTGGGATCCATGGGCCTCGCGGATGAGTGTGGGTAACCTGGGTGAGCTCTACGTGAGCCTGCACCGCGACCGTCTGCCGCCGGATGCCTTGATGCGAGGGTCCTATCGCATCGCAGGGCAGGGGCCGGTCAGTTGGCGCATCCTAGTGGGGATGGGCCGCTCAGTGATTGGCCTGGAGCGCATGCAGGAGGTCCGTATTCTGCTGACGGACGATCGAGGGGAGCCGGTGGCCGATGCGCAGGTGAGGGTGACGGTGCGCCCTCAGGACGGAGAGATTATCGAGGAACTCACGCGTATCATGGCCACCGACGACCAGGGACGGGTGACCCTCTCCCTGCCCGTCGCCGACCTGCAGGCCGGCACATGGGCTGTGCTGACGGTCGAGGCCACAGACGGCGTGGTCGCGGGGCATGCCCAGGAGCTTTTCCTCGTCTGGTATTAGGTATCAGGGCTGCGGCGGGCTGTAGCGTAACAGTTCGATCTGGGCCCGAACCCTCACCGCAGCCTCACTCCACAAATCACTTCTCTCTCTGGTCTCAGTGGGACAGAAAGGCGCTGGGAGGAACTGCGGCTTCTCATCCTGCCTAACTGGAATCGTCCCGCGTCTCCTGACTTCTCAGGCGCCGGATCACCCGCTCGAGCCAGGAGCGGCGCTGCACCCGTGCATGGTGTGCGGCCTTGAGATGGCGCAGGCGGTCCAGGACGCGCCGCATGCGGTGGGTGTTCTTGGGGAATCCCAGGGGGGGCCTGGCCTGGTTCATGGTTCAGGCCTCTCCCTCAGGTTCGGCGACGAAGATATAGCCCACGCCGCGTACGTTGAGGATGTGTTGCGGGTCCTCCGGCGTCGGCTCGAGCTTCCGTCGCAGGCGCCGAATGTGGACGCGGATGATGGAGCGTGCTCCCCAGGCGTCGGTCTCGTATCCCTGCGCACATTTGACCAGCTCCTGAGGGGAGCAGACCTCTCCCGCGCGAGTGATGAGACATTCCAGCAGTCGAAACTCGGTAGGTGTAAGTTCAACCGGCTTCCCCTCGTGGGTGACCATGTGGCGCGCGCGATCGAGTTTGATGTCGCCGGCCACGATGACATCCTCGTTGTGATCTGTAGGTTGGACGGCGGGTTCAAGTTCGTCCACGTTGTCCGTCTTGATCAACTCCTGGAGGGTGCTCTGAAGCTGCTGCACCAGCGCCCGGCGATAACGTCCCGCCTGTACCTCGTTCAGGGCCCGGCGCACGGCACGGAGCACCTCGTCCACCGGACAGGGCTTGAGTAGGAAGTCATAGGCCCCCTTGCGCAGAGCGCGGATGGCCGTCTCCAATGTCCCGTAGCCAGTGATCAGGATGACGATGGTCTCGTCGGACAGCCGACGGATGTGGTCCAGCACCTGCAGCCCGTCGATCCCTGGCAGGCGCAGGTCCAGCACCACGATGTCGAAGGGCGGGGTGGTCTCCTGGACCAGGGCCAGCGCTTCCTCCCCCGAGGCTGCCAGCTTGACGTGATATCCCTCAAGCCTTAAGACCTCTCCCAGCGTGATGCGCTCCGGGGCTTCGTCATCTACCACGAGGATATGTGCTTGTTTGTCCATAACTGCTATCCCTCCGGTTCTCTGTGTACCGGTAGCCGGATGATGAAGGTCGTCCCGCCACCTGGCGGGCTTTCCACCTCGATTGTGCCGTTGTGTCGCTCGATAATGCCATAACTGATCGCCAACCCCAGCCCGGTGCCGGTGGGCTTCGAGGTGTGGAAAGGCTCGAAGAGATGCTCCCTGATCTCGGCGGGGATCCCAGGGCCGCTGTCGCGGAAGGCGATGACCACCTGTTTCGCCTGTATGTGGTGGGCGGTTCCCACCCACAGGGTACCGCCATCGGGCATAGCCTCGATGGCGTTGATCACGATGTTCAGGAATACCTGAGTCAGTTGATTGGCGATCCCCCGCACCGGCGGGAGATCGGCCGCCAGCCGCGCCTCCACATGAATGCGGGTCTGTTGGAGCCGTTTCCCGGCGATGGCCAGGGCATCCTCTACGGAGCGGTTGATGTTCAGCACCTTCATCGCCGAGGAGGGGCGGTAGAAGTCGAGCATGCGGTGGACAATCTGGATCAGACGGTTTACCTCTGTCTGTGCCATTTCCAGGAACCGCTGGCGCTGCTCGGGGGCCAGCCCTGGATGGGCGGCCAGGTGCAGGCTGTTCTGAATGGCCTGCAGGGGGTTGTTGATCTCATGGGCCAGGGAGGCTGTCAGCCGACCGACCGCTGCCATCTTCTCGGCCTGGATGAGCTGGTTTTGGGAGCGTTCGATCTCGTCGGCAAAGGCCTCAAGGTCGTGGAAGAGCCAGGCTTTCTCCACCGCCACGATGACGGTCGCTGCCACATGCTCCACCAGGGTGATGTCCTCATCGCGCAGCATACCCGGCTCGGCCATGGCCACCAGGGCGCCCATGGGGTCTCCGCCCTTCACCAGGGGTACGCACAGGACGTCCAGGCTGGAGCGTTGGAGCAGTGTGACCCAGAAGCCGGTGGAGAGGCCACGGGCCAGGACGGGCTCCAGCGTGGCCAGGGCGTGCAAGAGCGGGTCCTCATCTGTGGGCACCACCCGCCCTTCGAGCCATACCCCCCTGGGACTGCGTGCCGCGCGAATGATCCAGTCTGGGGAGCCTTCCTCATTCAGGATGATGACGAATGCCTCAGCGGCCAGGAGGCGGTCCAGGCCGTTGAGGGCCGCCAGCAAGACATCCTCCAGGTTCAGGCTGGACGAGATGGCGCGGTTGATTTCGTCCAGCGCGGCCAGCTCCTGGTTCCGCTGGCGAAGCGTCCGCTCCGTGTTGCGGATACGCAGGACGACTCGGACGCGGGCCAGCAACTCCTGAGGATCGAACGGCTTGGTGATGTAGTCGTCCGCCCCCATCTCCAGCCCCCGCGCCTTTGCGCTGACCGAATCGAGGCCGGTGATGAGGATGACAGGGATCGGTCGCAGGTCTGGGTCGGCCTTGAGCTTCTCCAGCGTGCGGAAGCCATCCTCCCCAGGCATCATGATATCGAGGAGTACCGCGTCCACGGTCTGCCCTGTTGTGATCTGGCGGCGGAGTCTCTGCAGCGCCCCCTCGCCGTCATGCTCGACCAGCACCTCACAGCCGGGCAGAAGATCCAACACCTCCCGGATGAGATCCACCATGCGTGGCTCATCATCGACCACCAGGATCCTGGCTTGGCTAGGCTCCCACGGTTCCAGTGGAGGGGGCTTGGAGATCTGAGCTGAGATCAGAGATTGGAGAGACATGGCATCACCCTAGGGTTGGTCCATCCGGAGCGCGGCATAGACCGCTGACTGCAACGTCTCGAAGTAGGTCTCACTGATGTTCAGGACGCCGATGCGGGGCTCGTCGGTGAGTCCCGCGAAGACGCGTCGCCAGCGCGCGTGGGTCCCAGTGAGAGGCACCCAGAAGTTCCTGGCTTTGGGGAACATGTGGCGCGTGTGGACCTGTACCGGCGCGTTGTAATGCACTTCCAGCAACATCCCCTGACTGCGGTAGTCCTCCAGGCTCTCTTCGGACATCCCAACGCCGTTCTCATAGCCTGACCAATGGGCCACGGCATCGGCAAAGGCCGCCATGATCTGATCATAGCCCGGATCCCCGGGCAGGAACAGGGTGGTCTGCCCGTCGTGGTAGACGGTGATCCAGTCTGCTTCGGCGTCGAAGGAACGCACGAACCAGAGCGGGTCTTCATTGGCAAGGGAGTTCACCCACCAGAAGACCACGCTTCCAATGATGAGCATGATCCAAATCGCGTTGAGAAGGCTCGGTTGTCTTTCCCTCATCTAGGTTCTCCATTTTTGATTATAGTGGGTATTGGAAAGTTTGTGAAATGGGGTCTGGGAGATGAGAGTTCCCAGGATCGACGGGAAACACCGCCGACAAACACCGTCATGGGAGAGTGAGACAGCCACGACAGGGGACGGTATGCGGCCAGCTACCCTCCCCTTGTCCTGAGGGCGGACGGCTACCCTGGGGGAGCAACACGGGGCGATGATATCCCTCTTCATCGCCCCGTGAAGGTTCTGCTGGTGGTATGGCTATTTGTTCCAGCCGGCTTCCTTCTCTACCAGCCAACATGCCACGAAGTGTCCGTTCCCGTAGTCCTTGAACTCGGGCTCCTCTTTGTCGCACAGCCCTGGTATGGCGTAACGACACCGCGGATGGAAACGGCATCCAGGCGGCGGGTTGATGGGACTGGGGACGTCGCCCTCCAGGATGATGCGGTCCCGCGAGCCGGCTTTGCGTGGGTCGGGGATGGGGATCGCCGACATCAGAGCCTGGGTGTAGGGGTGTAGCGGCTCTTCGAAGATAGTCATGCGGTCGGCCAACTCGGCCATCTTGCCCAGGTACATCACCGCCACGCGGGAGCTGATGTGCTCCACGACGCTCAGGTTGTGGGCGATGAAGAGGTACGTGAGGCCAAGCTGTTCCTGCAGGTCCATCAAGATGTTGAGGACCTGCGCCTGGACCGAGACGTCCAACGCCGAGACCGGTTCGTCGGCGACGATGAACTTGGGATCCAGAGCAAGCGCACGGGCGATCCCGATACGCTGGCGCTGACCTCCTGAGAACTCGTGGGGGTAGCGCTTGGCGTGGAAATCCTCCAGGTTCACCCTGCGCAGGAGCTCGATCACGCGCTCCCAGCGCTCCTGGGGGGTGCCGATGCGATGGACGACCAGCCCCTCCATGATGCTCTCACCGACGGGCATGCGGGGGTCCAGCGACGAGAAGGGGTCCTGGAAGATGATCTGCATCTCCTTGCGCATTTCTTTGAGCTCGCGAGGACGCAGAGAGAAAACATCGCGTCCCTCGAAGAGGACTTGTCCGCTTGTGTGGGGGATCAAGCGCAAGATGGTACGACCGACGGTCGTCTTTCCACAGCCAGATTCCCCCACCAGGCCCAGAGTCTCGCCGCGCTTGATGGTAAAGCTCACGCCGTCGACCGCCTTGACCTGGGCGGTGACGCGCTGGAAGAAACCACTGCGGATGGGGAAGTACTTCACCAAATCTTTGACGACAATCAGGTCATCGTTTGTGTGTACGTCTGTCTTTACCTCGGCCATCTTATGCGTCCCCCTCCCTGTGGTCTTGGTAGAGCCAGCAGCGGACTTTGTGGCCCGGCTCGAACTCGATCAGATCCGGCTCCTTCTCCGTGCAGATGTGGAGGTTATGCTGAATGCGCGCCTGGCAGCGCGGCGCGAACTTGCAGCCTGGTGGCAGGTCGATCAGGTTGGGGACTGAGCCTGGGATCGTGTCCAAACGCTCCTTGACGACGCCCATGATTGGCACCGAGGCCAGCAACCCTCGTGTATAGGGGTGGTAGGGTTCGTCGAAGAGGGTGTTGACCTCAGCCTGCTCGACGATCCGACCAGCGTACATCACCGAGACCCGCGCGGCCATCTCGGCCACCACGCCCATGTCATGGGTGATGAGGATAATAGAGGTGCCGAGCTTGGACTGCAGCCCCCGCATCAGATCCAGGATTTGGGCCTGAATCGTCACATCCAGGGCTGTGGTTGGCTCATCGGCGATGAGCAGCTCAGGCTCACAGGCCAGAGCCATGGCGATCATCACGCGCTGGGCCATGCCCCCTGAGAGCTCATGGGGGAAGGCGCTGACCCGTTTCTCCGGTTCTGGGATGCCCACCGTCCGCAGCAGCTCGACCGCCCGCTCCCAGCCCTCCTTCTTGTCCATGCCGCGATGGATCTCAAGGACCTCGGAGATCTGATCGCCCACCCGAAACACAGGGTTAAGGCAGGAGGTGGGCTGCTGGAAGATCATCGCCAGACGGTCGCCCCGCAGTTGCCGTACCTCGCTCTCGGGCATTTTGAGCAGGTCACGCCCGTTGAACAGGACCTCCCCATTCACAATTTTGCCAGGAATGCCGACCAACTGCATGATTGAGAACGAGGTCACGCTCTTGCCGCAGCCTGACTCGCCGACCAGCGCGACGATCTCGCCGCGCCGCACGTCGAAATCGACTCCATCCACCGCCTTGACCACACCGTCCTCGGTGTAGAAATAAGTCTTGAGGTGACGCACCTCAAGGATAAGATCTTGTTGGTGCTGATTCTCCACGTTGTTCCTCCTTCGTCTCAGAGCTTCAAGCGTGGGTCAAGAGCGTCACGGAGACCGTCGCCGACGTAGTTAAACGCCAGGGACGTAAGGAAGATCGCCAGCCCCGGGTAGAAAACCTTGGCCGGTTGTCCCAGCAGGCCCGCCTGAGCGGCCTGCAGCATATTGCCCCAGGTGGGCACCGGCGGTTGTACGCCGAAACCCAGGAAGCTTAGCGCGGACTCCAGGACGATGACGCCCCCCAGGCCCAATGTGGCGTGGACGATGATCGGCGCCATGGCGTTGGGGATCATATGCCGCACGATGATGCGACCATTCGACATGCCCAGGGCACGTGCGGCCTCCGTAAAGTCCAGGGAGCGCAGGCTCAGAACCATGCCCCGCACCAGTCGGCAGGTACCCATCCATCCAAAGGCGATGAGGATGAAGGAAATGACGATGACGCTGGTGTATTGCTTGGGTATCAGCGGGAGCTCAATGCCCCGCAGGATCGACGAGAAGGCCAACAGGAGAGGGAGCAGCGGGATCGTAAGCAGGAAATCCACGATACGCTGCACCAGGCTGTCGACCCAGCCGCCGAAGTACCCTGAGATGCCGCCGATCAGCGCCCCTGCGACCTCACTCAACAGGGTCACGACAAAGGCCACCGTCAGCGAGATACGCGCTGCGTAGAGCAGGCGGCTGAAGACATCCCGGCCGATCTCATCGGTACCCAACACATGTTCGGGCGACGGTGGGGCGTTCTTGTTGTAAGGGTCCTGATCCTCGATGGGGTCATAGGGCGCCAACATCGGGGCGAAGATGCCCATCAGGATGAAGATGATGAGCACGAACATGCCGGCGACGGCGAGATGGTGCCGTCGAAACCGCCGCCAGATGACGAGAAATTGATTTTCCTTTTCGGGCGTCAGCATGCCCTCGGCGTCTAATCGTGTGACACTATCTTGAACAGCCATGCTTGTCTCTATCCTCTTCTCGTTCAGTCATAACGGATCCTGGGATCCACGATGGTGTACAGAATGTCACCCACCAGGGTGGCGATGACGGTCAAGACTGCGCTGATGTATAGGAAGACCATGACCACGGGCCAGTCATCGGCGCCCAGGGCGTCATAGTAGAGCCGCCCCATCCCCTGCCAGGAGAAGATCGTCTCCGTGATCGTCGCCCCACTGAAGATACCGGGGATGGTGAAGACCACGATGGTCACCAACGGGATCAGGGCGTTACGCATGGCGTGTTTGACGATTACCATACGCTCTGAGAGACCTTTGGCCCGTGCCGTGCGCACGTAGTCCTGTCGCAATACGTCCAGCATGGATGCCCGCATGTAACGGCTCCAACCTGCCATATATAGCAGGCTCAACGTCACGGTGGGCATGATGAGGTGGAAGAGTCGATCGAGGAAGCCGCCGGGCTCGGCGTTGATGGCACGCAAGAGGCTCCCCTGGGGGGGCGTGCGCACCGAGGCGATGCCACCAGCCGGCAGATAAGGGATGCCCCAGTCCCGGAACTTCACCGAGAAGATCAGGATCAACATGATGCCCAGCCAAAACACCGGCATCGCGGTCCCGAAGAAGGTGAAGGTGGTGACGATGTAGTCCAGCCTTGAGTACTGTTTGACTGCCGAGTAGATGCCGATGGGGACAGCAACGATCAGCGAGAGGACAGTGGACGTAGTCATCAGCGTGATCGTGTTGCGTAAGCGGCTCTTCATCATCTTGGCGATGGGTTGGCCCCGGGCCACCGACCACGAGGTACCAAAGTCAAAGCGCAAGACCCCGTGACTGTCACCATGGAAGTGGGCGTATTCGCCCAACAGGCCGTAAGGGCCGAAGAGCCAGGACACGTTGACCCAATGTCCCTCGGGCCACTTGGGCACATTGGACACCACCCATTCTGTCTCGGGGGAGACCTGGACGTAGATATCGACCACGTCGGCGGTCACGTCGGCCTTGATCAGCGTGCCTTCGACTTTGATGATCTTGGCATCGATGACGTCATCCGGTTTCTCCTCCCCCTTGGGGCGGATCCAGACTTTGCGGGCCTGATAGAGTGGGAGATCCTCCTCCCCGGTGGTGCCCACCTGCTCCCCTTGGACCCAGATGGGGTACCCACCCTGGGCATAGGCGATGCCTGGCGCAGCCCAGAATCGCACGCCGTCGGGCGGCTTCAGCCCTGTGTACATGTAGTCGGCCCCCAGCCAGTCATCGCCGACCAGCCAGACCAGGTAGCGCAGCACCAGGGGCTTGTCTAACCCCAGGTAAGCAGCGAGGCGGGCCTTGTCAGCCTCGCTGTAGCGTTGCCTGCGGTCACCGATCTGGTTGAGCCCAGACATGGGCCCACCAGGGGCCAGATTGAGCAGGCCGTAGATCGCCACCGTAGCCACTAAGACGACGATCGCCATCTGAATTATACGGCGTATGAGATAACCAGTCATTCACCGACTCCTTCGTCAAGAGTTGATGGTCTTCCCTAAATTGCATGCAGGCCGAACCGAGGGGTGTGCAGTGGGTACGTCACATCCTGTAGACGGGTCGACATGCATTTTATCAATTACCCGTGGGTGGTCGTAAAGGTTCGATGACGGGTTCCTTCTTCAAGAAAGCTCGTGATGCTGTCACGAGCTTTCTTGAAGAAGGATCTCCAAAAGGGGTGGTGGCAGCACCGGGTGCTGCCACCACCGCACTATAGAGAGTCCTGGCTACATCTCCAGGTCGAGGCTCTCGATGTTCCACATCTCCGAGTTCTCGGTTGGGTCCATCACGAAGCCCTTGACCTCAGGCCGATGCGCGGCCAGCTTGATGCGCAGGAAGAGCGGGACGACGGGGAGTTGCTCAGAGAAGATGCGCTGAGCTTCCTTGTGTCCCTCGATGTAGTCCTCAGAACCAGGCAGCGCTGTGAGCGCGCGCAGGCAGGCCGCATCATACTCGTCGTTCTTGAAGCCGGGATCGTTCTGACCACCCCAGTTGTTCTCCTCGGACGGGATATTGGTATCCAGACCCAGGTAGAGGTCACAGGGCGGCTCGACACCGGTCAGCCACGCGAAGGAGCCCAGGTCGAAGTGTCGACCGAAGAGCGGGCCCTCGGGGCCGTCGGCGAAGTACTCAGCAGCGGGCAGGTTCTCCAGGTTGACCTTGATGCCACACTCGGCCAGGTTCTGCTGGAAGATCTGCATGTACTGCACACGCATGGAGGCTGTCGTGGACTGCCACTTGACCTCGAAGGGGGTCCCGTCGGGGACGCCCTCGACGCCGTGGGCCTCGCGGACGCCATCGCCATCCTCGTCGATCCAGCCGACCTCCTCAAGCAGGGCCATACCCTTCTCGGGATCGTAGTCGTAGTGAACCACGCGGTCGCCTGCATAGAGCGGGTGTTCCGGCGGGATGTAGGAGTCGATCACGATGGAGCGGCCGTAGAGGATGGTGTCCACCACGCTCTGGCGATCCAGACAGTAGGCGATAGCCTGGCGGGTGCGGACATCCTCGAAGAAGTCAGGCCGATCGTAGGTGGGAACGGGGTTGATGCCGAAGTCCACGTGCTCCCAGACGGTGCCGGTGACGAAGACGGGCTGAACCACGCCCTCCTGCTCCAGCTTGATGAGCAGTTCGGCCTGGTCGTCCAGCGAAGCGTCCTGCGTGACGATGTCGCACTCACCGGAGATGAGCTGCGCCACCGCGGCGTTGGAGTCGGGCACGAAGCGGAAGACGACCGTATCGACATAGGGCAGGCCCTCGTCGGCGCGGAAGTAGTTGGGGTTCTTCTCGACGGTGATGTGATCACCAGCGGCCCACTCCTTGATGACGAAACCACCCCAGCCCATGGGCATGCGGGAGCTCTCCTCAGCCTCGATCAGATCAGCCGCGCTGTAGCCCAGCTCCTCCTGCCACAGCTTGCGGGGCAGGGGCTGCCAGAAGTTGGTGAAGTAGACGCTGTCGATGTAGCCGGGCAGGCCCGTCCACACCGTGGTGATGTCATCGGTGGCCTCGTAGGATGTGGTGCGCTCACCCAGGTAGCGGCTGGTGGGCGTGTCGGGGTCCATGTAGATCTCGTAGGTGTAGACCGAGTCATCGGCGGTCAGGGGATCGCCGTTGGACCACTTCAGGCCCTCCAGCAGCTTGAAGGTGACGACCATCTGATCCATCTCGATGGGGTCGCCCGTGAACTCGACCGCGCAGTCCGAGCTGCGGCAGCCCGCGGGGCGGACCTTGACGCCCTCGGCCAGCTCCACCACGTCACCATTGTCATCGACGACCATGTCGCCGGCCTGGACCGTCACTGCGTTGATTGCGGCATCCCCGTCGTCAAGGCTGGGGAGCTTCTGCAGAATGACGGGCTGGTAAGCGTAGGTGCGGTTGTCGATGGGGCCATCGTAGACGGCCTGCTGGATGTGACGTGCTGCCAGCATGTCACCACCGTAGATGTAGAGGGTGTCGGGCTCCTGCCCCATGCAGACGACCAGCGTCTTGGGGCCGGCAGGCTTCTCTGGCTCAGGTGTCGGAGTGACCTCTTTCACAACCTCGACGGTCTTCTCGACCTCAACGGTCTTCTCTACGACGACGGTCTTCTCGATAATCTCGGGTGTGGGCGTCGCGCACGCGCTAAGCAGCATACTGAACACCACCAGTGCCCCGAGAACAACCATTGCTCTCTTAACCATATCAATCTCCTCCTTCAACTAACAGGATTGAAACGAAACGACTTTGATCCAAGCATACGTGTTATCAGTGGTCCGTTGGTGAGATAGCTCTCTATCTGGGCACCACCTCCTCTCATGCGTTGCACGATATGCGGGCCCTAAGAACATGGGTGAGCCCAAGATACTAACACAATTTTATGGACAAAAAGCCAAATGTCAAGCATGCTGCGGTATCGAGCAATCCCGAACAATCACGTGGTGGTCGATCTCTAAAGAATGGCTCCTCCTCTCTGCTCCCTGGTCAATACATCGCGCCCGGAGAGGGAAGCGTTCCCCCAGGCATTGCCTCTCGGGGGACAGGCATGAGGCCTGTCTCCGTCATTCGATACACCGTGCGCATGGTGCGTAACGCCGCTGCCCGTCTACTAGCGATCACCAGAGCCGTGGAGGCGGAAGTTGTTGTGCTGAGGGTCTGGAGGATCTCGTCCCAGGCCTCAGGAATGATGGACTGGAAGATGTCATCGATGAGCAGAATGTCAGGGGGGCGTTGTTGGAGATGGACCAGGGTCACCCGGATGCGCTGAACCCCGGAGAGCGCCTGGAGGTCAAAGTCGGCCACCGCGGAGGGCATGCCCCCGGCACGCAGTTCCTCATCGGTTGCCCCCCCGCGGCGACTGAACAGGAGGTCCCGGGCGGACAGTTGCCCGCCAAAGAGCACATAGGGGTTGCGCCACACCAGGCGCACATGTCGCCGTAGTTGGTTCACGCGGCGCAGCTTCTTGCCTCGCCACATGAGACGACCAGCTAATGGCGCCCTCAGCCCAGCCAATACCTGCAGGAAGGCGCTCAGGTGGGCTTCGTCGTTCCCCAGCAGGCCGACCCGATCACCGACATCCAGGGCTAGTGAGATTGGATGGGGCGCGTCGACGCTATATCTGAGCCCTGTCACTGTGAGTAGCGGCTGACGTGCCATTTTCTAGCGCGCCTCTCAGGATGCTACACGCAGGTCAAGGATTTGTTTCAGCGCCATACCGATCATTGGCGGTGGTGCGTAGACATGAGGCGGGGCCACGCGGACCAGTTGGGAGAGGGAGGGGCGTGGGTCCAATACCGAGTGTCGGCAAAGCCAGGCGCTCAGGCTGTTCCAACCCCAATGGGCCCCTCTGGGGCGCCCGATGCGTGCGGTGATCCCGCGCCAGATCCTACCACGCCGTGGTCTGGCAGTCCGGTAAGGATCCAACGCCTCCCTGAATAGCTCGTCGATCATGGCTTCCTGTTCATGTCAACTCGTACAGCATCTCCGGCAGCGTCACTTGCCGCTGTGTGAGCAGTACGCGCAGTCGCTGCCGTGCGTAATGCAGACGGGACTTGACTGTCCCCACCGGGATGTCGAGGACCTGGGCAATCTCGTCCAGCGAAAGGTCCTCCAGATAGTGGAGGACGATGACCGCCCGGTGGGAGAGTGGCAATTCGGCGATGGCTTCGCGCACCACCTGTACCATCTCTCGCCTCTCAACCTCCCTATCTGGCGATGGAAATACCTCTCCCCGGCCCCCCAGCCACTCCAGGATATCGTCCAGTGGCTGCCAACGGTGGCCCGATGCCCAATCGTGGGCCAGGTTCACCGTGACCCGATAGAGCCAGGGTTGGAGCGGCCGTGCTGAATCTACCGAGCTTGCATAGCGATAGAGCCGCACGAAACACTCCTGCACGATATCCTCGGCTGCCCGCTCATCGCGGGTGAGCGCCAGCGCTGTGCGGTAGACCCGCTGGTGGTAGACCTGGAAGAGATCTCCCAGTGCGTCGAGGTCACCGGCCTGTAAACGTTCCACACGGGCAGCCTCCCAGCGTCGGATCTCCTCAGCGTTTGGTTCCTGCCCCGCGGCCTCGTATATCAATACCCTATTATGTTTCATCAGGTTCAGTCCTTTGGGAGGTAAGGGACTTCAGAAAGGCCTGATCTTCAGGAGATAGGGGGGCACGCTCCAGCAGATCGGGACGGCGCTCGAGGGTGCGCTGCAGCGCCATGCGCCGCCGCCAGCGCGCGATGGCGGCGTGGTCCCCAGACCGGAGGACGTCGGGCACCGACCACCCTTCGAAATCAGGGGGGCGGGTGTAGTGCGGGCCCTCCAGCAGCCCAGAGGCGAAGGAGTCCTCGGTGGCACTTTCCTGAGCCCCCAGCACCCCGGGCACGAGGCGGGCCACAGCGTCTATGACGACCAGCGCGGCCAGCTCCCCGCCAGTGAGTACATAATCGCCGATGGAGAGTTCGTCGGTCACCAGGTGCCGACGCACGCGCTCGTCCACGCCCTCGTAGTGGCCGCAGATCAGGACCAGTCGAGGTTGCTGTGCCAGCTCCTGAGCGATGGCCTGGGTGAACGGTCGTCCCTGCGGAGTGAGGAGAATAACGGGGGCCTGTTCCTGCCCCAGGATGGCACGCACGGCACGGAAGATAGGCTCGGGTTTCATGACCATCCCCTGCCCGCCCCCGTAGGGGGTGTCGTCCGTCATCTGATGGCGATCCAGGGCGTAGTCTCGGATCTGGTGCAGGTAGATCGTCAGCAGGCCACGCTGCAGGGCCCGTTTGAGGATGCTCTCCTGCAGCGGACTCAGGAACACACCAGGGAAAAGGCTCAACACATCGATTCGCATCAAGGAAATTCTAGCATC
>CAZHBB010000079.1:0-12404 GCA_964530185.1 uncultured Anaerolineales bacterium
CCCACCCAGATGGGACGCCGCCACTTTTGTGACAGTCACCGTCTCCCGGGCTTCTGTGCCTCAAGAGGCGTGTCTGTCTGGATGTAGGCCAGGCTTTCTAGCCTGGCCTTTCCAGGGGCGCAGGACAGCCTGGAAAGGCTGTCCTACAAACATACGGAGAAACTATTCGGGCTTCTGTGCCTCAAGAGGGTGTCTGTCCGGATGTAGGCCAGGCTTTCTAGCCTGGCCCTTCCAGGCGCGCAGGACAGCCTGGAAAGGCTGTCCCACAATCATACCGAGAAACCGTGGGGCCGGCGGAGCTTTTCACACGTCTGTGAGACTGAAAAATCGGGAGATACGCCCTGGGGGTGGGGGCTATGACCGGGGGGCGGGGTCACTGTCATGAGAAGCGGCTCGCTGTCCCTCGTGCGTGACCTCCCAGCGGCGGACTCGGTAAAGGATGTCCTCGAGCATCTTACGGTTCAGCCGCACCAGCTCCGCGAGCAGCCCAATGAGCAGCACCTGGAAGCCCACGATGCTGAGGATCGCCGCCAGGATCAACGATTGGACGTGACCAAAGCCGGTGCCTGTCAGGTAGAAGTAGAGGAAGCGAGCGCCCAGGGCCACACCGCCGAGCAGCAGCACTCCACCCAGCGTCGTAAAGACTCGCAGGGGGCGATACATCGTGTAGAAACGGAGGATCGCCACGGCCGAGAGGGCGAGGAACGAGGGGACATTGCGGATGAGCCGGGAGGGGCGTGTCTGTGGGTTGGTACGCACCGGCACATAGGCGACCTGCATACGCCGCGCCCCCGCCTGAATCAGGGTCTCCAGGGTATAGGTGTACTCGCCCAGGACCGTGAGGTGAAGGGCCGCATCCCGTGAGAACGCCCGAAACCCACTGGTGGCATCCCGGATCGGGATGCCTGCCGCCTTGCTCACCACCCAGCTTCCCCATACCTGAAGCCGTCGTTTGAGGGGCGAGAAGTGTTCCAAAGCCCCGACCCCGCGATCCCCCACTGCAATGTCGGCCTCGCCCGAGAGAATGGGCTGGACCAACCGGGCAATGTCAGCCCCGTAGTATTGGTTGTCGCCATCGGTGTTGACGATGATGTCGGCCCCCAACGCCAGCGCCGTCTCCAGGCCCCTGCTGAACGCGGCCGCCAATCCCATGTTGCGGGGCAACTGGAGGATGTGGTCCACGCCCAACGCCTGCGCGAGTTCCACGGTGCGGTCCTGACTGCCGTCGTCGATGACCAGGACCTCGATCTCGTCGATGCCCGGGATCGTCTGCGGCAAGTCGCGCAGGGTCTGAGGCAACGTGGCCTCCTCGTTGTAACAGGGAATCTGAATGATGAGTTTCATACGCCGGGCAGTCCCACCTCCGTGGGGATTCTAGCACAGGGCTGGCCCATCGCTATCCTCGAAGGGTGACCAGCCAGGGCTCAGGTGGGTCTGATCACGTGGTGGGTCACGCCCTCAGGGCTGGCCACGACCACATCCGAGACGAGCCCCAGGAAGAGGCCATGTTCGACGATGCCCGCCCGACGGTCCATCAGCCTCGTCAGCCCCTCCAGGTCCGCGATGGGGCCGAACGCACAATCCAGGATCAGATTGCCGTGGTCCGTCCGGAACGGTGCGCCGTCCGGGCCGCGTCGCAGGCGGACCTCCGCCCCCAGTTGCGACAGGAACGCCTCCTGGGTCCGCCAGCCGAAGGGGACCACTTCCACAGGCACCGCCCAGTGCGTCCCCAGGCATGGGGACACTTTCGAGACGTCCACCACGATGATCTCCCGTCGCGTCGCCTGGGCCACGATCTTCTCCCGTAGCAGTGCGCCACCGCCTCCCTTGATGACGTTGCCGGCCTCGTCCACCTCGTCGGCGCCATCGATGGTCACGTCCACGGCCGGATGGTCATCCAACGTCGACAGTGGGATGCCCAGTGCCTGGGCCTCGCGCGCCACGTGTTCGGAACAGGGGATGGCCACGATGTCCCGTAGCTCTCCAGAGCGCAGGAGCTCGGCGATCCGCCGGATGGCATGGATCGCCGTGGAGCCATGGCCCAGGCCTACGACCATGCCGGAGGAGACGAAACGCACGGCATACTCCCCGGCGAGCCGTTTCAGGTGCTGCTGCTTGGAGTCCATCTATGCCTCCTTAAGATATACTCGTATGGCGTCAGAAATCGAAGACAGCGATGAGCGGATCATGATCCGAGGTGTGCAGAGGGGAAGGGTCGTTGGGTGCGGGCAGTGGGAAGTCCGCGTTGGTGTGCAGTGCGGACACGTAGTCCAGATGCGCATACAGCGCGTCACTGACCAGGATATGATCCAGGGTCTCGGACTCCCCCTGGAAGATGTAGGTGTAGGGGATGTCAGGCTCTACCTTCTCATAGACGTGGTGGAGCCCGCAGGCACGCAGTTTGTCGATGGGGGGCGAGCGATAGAAGGAGTTCAGATCGCCCAGCACCACCACAAGGGCGTTGGGGTCCTGTCCCAGAATCCGCGTCACCAGTTGGGCGTTCCACTGGGCCTGGGCGACGCGCCGGGGCTCTGTCGCCCGCTCTCCCCCTGACATCGACGTAAAGTGGTTGTTGATCAGGATCACCCGCCGCTCCCCCTCCTCGAGCTGGACGGTGACGGTGATCATCAGCGGTGGGCGGCTGGTCAGTCCTTCTGGCGCATCGTACTGGGCGTAGCCCTCTACGTGTGCCCGATCCCCTCGCACCAGGAATCCCACATCGATGCCCCGCGAGTCGGACCCCTCGAGGAGGATCGGCACATAGCGGTAGGGGCTCAGGGTGGGCTCGGCCACCAGGTCCTCGAGGATACCGATGTTCTCCACCTCCTGAAGCCCCACCACCGTGGGGGCTCCCATCAACTCGATCGTCGTGGCTACGCGGGCCAACTTCATCTTGTAGTCCCGCAGGCTGGGCCGCTCGGGGCTGGAGGGATGGGGGTCCACGATATCGAAGAAGTTCTCGGTGTTGAACGTGGCGACGCTGAAGTCATCGCGGCCCACCGGTGACAGTCGCGGCAAGGTCACGGACGAGGTCATCACCACGGGCGTCGTGATGGGCTGGATCTTGAAGTTCTCATAGGTGAAGGCCAGGGGACCCACCAGATCATCCAACATGTCGCCCGTCTTGAGGGCGAACGGCAGCGTCGTCCTGTCCTGATGCACCATGGAGGAGCCGTCGTCGGCAAGGATCAACATGCCGCGCGGCTCCCCTTTCATAATGCGGGTCACATGCCAATGTGTACGCACCAGCGGGGTCTCCCCATACTGATTGGTCGGCCCCACCGCGACCACCGGGTCTGACACCGCGACGAACATCCCCTCCAGCGACTCGTAATAGGCGCGTGACGGGGCTTCCTCACGTGGAGGATCCAGCTCCACCGGCTCGGGCAGGGCCTGTCCCCGAGCCAGCACCCTCAGGGCGTCCCTGGCCCTGACGTCGAGCATGGTCTGTCCAGAGCGCTCACGGACTTTGCCGGTGACCTGCACATAGTCCCCCAGCGCAAAGCCCTCCAGGTCCTGCCCTCTGACCCACACGAAGATACCCTCGGAGGTCGCCGGGTCATCATCGGGCGTCTGGGATTGGATCCAAAGGCCCTCAAGCTCGGGGAACACCCCGGTGACGACACCAACCGTCGTCGCCTGGCTCCCCACGAAGGGCGAACGGGCTCCTTCGCCCTGCAGCGCCCAGATCGGCACGCCCTCACCGATGAAGGTCATCCACGGGTCCGTCTCCACCGGCTCGGGCCACTCCGCAGCCGTCACCTCAGCCTGGACCGTGACGTGCCCCTCGGTGACCTCAGGGGCCAGCCGGAGGGTGGCGGTCACCGTCGCGGAGCCCCCCTCCGGGGGCAACGAGGGCAGGGTCCACAGGAGAGTGCCCTCAGACCCCGTGACGTCCGAATCGAGCGCCTTACCAGCGACGAACTGATGGGGGGGATAGCTTAGCCGCATCCGCACGTCCGTCAGCGTCCTCGTCGTGTGATTCTGCGCCGTCAGGGTATAAGTGACGGAGGCGCCCGCCTCGACGCTGAGGGGCCCCTGCATCTCCATCGTGAGGACGGGGGGATAGACACGGATGAAGTCATCGGGTAGCCGCGGCTTGAGCTGCCACTGACCGTCATAGACCTCGAGGATGCCGACGATCCGGTAGGGGTCCCCCACCTCCAGGAATTCCGGTTCGAGGCCCGTCTCTTTCTCCACGTAGACCAGCATGGTATCCCCGGCCTCATCCAGGAGATCCACCTCGTAGCTGTAGTTGAACTCCTCGAACCGCGTGACCGTGCCGGCCACCTCGACCAGGCTGCCCGCATAGCGTTCACCCCCCTGGGCCTCCCGCGCCGTGAGCGCGAGGGGCTCGGGGAGCTGTTCCCCATGCCCCAGCACGTGTACATCATCGGCGCAGGTGTCTGACACGATCTCCAGCGAGTCCCGATAGACCTCGACTTTGCCGGTGACCTGTAGCCGGTCGCCGATGCGCACCCGCACCTTGCCTTTGGCGCCAGGACAGTAGACCTGGATCCCCCCTGTGTCATCCTGGAGGTAGAACTTGGTGCCGGTGCTCCCGGCATAGAATCCACCGGTGAACATGGTCGCGACGCCCTCGACCGTCACCTCCTGTCCGACCAGCGCATGCGCCACACCAATGGGGACCGCCCCGTTCTCGACCCGCAAGGTGGCGTAGGGCCCGTGAGCGCTGAGCGGCCATTCGGCGGCGTCGACCCTCAGTCCGGTCACGCGCAACACCCCGTGCCGCCATGGGCTCCTTGCCTCCAGCGCCAGGCGTCGGCTCTCTCCAGCGCCCAGCCTGGGGAAAGCCAGTGTGACAGCCCCGCTGGTGTCCTCAGGGGTCGAAAGGTCCGTCACATCGCCCTCCGTCTGCAGGGACTCGAAGACCACGCCCTCTGGCAGGGGGATCGTCACGCGGACGTCGGACAGGGGACGTCCGGTGCCATTGGTGACCGTGACCACCATCGTGAAGGAGCTTCCCGGTGACACAGACACCGGGGATAGGGCCGTCTCGACGCGCAAGGCCCTCTCCAACGCCGGGACCGCCGCGGCGCCGCCATTTTGCGGCCAGGGCGGAACGCGCAGGGCAAAGTCTTGGGCGTTGTCGTCGGTGTCGGCGGTATTGCCCGCCAACCCACCGGGGCGCCGCTCCAGGCTGGCGCCTCCCTCGGGGGCCTGGGCAGGCTGGCCCTCGAAGAAATCCTGGGGCGCTTTGCCCCAGCCCACCGCATCGACCACCTGGTCTTGGGCGTCCCGCAGTTGAAGCCCGCCCCACCGCTCATAGAGCGGGACCGAGAAGGTCCCGTCGGCCTGTTCCGCATCAGGTTGACCCTCGCGGGCCAGGAGCAGATGGCTGAAGCCGGGGATAACGGCCGTGCCGCTCCACCGATAGAGCCGTTTAGGGGGCTGGGTCTCATTGAGCCGATACCAGACGCTCCAGCCCCGCAGGTCCACGCTCTGGGTCCCGGCGTTGTAGAGTTCGATGAATTCCAGGTTGTTGTTTCCCGGCACGCCGGGCAGCACCTCGCTGAACACCACCCTGCCGGGGGTGGAGGGCGGCATCCGCAACTCTGGCGCGAGGCCATCGGATGCCAGCAGGGCCCCCAGGACGAACATAAGGCCAAGGGCAATCAGGATCGTCTTTCTCACACGTGTCACTCCACAGCGGGCTGAGGAAGATTATACCAGCGTGCCCCAAGATGTCCCCACGATAGCCAACGAGCTCAGCTCTCGGAACAGATGACCAACGCCACCGACGCGGCATTATGGTACTGTACCTTATTAGTCAGGAAGAAGGGCAGAGGCTGGGGACAGGCATGCCTTCGAGGCGCTGCTTCGGAGCCGCAAAAGCCTGTCCACCATGCTATTGTAGTTGTGGGACAGCGACCCCTTCCGAGGGGTCCAGGCTGTTCCTGCTCATTTGGACAGGCTGGAAAGCCTGTCCTACATAGCTGCCCGTCTTACATATTGGAACGCCTATCTCGGAGCGTGTGGCGCCGAGTACGCCAGGCGTCGGCGCTCCACTCCACTACCGGAGCTCAGGCCCTGGATCATTGGTCGATCACCCGTTGGAGTGCCGCTTTGTCCTCAGAACCTGGCGTCCTCGCTGACTGGCCGTTTGACCTGGCGCGCGCCCTCGCCACCGCCAATCTCATTTCATGAGCGAAGGATACAGTGTCGGCATTGTCAGGCCATTGTCAGGTCTGGGAAGCGGACTATAATCCGCCTCGATGGAACAGGGGAATAACCCGGTCATTGCCTTCAACGCGCATCTGTTTTCGGGCACCGCATCTTACCGGAGTGCCGGTATCTCTGTCTACATTGTGCAGCTCCTCCGAAACCTGGGGCCCCACCTGCATGACATGGAGCTCCACGTTCTGGCTGGAGATGGTCGGTTGCCCGAGGATCTGATGATGCCCGTGCATTATGCCCGACGTTCGACCGCGGCTCCATGGCGGCGCATCGCGTGGGAGCAGACGGCGCTCCCTGGCGTCCTCCGTCGACTGCACGCCCGTTTGCTCCATGTGCCAGCCTTTGTCGGCCCGCTCTTCACGAGCTGCCCCCAGGTGGTTACAATCCACGATCTTAGTTTCCTCCGTCACCCAGAGTTCTTCCGGCCAGCCAATCGGCTCTACCTCCGCACCATGACCCGCCTGACCTGTAAGCGGGCTCGCCTCGTGCTGGCGGTCTCCCACTTCACGGCAAGAGAGGTCAGGCAGTGGCTCCGTCTCCCAGATGAGCGGGTGATCCCTGTCCCAAACGGCATCGATGCGCGTTTTCGCCCTCTGCCCTCCGAGGAGGTGGCGGCGTTCGTCGAGCGGAAGGGGTTGCCCCAGCGGTTTGTGCTCTTCATGGGGACGCTGGAGCCACGCAAGAACCTGGTCACGCTGATACGGGCATTTGCCCGCCTCAAAGATCCCTCCCTCCACCTGGTGCTGGCGGGCGCCCGCGGCTGGTACTATGAGGAGATCTTCAGGGAGATCGAACGTCTGGGGCTTGAGGAGCGGGTGTTGTGTCCGGGATTCGTCCCCGCCTCAGAGCAGGTGCTGTGGTACAATGCTGCGCGGGTCTTCGCTTACGTCTCGCTCTATGAGGGCTTTGGCCTGCCGGCGCTGGAGGCCATGGCCTGTGGCACACCGACGGTCGCCTCCGCGACCACGTCCCTGCCCGAGGTCTGTGGAGAGGGCGCTCTTTCGGTTCCGCCCCAGGATGAGGTGGCCCTCGCTGAGGCCCTGCATCGCCTGGCGACCGACGAGACCCTGAGACACGACCTGCGCGCCAGGGGGATTGCGCAGGCCGCCCGGTTCCCATGGTCAGAGACCGCCCGCAAGACCGCTGCAGCTTATCGACAGGCGTTACACGAATAGAAGGGACGCATGCACGCCAAAGGAGATCACGCACCCTGGTGGGTCTTTGTGCTCGACCTGGTCATGATCAATGCCTCGATGGTGTTGGCCTACGTGCTTCGGTACCGTCTCCAATGGTTCCTCGATGCAGCCTACGACGCGCCCTATACGGCCTATCTACCCTTCTCCCTGATGTTTTCGATCGTGGTCCCGGTGCTGCTCTGGGTCACGCGCGGCTACCATCATTGGCGGGGACGGATCTGGCTGGAGCATGCCTTCAGGGTCTCCAACGCGGTGGTGATCGCGATGATCGTCGCGCTGGCCTGGTCGTTCATAACCAGGCCACTCGTCTACTCGCGGTTGCTCCTGTTCGAGGGCGGCATCTTCATGATCATGCTGTTGTCATTGGATCGTGGCATCGCACTGCTGGTACAGGCCCGTCAGCGCCGGCAGGGCAAGGGGCTCAAACGCATTCTGATCGTCGGTGCGGGGGAGGTAGGACGTCGTGTGATGCGCACCGTCGTGGCCCGTCCTGACCTTGGCTACGAGATCGTGGGCTACGTCGACGACAACCCAGAGAAAGGGAATGGCCGCATCGGACGTTTCCCAGGGCTGGGCACCGTGGATAACCTGTCCACGGTCATCGACGAACGGGAGGTCGATGAGGTCATCATCACGCTCCCCTGGACCTATCACCGCCGTATCCTGAGCGTGCTGAGAGCCTGCGCACGCCGCAACGTGCGTGCGCGTCTGGTGCCCGATCTCTTCCAGATGAGCCTGAGCCGCGTCGAGGTTGGTGACCTGGGGGGCGTGCCCCTGGTGGAGATCCGGGAGATCTCTTTCAGCAAGACCGAGCTGATCGTCAAGCGGGCCATGGATCTCACCGGCGCCGTCCTGGGGCTTCTGGTCGGGTGGCCCCTCTTCCTGCTGATTGCCATCGCCATCAAGCTCGACTCACGGGGACCTGTCCTGTTCCGCCAGCAGCGTGTGGGGGAGAATCAGCGCCTGTTCACCATCTATAAGTTCAGGACCATGATCGAGGGCGCTGAGGAGGAGATCGAGAAGTTGAGGGACCGCAACGAAGCCGATGGCCCCCTGTTCAAGATTCGGGACGACCCACGGGTAACCCGGGTGGGACGGATCCTGCGGCAGACGAGTCTGGACGAGCTCCCCCAGCTATTCAATGTGATCAAGGGTGAGATGAGCCTGGTTGGCCCACGGCCTCCGTTGCCCGATGAGGTGGCGCAATACAAGGCCTGGCATCTCAAGCGGTTGGCGGTGCCGCCCGGTATCACGGGGCTCTGGCAGGTTAGCGGCCGCAGCGAACTCACCTTCGACGAGATGGTCCTGCTCGACATCTACTACGTCGAGCATTGGTCGCCCTGGCTTGACCTGGCGATTTTGTTGCGTACCCTGCCTAAGGTGTTGGCTCGAGAGGGCGCCTTTTAGCGCCTGCCCTGGCACCGGTTTCGGCGCACCAGGGACCGTGTAAGCGTGAGAGTCGAAGTCTCTGCTCTGGTAGGAGAAAGCTGAAGAGATGCTTCGTTGGCGACTTGATGACGGAGAACGTCAGTCCTTGCTGAGGTTTCTGAGAGAGCTGGTCGAGACGCCAAGCCCCTCAGGCCAGGAAGGGGCTGTGGCGGCCCGGATCATGCAGGAAATGCGAGTGCTGGGCTATGACGAGGTGTGGCAGGATGATGCGGGCAATGTCCTGGGGCGCATCGGCCCTGCCACGCCTGGAGGCCCGCTGCTCCTGTTCGACAGTCACATGGACACGGTCGATGTGGGGGATCGTCAGGCCTGGCGTTTTGTCCCCCACCGCGCCACGCTGGAGGGGCAGAGACTGTACGGCCTGGGGGCCTGCGACATGAAAGCAGGGCTGGCCGCGAGCGTCTATGGCGCGGCCCTCCTTAAAAGCCGTGGGGTTCCACTGCGCGGCCAGGTGCTGGTCGCCTGTGTGGGGCTGGAGGAACCCGCCGAGGGCACCAGCACCCGCTTCCTGTTCGAGCATGGCCACGTGCGGCCCAATTGGGTGGTCATTGCGGAGCCCTCCAACCTGCAGGTCATCCGTGCGCAGCGGGGTCACATCGAGATGCGGCTGACGGTCCACGGGCATTCCGCCCACAGTTCACAGCCCGAGTTGGGGGAAAACGCCATCTACACGGCCGCCCGGTTGGTCTTCGGCCTGGAGATCCTGGCGGGACAACTGGCATCGGATCCGTTCCTGGGGCCGGGCGTGCTGGCGGTCACCGACATCCGCTCCCGTGCGGCCAGCCGCAACGCGGTGCCCGACTACTGTGAGATGTTGTTGGATCGTCGCCTGACGGTGGGGGAGACGGAGGCCATGGCCCTGCTGGAGATCCAGCGCGTGATCGCCCGGGAGGGCAGCAAGGCCGATGTGCAGGTGATCGAAGAGGAGGTCATCACCCACACCGGCCTGCGGCTGAAGGCCCGCCATGCGTCGCTGCCGTGGGTCTTCGAGGAACGTCATCCGCTCGTCCAGGCCATGATGCAGGCAGCACGTGCCGCTGGCCTGCACCCCTCTGTGGGGTACTGGCAGTTCGCCACCGAAGGCGCGTACACCGCCAGCGTCGCCAAAGTGCCCACGGTGGGATTTGGCCCTGGCGATCCCTCATTGGCCCATTGTCCCAACGAATACGTGGAGCTCCCACAGGTGTATGCCGCTGCAGTCACCTATGCAGCACTGGCGGAGAGGTTGTTAGGAGCCGCATGATCCCCCCCGTCTCGATCGCCAAAGATGTAGAAGCCGCCCTGTCGGCTGGAAGGCCGGTCGTAGCCCTGGAATCGGCCCTGATCACCCATGGCTTCGCCTACCCGGCCAACGTCCAGATCACGCGCCAGATGTGTGAGTGCGTGCGCCAGGAAGGGGCACACCCCGCAGTGATCGGGATCTGGGAGGGCAAGCCTCACGTTGGACTGACGTCCCAGCAGATCGAACGTCTGGGGCAGCACGGGGCTTCCTACAAGGTAAGTGTCCGTGACCTGCCGCTTTGCGCCCTCAGGGGAGGCTTCGGTGGTACCACGGTCGCTGCCACCGCCACGCTTGCCGCTGGTGTGGGCATCCGGGTGTTCGCGACCGGTGGCATTGGCGGGGTCCACAGGGACCACCCCGAGGATGTCTCCGCCGATCTTCCCGTGTTGGCATCCACCCCCATCGTGGTGGTGTGCTCCGGCGCGAAGTCCATCCTGGATCTACCCAAGACTCTGGAGTACCTGGAGACCCACGGTGTTCCGGTCCTGGGGTGGCAGACTGACGAGTTCCCGGCCTTCTACAGCCGCAGGTCCGGGCTGCGGGTCGATTGGCAGGTCCGCAGCGCGGACGAGGTGGTGAGGGCCTTCCAGGGACAGCGGGCGCTGGGGCTGCCGCAGGCGACGTTGGTGACAGTGCCCGTCCCTGCTGCCTCGGAGGTCCCGTTCGACGAGGTGGAGCCCTGGCTGGGCCAGGCCCTGGCTGAGGCGACCGCCCAGAGCATCGGTGGCAAGGACCTGACCCCCTTCCTGCTGGAGCGTCTGGTCGCCCTGAGCCATGGCCGAACGCGGCAGGCCAATGAGGCCCTGTTGACGAACAACGCCCGTGTAGCTGCCCAGATCGCCGTGTCCCTTGCCGACCAGGCTACGCGGTTCACGGTGTGAACGGTTCGCCGTGCGAACTACGCCTGCGCAGGACGACGTCTCCATGATGATCGCCTCGGGACCCGAGCCACAACACCTGGACGAGCGGCCCAGACACCTGCGCGCCGCACTGTTTCCCTATGCCCACCTGCCTCACCGTTCCCTGTGGCGTGGCACGTTGGACCGGCTGCATGCCCTGGGCTTCAACGCCGTTTTTGTGCCCTTCCCGTGGAGCTATCATAGCCCCGCATCTGGCTTCCACGATGTCATGGGCCCGCGGGATCTCTCGGCCCTGCTCGATGAGATCGTCCGCGCGGGACTGTGGCTCATCCCACATATAGGCCCCTGGCTGCCCCCAGTCCTCCCAGGCGGGGGCATACCGCGCTGGTGCACGGCCTATCAGGCCCTGAGGGACGCCCCGGCCCGGCCCCATCTCCTGCGGAGCACCCGTGATGCTGTCGCCTCCTGGTGGGATGTCCTGCTGCCCCACCTGTGCTCTCAACCCAATCTCGCGCTCTGCACCCTGGACCCAGGACTGTCCGCAGAGGCACCGGAGGGGGTCCCATTGACTCTGGAGCTCCTCGCCCTCGCCCGTGAGCGAGGACTGCCCGCACCCTACCTTCTGCCGCACGCCATCCATACGGCCCTGGTCGACTGCCCCGGCGCGCCTCCCACACTGCCCTATCGTCTCCACCGGGCAGGCGAGGCTCTGCCGTCGCAGCCCGAGGCCGCCATGATATGGATGGCGTGGCCTGAAGGCCCATCCCAGGCCTCAAGGGCCCATGCTACGGCGCTGACGGAGGGACTGACGTCCGTGTTGGCGCGTTTCCCCGTGGTCGCGATCTCCGGGCTGCACACGCTCAGTCCGTGGGGCTGCCTGTATGCCGACGCGCCTGCACCCACAGGGGATCACCTGCTGGCTCCGCCCCTGGAGCTGACGGCGCACTCTGATCTCTGCGCCGCCGTGAAACGGGCCTTGTTCCAGGCGGAGACCCTCCAGGGCCTCGCTCAGAGGGAGGATCCAGGGCTGCGAGAGGAGCTCCGCCCAGCGGGTGAGGCCGACGGTGCGCCGGCGCGCTTTGGCACCCCCTGGACGCTGCGGTATGGTCGTGTGCTCCGGTCGACCCTGCGACCGTTGCTGCACCTGACGGTTGCCCGCCGCGAACTGCTGGTGGTGGAGAATCCGGGGCATGGCGCCCTCGTCATCGAGGGGATTCTGTCCCCCCGTCGCACACGGGGCGACGTTCAGGTGATCGCTGTGGAGCCGACGAGGAGCCAGGTGACTTTCAGTGCGGCCTCGCTGGAGACGGTGATCTTCAGCACGCCGGAGGGGTACCTTCAGATCATCGCCCTATCGCCCGCTCTGGCTGCGCGTCTCTGGCCTCTGGACGACCTGTGGCGCACGGCTCCATGCTATCC
>CAZHBB010000079.1:12504-13874 GCA_964530185.1 uncultured Anaerolineales bacterium
GGGCAGGGGCTATGGATATCGATGGGGACCGTGGCGGGGGAGTGATCCCCTCACGTGGCTGGCCCCCTTCTATTGGGACGCCCCCACACCCTTCACCTTGCCCACCCTGACGTGGGAACAGCGTGCCGGTGCGCCCGAGGCCCTGCCAGAGTACGACGATGAGATGTGGCAGACCGTCTCCCTGCCCCTGGCGCTCGACCTGGGCAGCGAGCTGGCGCGAAGCTGTGGTCTGTTCTGGCTCCGAGCGTCCTTCGACGGGCGGCCTGGCTCCCTGACCCTCACGCTCCCCGCCGATGGTGATCTCTTCCTAAACGGCGTGCTCATCGCCTCCCTGACCCTCCCCCTGCGAGACGGGGCCTCAGGGGGCGGCAGTCGGACCATTCCACTGCCCGCGCGTTACCTGAGGGAGCGGAACGTGCTGGCCATTCTGGCCGATGCCGGCTGGCTGATGCAGTCGCACCTCCCTCTCACTCAGCGGAGTGGCTATGGCCATAGCCTCTCATGCCAATTCGAGGGCGCCAGGAACGTGACGTGGAAGAGGCGATGGGGGATCCTGGGACAGGTGGTCCGACAGGGATTTGCCGACTTCGCGGATTGGAGGCTGGTTGATGGGGAAGGCAGTGAGGCCATCACATGGCACCGCAGCCTGGTGCACCTCGATCTCCCACATGAGATCGAAGTCCCCATCTTTCTGACCCTGGAGAGCCCACCCAGGCGAGCTCTAGTCTACCTCAACGGCGTCCTGCTCAGGCGGCTGGATCAGCGACAGGCCGCCACGGAGCGAATCTGGCTGCCGGATGGCCTGCTCAAGCGGGCTGGGCGCAACGAGATCCTGATCGCGCAGTGGACGCGCGGCGCGAGACCGGGGATCCAGAACGCCCGGTTGGAGACAGGGCCGACGGCCCACGTGATCTCACGGAAGTTGGTGGGGCGTTGAGGTCCTCACGTGCCGCTGTTTCCTCTATCAGCAGGGACGCCTAGCGGGTATTCCTACGATGGGGGGCGTTGGCAAAGGTTCTCGCCCATGAATCACCGAAGCGAGCCGTGCCGGTCATCGATGCCTTGCGAATGGCCTGTGCCCGGCGTGGCAATCCCAGGGACCTGATCTACCATGCCGATCACGGTAGTCAGTCCACCAGCATCATCGTGCAGGACTGGCTGGCAGAGCACGGGATCCAGGCGAGCATGGGGAGCACCGGTGACTGCTTCGACAACGCGGTGGCTGAGAGCTTCTATGCCACCCAGCGCGAGGCCCGGATGCACATCTTCGAGTTCATCGAGGTCTTCTGCAATTGTCATCGCCTTCATTCCACCCTGGGCTATCGCACCCCGGCTGAGTTCGAACAAGCTAGTATTACCCTTAACTATGT
>CAZHBB010000080.1:0-13856 GCA_964530185.1 uncultured Anaerolineales bacterium
AGGCGTGCCTGTTGACCCTCAAAACATCCCTGGTAGGGGCGCACGGCCGTGCGCCCTGCTGCCGCGATTGTGAAGGGGTCCAGATGTCCTATAATGCCGCTCAGATGATCGTTCTGAAGGTGGAGCAGTAAGGGAATGGGGCTATGAGAGAGATACTGATCCGGGGTGGCCAGGTGGTGTTGGCGGACCAGGTGGTGGAGGCCGACGTGTTGATCGCGGGTGAGCGGATCAAGGCCCTCGGCCTGGGGCTGCCGGCCGATGGTGCCCAGGTGGTGGAGGCGCAGGGGCTGCTCGTGCTGCCTGGCGTGATTGACGCCCATACCCACATTCAGCTCGACACAGGGGGCTACCGGACGGACGACGATTGGTTCGTGGGGAGCCGCGCGGCGGCGTTCGGCGGCGTGACCACGGTGGTGGACTTCGCTACCCAGTTCCCGGGCCAGAGGTTCGAGGAGGCCCTCGCCCGGCGGCTCGAGGAGGCGGCCAGCTCCGTCATCGACTACGCCTTCCACATGATGGTGACCGACCTTCCCCCAGGGGAGGAGGACGCGCTGGGCCAGTTGCCAGAGCTGGGGATCCAGAGCATCAAACTCTATACCACTTATCGGCCGTTGTACTATGCCGACGATGCCACGCTGGTGCGTCTGCTGGAGGCCGCTGCGCGCTATGGGCTGATCTCGCTCGTCCACTGTGAGAACGACGCGCTGGTGACGGCGCAGACCGAGCTGCTGACGCAGGAGGGCCACCTCGGATGGCGTTACCATGGGGCATCACGCCCGGCCCTGGCCGAGGAGGAGGCCGCGGCGCGTGTGCTGCTCCTGGCCGAAAGGGCCGGGGCATCGGTGGTCATCGCCCACAACTCCCTGGCCGCAACGGTGGAACGGGTCCACGCTGCCAGGCTGCGGGGGCAGCGCGCGTTCTGCGAGACGGCCCCCCAGTATCTGCTGCTAAGCCATGAGCTCTACCAGGGGACGGAGCCCTGGCGTTATATCCTGCAACCACCCCTCCGCGCCCCTGAGGAGCAGGAGGGCCTCTGGGCGCAGGTCGCTATGGGGCGGGTGGACATGCTCATCACGGACCACTGCGACTACAGCCGGGCCCAGAAGAGGGCGTTCGATGACCTTACTCGCACGCCGGGTGGCCTGCCGGGCATCGAGACCCTGTTGCCCCTGATGGCGACCTACGGTGTGGGGGAGGGCCGGCTGGACTGGCTGCGCCTGGTGCGCCTGCTCAGCGTCAACCCGGCCCGCATCTACGGGCTGTGGCCGCACAAGGGCGTCCTGGCCCCAGGCGCGGATGCCGATCTCGTGCTCTTTGACCCTGACTGGCAGGGCTATGTGGACGAAGGCGCCCTGCACATGGTGGCTGGCTACAGTCCCTTCGATGGCATGCGGCGCCAGGGGCGCGTGGTGAGCACAATGCGGCGCGGGGCATTCCTGGTCCGGGAGGGGGAGTTTGTGGGGCAGAAAGGGAGTGGCCGCTTTCTCCCCAGGCATGCAGAGGGTTGGACGGGATCGTAGTGGATGGACGGTGTCCTGGGTGTCCTGCTGGGCTTCGTGGTGGGCGCGCTGATTGTCTTCTGGATCTATCAGCACCGCGAGCGCGCGACGAGGGAGACGCTGGCCCGTGACATCGCGGCCGCCTGGCAGGCGAGGGCAGAGGCGGAGCGGGCCCGGATCGTGCGGATCTACGAGGCACGGTTGCGGGAGCTGGAGGACCGTCATCGGGCTGAGCTGGGCCAGGTACGTCAGGATACGGTGGACCGCAGCCGGGCAGTGCTCAAGGGGAAGATGGCTGAGCAGGTCGCGCCGTTGCTGCCGGGATTCGCCTATTGGCCCGCTGATGCCCGTTTCCTGGGCGATCCCGTCGACTACGTGGTGTTCAACGGATACAGCGCATGCCGTGATGGCGGGGGCGACGCGGATGAGCTGGAGGTGGTGATCCTGGACATCAAGCAGGGCAAGTCCACGCTCTCCCGCGCTCAGCGTCAGATCGCCGAAGCGGTCGCCCAGGGTCGGGTGCGCTTTGAGGTGGTGCGCATCTTTGGCGATGGCACGGTCCGCACCCGACGATGGCAGTCCCGTCGCACAGGCGAGGCTGCGGAGGATGCGGCAGACCTGGGCGAAGGATGACGTGGGCTCGGGGTGGAGGCGAGGGCCTCAAGGGTCCGCTGTAGTCCTCCTGTCATGTTGGGGGAGTGAAACGGAAGGGATTTACGGGAGCGTTTGAGTGAGGGAGCTTATTTCTGACATTCACCGCTGGCGCCAGGCCGGGGTGGGCCCATGGGCGGTGGCGACCATCGTAGAGACCCGTGGCTCCTCCCTGAGGCCGGCGGGCTCGCGGATGCTTCTGAGCGCCTCTGGCGAGGTGGCGGGGTCCGTGAGCAGTGGCTGTGTGGATGGCGAGGTCATCGCTGAGCTGGAGGCCGTCCTGAGCGGTCAGGCGGCCCCACACCTGCTCTCCTACGGCATCTCTGACGCCGAGGCCTGGGAGGTGCAGTTGGCCTGCGGCGGGGCCATTGAGGTCCTGGTGGAGCGTTGGGGTGAGCTGCACGATGCGCTCCTGGAGGAAGTGGAGGCGCAGCGTCCGGTGGGGTTCGCCTCCCGGCTCGATAACTCATCCCACCTGCTCTATCGGGCAGATGGCACGACACTGGGTTCTCTGGGCGACCCGACGCTGGATGCCAGGGTGTGTGCCGACCTGAGGGCGGCCTGGCCCGGCCCCTATGCGTCGCGCACACGGTATCCGCAGGGCGAGGTGTTCGTGGAGGTCATCGCGCCGCCGCCGGTCCTGCTGATCTTCGGGGCCACCGACATCGGCGCAGCCCTGGCTGAGCTGGCGCATGTGGTTGGGTTTCGAGTGATCGTGAGTGATGCGCGCCGCACCTTCCTGAGGGCGGAGCGCTTCCCCCACGCCGAGCTGCGCCTGGGCTGGCCACAGAAGGTCTTCAAGTCGGAGGAGCTGGGGACGGGATGGGCGGTGGTGGTTCTCTTCCATGATTCCAAGTTCGATGTGCCGGCTCTGACCCTGGCGCTGAACAGTCCGGCGTTCTACATTGGCCTGTTAGGAAGCCCTCGGACCCAGGCGGATCGTCGGCAGGCCTTGCGTGAGGCAGGGCTGGATGAGCGTGCGCTGGCGCGCATCTTTGGCCCCACGGGGTTGGACATCGGCGGCAAGGAGCCGGCGTATATCGCGCTCTCGATCCTCGCCGAGGTGGTTGCGGTGCGCCATCGACGCAGCGGTGAGATGATGAGCCAGCGTGTGAGCCAGCGTCCACGTGGGAAAACGAGAGGGCGAGGTGGTGGCCTGTGACAGAACATGAGGATTGGACACCAGAGCCGATTGACGCCGCGGAGTTCCACCAGCCGGGACGCGCCAACATCAACGGCGCCCCTTATGATCGGGTGGCGGGCGTGCTCTACAAGCGCAAGGCCCACATCAAGCGGATATGTTATCAGCCCCTGGACCCGGCGCCAGACATACTGCCGGCGCCGGAGGTGTCACAGGGCTTCCAGGGTGAGGGCTCCGCGGTGGTGCGCTGGCTGTTCAGCGAGTGGGCCGATACGGCGGAACACCTGCTGGAGGGGAGGCGTTTTGCCTTCCTCCAGGACGTCCAGCTCTCCCCGGGGGCGCGCACGGGTCAGCGCAGGCACGAGGGGGTGGACACCATCCTGGTGGTGCTCAGTGGCGAAGGCCAGTTGTGGCATCGGCCTCAACGCGGCGCACCAATGATCGTCCGCCCACTGCGTCCCGGAGATGCGGCGCTCATCGAGGGGACGTCGTACTACAGTGTGGTCAACGTGGATGCGCAGCGCCCCCTGCGCTTCCTGCGGCTGGGGTTGTTCTCTGACCATCCGGCCTGCGGGGGGACCGCAGCAGCATCTGATGCTGAGCCTCAGGGGTCAGGATGATCAGATCGCGCGCCAGGGTGATCGTCGTCGGGGCGGGAGCTGCTGGCCTGATGGCGGCGGGGCGCGCTGCGGAGTTGGGTGCGGCGGTGTTGCTGCTGGAAAAGACCCGGGAGGCCGGCAAGAAGATCCTGGTCAGCGGGAAGACGCGCTGCAATCTTACCAATGTCGCGCCGCTGGAGGAGTTCCTGCGCTACTATGGCCCCAACGGGCAGTTCCTGCGCAACGCCTTCCATCGTTTCTTCCGCGAGGAGCTGTTGCACCTGTTGGCGCGCTATGGGGTTCAGACGCAGGTGGAGCGTGGGGGCCGCGTCTTTCCTGCCTCTGGACGGGCGGCCGAGGTCCGTGATGCGCTGCTGCGCTACGCGGTGGAGCATGGCGCTGAGGTCCGCTACCGGGCCGAGGTGCAGCGGGTTCAGGTGCGTAAGGATCGAGTGAGCGGGGTGGCCCTGGCCGATGGCACTAGGTTCGCCGCCGGTGCCGTCATCCTGGCGACGGGTGGGGCCTCCTGGCCCGGCACCGGCTCCACCGGACAGGGGTATGCCATAGCGCAGGCGTTGGGACACACGATCGTTCCGCTGCGGCCGGCGCTGGTGCCCCTGACGGTGCAGGAACGCTCGGTGGCCCGGCGCCTGCAGGGGGTGAGCCTGCGCAACGTGCGCTGCACTTTCTGGGTGACGAGGGGGGAGGGAAAGCGCCGGCGTCTGCGGATTCCCTATCCCGCGCCTGCCGTGGGTGAGATGCTCTTCACGCACTTTGGCGTCTCGGGGCCACTGATCCTGACCGCCTCGCTGGCCGTGGTCGATGCGCTGCGAGCTGGGGAACACGTGACGCTGGCGATTGATCTCAAGCCAGGCATGGACGAGGCCGCGGTGCACAGGCGGCTGCAGCGGGAGTTCGAGGCCCATCCTCGCCAGCGCCTGTCCACGTTGCTGCGGGGTTGGGTGCCGGGGACGCTGGCCGAGGTGCTGGCGGACCTGAGCGGCATATCCCGTGAGCGCCCCGTCCACCAGATCCGCGCCCAGGAACGGGGGCGGGTCGTGGCCCTGCTCAAAGGCTTTCAGTGGACGATCAGCGGTCACCTGCCGTTGGCCGCCGGGATGGTGACCGCTGGTGGGGTCTCCCTGCGGGAGGTTGACCCGGTCACGCTGGCATCGCGCCTCGTACCCGGCCTGTATGTAGTGGGGGAACTGTTGGATCTGGCCGCCGACACAGGCGGTTTCAACCTGCAGGCGGCCTTCTCCACTGGCTACCTCGCCGGTGAGGCAGCGGCACGGTTGTGCGCGACCTGAGAGGGGCTGTCGCGCGCCCGACTGACATTGACTTCTCGGGGGCTGGCGGTATTCTTGGTGATGGACCTGTGTTTCTATACCTCTGACCACCGTGGCCAGTGTGCGCGGGACATGGGTCGCTTCGTGATGGGAGCCGTGATCGGTAGACCCTTGGATCGAGAGGACACAACGTGAACGGACTGGGCCATCACCCTTTCATTGCGATCGAAGGCGTCATCGGAGTGGGTAAGACCACCCTGGCACGGCTGTTGTCCCCACGGTTGGGGGCCGAGACTCTGCTGGAGGCCTTCGAGGAGAACCCCTTTCTCTCCGCTTTCTACGGAGACCGGGCGCGCTATGCGTTTCAGACTCAGTTGTTCTTCCTGCTCAGTCGCTATCGCCAGCAGCAAGCGGTGGAGTCGATGGTACGCGAGCGGCCTGTGGTGGCGGATTACTTCTTCGAGAAGGATCGTCTGTTTGCCCACATCAACATCCGCGAGGGTGATGAGCTGGAGATGTACGATCGGCTGTACGAGGCCCTCTCCGAGAAAGTACGGGTGCCGGACCTGGTGGTGTATCTACGGGCGCGGGTGGATACGCTGATGGCACGGATCGCGATGCGCGACCGCACCTATGAGCGCCAGATGGACCCGGAGTATATTGCCGCGCTGCGTCAGGGGTATGAGCGTCTCTTCGCCGATTACGAGGGGACCTCTCTGCTGGTGATCGAGTCGGATGACCTGGACTTTGTGCGCAATCCGGAGGATTTGGATGTCGTCGAGCAACGGATCCGGGCCGCGCTGGCTGGAGTGCGGCAGCCGGCCCTCCCACAGATTGTGGCTCCGCTGCCGCCCTGGCCGACCTGGGAGCTGAGTGCGCCTCAGGCGGAACCGGAGGTCTCGCGAGCGAACTGGCATGCCATCGGCGATTTTCTGGCGCTTGCCGAGGCGGTGGGGACTATCGGCGGCGCCCTGGCGCAGGAGGCCCCTGTGGGTCCAGATGGCACGCCCGAGTCGTTGACCCAGGCGCTGGTGCGTGCCCACCGGGCGTTGCAGGGGTTGGCGCAGCGTATCGGCCTCGAGTTGGGGCCGTGAGTCACGCTTCTTGAGGTATCAGGTGACCAAGTATTTCATCGGGATCGCGGGCAATATCGGCGTAGGGAAGTCGACGCTGACCATGCTGCTGAGCGAGCGGCTGCATTGGGAGCCCTTCCTGGAGGAGGTCAGGGACAACCCCTACCTGGAGGACTTCTACGCCGATATGGCGCGTTGGAGTTTCCACTCCCAGGTCTTTTTCCTGGCCCGGCGTCTTCTGCACCACCGGCAACTGCTGGAACGTCCCGACTCGGTGATTCAGGACCGCACTGTGTACGAGGACGCGGAAATCTTCGCTCGCAATCTCTACATGCAGGGCTGGATGAGCGAGCGGGACTACACGACGTACTCAGATCTCTACCATGCTGTGACCGCGATCCTTCCGCCACCGAACCTGGTGATCTATCTGCGTGCTTCGCTGCCGACCCTGCGGAAGAGGATCCACCTGCGTGGGCGGGAGTACGAGCGCCGCATCAGCGATGCCTATCTCTCGCAGCTCAATGTGCTCTATGAGCAGTGGGTGCAGAATTTCACCCTATGTCCCGTGCTGACCGTTCCAGCCGATGCGTTGGACTTCGTGGCCCATGAGGGGCATCTGGACCTGATCGTCCAAAAGATCATGGAAAGGTTGCAGGGGAAGGAGCTTGTCACGTTCGAGGGGGCCCTATGAGTCAGACCACTGAGCAGGATCTCGCCCTGCTGCTGGAGGCTGCGGAGGCTATCGCGGGGCTGGAGACGGCCGAGGATGTGCTGTGGTATCTCGTTCGGGTGGTCCATGCGCACTTTGGGCCTGAGGCAGTCTCGGTGGCTCGGGTGGAGGAGGATGGCTCGCTCCTCTTCTGTGCGGCTCTAGGCGGCAAGGCCGAACAGGTGATCGGCATGCGCCTGCCGCCTGGCACGGGGATCGTGGGATGGGTTGCCGAACATGGAACCACGCTCTGGGTGCCGAACGTGGCTGAGGATCCGCGCTTCTATGTGAGTGTGGATAAGAGCACAGGCTTCGAGACCCATGCCATCCTGGCGATTCCGATTGCGGTGCGGCGGCGTGTGCTGGCCGTGTTGGAGTTTATCAATCCCCTGCCCGGCGTCTCTGTGGAGGAGACCAGCGCCCTGGTGCAGGCTTTGGCCTTGCTGGCCGCTCCGGCTATTCAGAACGTGGAGCTGACCCGGCAGGTCACCCAGATACAGGAGCGCTATCGACGTCTGTTTGATCTGAACCCGGTTCCCATCGTGGTCCTGGATGGTGCATGGCTGTTTCGGGAGTTCAACCAGGCTGCCTGCGAGACCCTGGGCCTGCAGCCCGAGGTGCCGGAGTCTCTGCGCCTGGAGCGCCTGGGGCTCGAGGCGGATCGTCTCCCTGAGTTAGCGCAGCGGGTGGCTGCAGGTGAGGTGATCACGTGGGAATATGAGATACCAGATCTGGGTCGTGTGGTAGAGGCACGTTTCAGCCAGTTGCATGGTTATGTGCCGGATGGCCCTACCTATCTGTGGATCGGCTATGATATCACGGATCGCGTGGCACAGGAGCGTACTCGACAGGAGCTGCTGAGCATGGTGGTCCATGACCTGCGTGCGCCGTTGGGCAACATCATCAGTGGGCTGGAGCTGCTCTTGACGGTCTATGAGGAGGGGGAGGAGGATCTGCCTTTTACGGAGATTCTCTCCATCAGCCTGCGGAGTGCCAGGCGTCTGGATCAGTTGGTCCATGATATCCTGGATATAGGGCGGCTGCAGGCCAGGGCGCGCAGCCTGCTGCTCACCGAGTTCGACGCGGGAGCGCTGGTGCGTGAGGCGGTTGAGACGGTCGTGGCCATGGCCGAACATTCCCACCAGACGGTGCGGATTGTGCTTCCGGAGGAGGAATCCGTGATGATGCAGGGAGACCTGGATCTCCTGCGGCGTGTGCTTGTCAACCTGCTGGACAACTCGGTCAAGCACACGCCGGAGGGAGGGTGGATCGAGGTGCGCGTCCAGCGCGAGGGCGACGTGGTGCACTTCAGCGTTACCAATAACGGCCCTCCCATTTCGCCGGCGTATCTCCCACATCTCTTTGAGCTGTATTTCACCGGTGAGTCCGGCAGGCGCCGTGGGACGGGCCTGGGGCTGGCGTTCTGTCGGCTGGCGGTTGAGGCCCATGGGGGGCGCATCTGGGTGGAGAATCCACCAGATAAGGGACCGACGTTCCATTTCACGATCCCTCAACCTCCCCTTGGTGAATCGGCTCATGGACAGGGAGACGCCGCGTGACCGTGCGCTGTTACTATTACGACGCGACCCTGCGTGAGTTTACCGCGCGCGTGCAGGCGCGCCGGGTCCTGCAGGACAGCGCGGGGGTCGAGAGGGAAGCCGTTTTGCTGGATCAGACGGCGTTCTATCCGACCTCAGGTGGCCAGCCCCACGACACCGGATGGCTTGCTGACGTGCCCGTGGTGGATGTCCAGGAGGGGGATGAGGGTGAGATCTGGCATCTGCTGGAGAGGCCGCTGCCCCCCGAGATCCACGTGGTCCAGGGTCGCATCGACTGGACGCGCCGCTTTGATCACATGCAGCAGCACACCGGTCAGCATCTGCTGTCGGCCGCCTTTGCACGTCGCCTGGAGGCCGGGACCGTGGGCTTCCATCTGGGACGCGAGGTGAGCACGATCGACCTGACGCTATCCAGCCTGACGTGGGAGGCCGCGGCTCAGGTGGAGCGTGAGGTGAACGAGGTGATCTGGCAGAACCGGCCGGTGACGGTGCATTTTGTGCAAGCCGACGCCGTCGGGCGCTTCCCACTGCGCAAGCCTCCCAAGGTGCAGGGGCAGGTGCGCATCGTGGTGGTGGATAGCTATGACGCCTCGGCCTGTGGCGGAACCCATGTGCGTGCCACCGGTGAGATAGGGGTGGTGAAGATCGTCGGTATCGAGCACTACAAAGGGGGGAGCCGGGTGCGGTTCCTGTGCGGTGGACGCGCGTTTGGAGATTACCAGGCGCGACTGGACACTTTGCGCAACGCAGCTCAGATGCTCACGGTGGGAATGGGTGAAGTCCCCGAGGCCATCTCACGTCTTCAGCAGGAGCTGCAAGCTGTGCGTCGTGCTTACGCGGGGGTCCGTCAGCAGTTGCTGGACTACCGCGCCCGCGAGCTGTCTGCTGCTGCCCCCCAGGTCGGGGATGTGCGGCTCGTGGCGGGCTATTGGCAGGACAAGGACGCCGCCTATGTGCGTGCACTGGCACTGCGTCTGCGGGAGGAGCCGCGGCTGGTAGTGCTGTTGGCTGCCCCCACCTCCAAAGGCGTTCATCTGATCTGTGCCCGCAGTGAGGAGTTGACAGAGGTGGATGCTCGTGCGGTGTTGCGGGAGGCATTGGGGATGTTGGGGGGACGCGGTGGGGGAAGTCCTGCGCTTGCGCAAGGGGGTGCCCCGGCTTGCCCGCCTTCGGAGGTCTGGCGGGCTATGGTGGAGGCCCTGCAGCACAGCGGGTTCGAGGTAGAGGATCTCCATGATATGGGTAAGTCTTAGGGATAAGACCACCGTGGAGGTGTGAGCGGTGAGGGAAGTTGCAGAGGGTGTCTTCGTCGAATCGTTTTACGCTCCTTACAATCTGACGCTTATCAGGACATCGTTGGGGGCGATCGTGGTCGACCTGCCGCCTGATCCTTTTCAGGCGGAACGTTGGTTGAGGGAGGCGGAGGAGGCAGGGGGAGGGGTTCGCTACGTCGTCCTGACCGACGGCGGCCTGGCTCGCCAGTTTGGGGCCATAAGCATAGGCTATGGTGTGCCTATCATCGCTGCCGAGGAAACGCTGCGCATCATCCAGACCTACTATGGGGATGAGCGGGTAGCGCGTGAGTTCGCCGAGGCCTTCAATGCCCACTGTCCTTACGCGCAGACAGAGGGTGAGCTGGTGCTGCCGCCGCGACCGGCGTTGGCTTTCAACCACAGCTTCGCGTTCCACGATGATGGCCGGGAGATCAGCTTTGAGGTGATCAACGGAGTCCGCCGGGGGAGCCTATGGGTCCTCGTGCGGGATGTGGGGGTGCTGATTGCCGGGGAGACGGTGGTGGCTGACGGGGTGCCGGACATGTCCGAGACGCCGGACTCGGCGGCCTGGCTATCCACCATGACGGTGTTGGCCCATCGCGCTGCGGTGCGGGGGATCGTCCCCGGCCGTGGGCCGTTCCTCCGCAGCCGGGCTGCACTGGAGCCCCAGCGCGAGTTCATGCGCGTCATGCGGCGTACGGCCAGGACGCTTGCCCGTCCCAGGGGGGACGGACTGGGCCTGGCGCAGGCGGCCCGTGAACTGGGACAGGCGTTCTTCAACGCGGGGGGCGCCGCCGCCGTGGACCAGATCAAGGCCGGGCTGGTCCACCTGGTGGAGGAGGTCCAGCGGAGCCGGGCACAGCCTCAGGAGGAGAGCCCATCGTTGGAAGAAAGGGCATAAGGGTCCTCTGGCGATGCCCTGTGTCTGAGGGTGTCGCCCTCTGATCAAGCGTGTTGCGCTGCCAGGGCTGTAGAGCAGTGCAACAGGTCGGGCCCTCAGGACCCGAGTGAGGGCAGCCCAGCCTCGATGCCCAGGTAGCGCGCCAGGTGTTCCAGCGCCGCTTTAGCGGCTCGCTGGTTGTTCTCGTGGCGGTTGCCGGGGAAGTGATGCCGCCAGCAGCGGCGCTCCCCGGGGGCTGCCAGGGCGATGTAGTAAAGGCCCAGCGGCTTGGTCTCGGTCGCGCCGGTCGGTCCGGCGATCCCTGTGATGCTCAGGGCCACCTGGGCATGAGTGGCCTGACGAACCCCCTCGGCCATCTCCAGGGCGACCTGGACGCTGACCGCGCCCCAGCGCTCTAATGAGGCCTCCTGGACGCCTAGCAGCCTGGTCTTGACCTCATTGGCATAGGCGATGACGCCGCCCCAGAAAAAGGCGGAGCACCCCGGGACCTCGGTGATAAGATGACCCAGCAGGCCGCCGGTGGCTGATTCGGCCACGGCAAGCCGCCATGCGCGTGCTGTCAGACGTGTGCCAATCCTCTTGACCAGTTCCCTCGTCATGTCCCCTTGACCTCAGTTTCTCAGTTGAGTGCGGACGGTGGCCAGCAGATGGGGGGTCTGGAGCGCCGCCAGGTTGTGACACTCGCCGCCCAGGTGCTCGGCCAGCGCATGTGCCAATCCCTTGTCGTAGTCCGCTGATTCCATGTTGATCACGATGGATTTGATCTTGGCCTCACGGATGCGCTCGGCAATCATGTATGCCTCCACCTGTGGGGGCTGATCGCCCATGGAGACGTTGCCGGCCCCATCGGTCAGGATGACCAGGAGCGGCATGAGCTCGGGATGCCGCCGCCATTCCTGCATGATGGTCTGATAGGCCAGCCACAGGCCGGCCGCCAGGGGGGTCTTCCCCCCCACGGGCAGGTTGGCCAGGCGCTTCTGCGCGAGCTCCACGCTGTTGGTGGGAGGCAGCACCAGCGTGGCTCGATCCTTCTGGAAGACCACCAGTCCCACACGGTCACGCCGCTGATAAGCGTCAGTCAGGAGCGAAAGCACGGCGCCTTTGGTGGCCTCCATGCGCTCCGAGACGGCCATGGACCAGGAGGCGTCCACCGCAAAGATGATGAGGTTGGCGGCCCGCCGCACCCGTATCTTCTTCTGGTAGTCTGTCGGGCGTACGTGAAAGGCCGGTCCTGTGGGCGGCCCGCTGGGCTTGCGCTGCCGGCGTTGCCGCTGGTAGGGCGCTGCCGCCCGCAGCGTGGCATCAAAGGCCAGGTCAGAGGCATCTCCTGGCGTTGGCCTGAAACTCGCATAGCGTCCTCGCTTGCGCGTGGTGCGGGTCCGGCTGCGTCGACCGCCGGTGGCCCGCGTTCGGCGGTCGGCCGCGGTCTCCAGCCGGCCAGGTTTGAAGAGCTCGCTGGGCCTGATGAGCTTGCCGCCCTCCCACCAGCGGCCCTGGGTGGGCCACCTGGGGGTGTTCTGCTCCATGGGAAGCGGTTGAGGCGAGCTGTCGGTTGAGGACTGTTGATCGCTCGCCTCAACCGCTACGCTTTTTTTCTCTGTTCCCCCGCCCGAAGCCTTTCCTCTTCCAGGATGGTCGCCTGGGGCTTGGGGTGATCCCCCTCCTCGGCGCGCTGACGTGCCTGGTCGATCATGGTGCCCAGCTCGTCCAGGGATGCCTGGACCTCATCGAAGGGACGCCGCTTGAGACGATGGGGTAGGGCCAGTTCGGCGGCCACCAGGATGTCGCGGTCGGTGATGGCCTCGCGCTGCTCCCATGCTGCATGGGCCACGGCGGTCTTCAGGATGACCAGGTCGCCGCGATGCCCGTCGACCCCCAGGTTGGCCGTCATCTCGGCGATGGTGGCCATGTCGGCGTGAGTGTAACGGACATGGGGCAGGAGGGCGCGCGCCTGCTCGATGCGCTGGGCCAGCATGTGCTCTTGCGGGGCCCATTCCTCGCAGAAGGCCTCCCCGTCCTGTTCGAAGGCCAGATTCCGCTCCATGATCAACACCCTGGCCTGCGCGTCGTGCACGCTCACCACGTCTACGCATAGTGCGAAACGGTCCAGAAGCTGAGGGCGCAGGTCGCCCTCCTCGGGGTTCATGGTGCCCACCAGGATGAAGCGGGCCGGATGCTGGAAAGAGATACCCTCCCGCTCCACGGTGTTGACCCCCATGGCGGCGGCGTCCAGCAGCACGTCCACGATGTGATCGTCCAGCAGGTTGACCTCATCGACGTAGAGGATGCCACGGTTCGCTGCGGCCAAAACGCCAGGCTCAAAGCGACGCTCCCCATGCTGGATAGCGCGTTCGATGTCCAGCGTACCCACCACGCGATCCTCAGTGGCCCCGATGGGCAGCTCCACAAAGGGAACTTTCCTGGTGACCCAGGGCAGGGGACCTTCCGCAGCCCGCGCCCGGCACCGCGTACACCAGGCCGCGGGCTGGTCGGGGTCGCAATTGAAGGCGTCATCGGCCACCACTTTGATGTCGGGCAGCAGGGCTGCCAGCCCGCGTGCGGCGGTGGATTTGGCCGTGCCCCGCTCGCCACGGATGAGGACACCCCCGATGCGGAAGTTGATGGCTGTGAGGATCAGCGCCCGTTTCATCCGCTCCTGGTTGACGATCGCTGTAAATGGATAGACAAGACGTCCGTTCCCTGTCACAGTCCCTCCTTGTACCCGATCTGTGAGGTCGGGTACATGCCTTACGTCTTCATTGTACCACGCCTTTGCCCTTCGCCCTGGAGAATCAAGCGTGTACGCACGGTGACTGTCACCTTGATGGATGGGTGGCGTATGCGGAGCATCGCTTGCGGTGGCGGCTCTCGGCAAAGGCCTTGACAGAGGTGACAGTCACCGTCTCTCCTCTAGGCTCCCTGTATACCCGTGCCACGCCCGTCGCTACGCCTCCTCGCAGCCCGACCGGAGACCGAGACGTGGGATGCACTCCCATCCGTCGTCTGAGCATCATCATTACAGTGCTCTGCGGGATGGAGAGGTCTCGGCCATTTGACAGGGGAGGTTATTCTGCAAATCCAGGCAGGTCCGTCAGGGACCAACTATCTCGCGACGCATGGATTTGCTCTCCGCTGCGACCCGCGGTAGACTCTGGAATGGC
>CAZHBB010000081.1:0-2783 GCA_964530185.1 uncultured Anaerolineales bacterium
GTCACCCTGATGGCGGCTCCGCGGACTCGAGGGGAAGCCACACGGTAAAGGCCGAGCCCTCTCCCTCGCGGCTTTCCACAGTGATGTGTCCCCCGTGCATCTCGATCAACTCCCTGGCGATAGAGAGGCCCAGGCCAGTCCCCGAGACCTGATCACGCTGTGGCTTCTCCCCCCGGTAGAAGCGCTCGAAGATGTGTGGAAGTTCGTCTTCCGGGATCCCGATCCCTGTGTCCCGGACGGCTACGGTGGCCCAGGGGCGCCCCTCAGCTCGAGCGCGGTCGGTGCCGACAGTCACGTGCCCCCCTCGGGGTGTGTAGTGCAGGGCGTTGACCAGCAGGTTGTCGATCACCTGACGCAGCCGCTGTATGTCGATATTGACCTGTGGAGAGGGCTCACAGGGTTTGAACTGCAGGGATAGCCCATGCTGGAAGGCCATCGGCTGCTGCGCAGCTACGGCCTCGGCCACCACGTTGTTGAGGGCCACCACCTGGAGTGAGAGATCCAGACGTCCGGCATCGATGCGCGACAGTTGCAGGATGCTCTCGATGAGCCGGGCCTGGTGTTGGGCCTCTTGCTCCAGAGCGTCCAGGTAGGCCTGGGCCTTCTCCTGCTGCCCAGTACGTAGGAGGTGCGCATAGAGCAATATGCTGGTGGCCGGGGTGCGCAGCTCATGGGAGACGTTGGAGATGAACTTCGTCTTCATCCGGTCCAGCGCACGGAGATGGGTGATGTCATGGATGGCGACGACGGCATTGCCATTCTCCTGGCACGCCGGCGATGCGATGGGGGCAGCCACCAGTTCCAGATCCAATCCACTGAGCTCTATCATGATGTTGGAGCGCTCGTCCGCATGGTGCCGTACGCACTTCGCAATCGCCTGGCGGAGGGTCGCGGCATCCTCCAGGTTCAGGTCGTGCTGCAACCATCGCTCCGCGACTCTGTTGGTGCGCGTGATCGTCCCCTGGGCATCGGTCACCACAATACCGTCGCCGGTGTTGTCCAGGATGGCCTCCAGGCGGGCCCGTTCGGCCTCCAGCTCGGCTGTCCTGGCCGCCACCCGCGCCTCCAGTTCCTCAGCATACCGCTCCAACTCACGGTAGAGGCGCGCATTTTCCAGCGCGGTGGCCACATGATCGGCGAATGTCTGGAGCCGATGGGCGTCCTGCAGGCTGAACTGCCCCACGCGCTGTCCGTTGACGTTCAGGAACCCCACGGTCTTCCCGCGAATGCGGATGGGAGCCCCCACGTAAGCGCGTTGCCAATCCCGACCGGGAAGTGTCACCCATCTGGGATCGCTTGCCGTGTCTGGGATGCAGATGGCCGTGCCGCGCTGGATCATCTCCCGCAGGGTGGGGAAAAGATCTATAGGTGTAGCCTTTTCTCCCACTGCGATCGGCTCTGATAGGACTTTCTCATAGCCCAAGGCGCGCACGATCCGTGCCTGGGTGCCCTCTACCAGCATGATGTTGAACGTGTCCCCGTGAACCACGCGCTGGACCTGGTCCAGGATCAGATCCAGCACCTGGTCCAGATCGAGCGTGCTGCCTACGACGGCAGCGGCCTGGGCCAGCGCCTCAGCCAGACCCCGCTGTTCGCGTTCGGCCTGGTAGAGGCGGGCGTTCTCCAGCGCGATGGCTGCCTGCGCTGCGAAGGCCTCGGCCAGCCGGGCATGTCCATCGGTGTAGAACCCTGGTTCGCGTTTGTCGAGTGCGATCATGCCGATCAGGCGATCGCCCACAATCATGGGTACCCCCAACCAGGCGCGGATGCGGGCCTCAGCGTGGGGCCGTCGGCTGAATTCCTGGTAGTGTTGTGGCGCATCATCCACGATGAAGGGCTGTCGGGTCCTTACCACCTGGCGATTGGGGTTGTCAGACCTCGTTACGTCGAAACTCACGCCGATCAATGCCTCCAGGTTGGGGAAACCACGTCCTCCAATGATACGCAGGTGGGTACCCTCGAGGCGTTGTACCGAGGCGCTGTCGTAGGGCACGACTCTCTCCAACTCGGCCAGGATGCGCTCGATCGCCTCATCCGGGTGACGCACGACGGCGAGGGCCAGGGCCGCCTGCCGCAGGGTCTCCTCAGCCAGAGCGCGTTCCCTGGTCTCCTGGTAGAACTGGGCGTTGATCAGGGCTGTGGCGATCATGGCTGCTGCGGACTCGACGAGCTGGCGATGGGCTTCGTTGAAGGCGTTCGGCTGGTCGCTGGTGAGCAGCAACACGCCCACTGTCCGATCCTGGCTCAGGAGGGGGACACCTAAGGCCGAGCGTGCCCAGTCATCCAGGCCGGGGTAGGGGTGCCAGCGTGGATCACGTGAGGTGTCGGGGATGATGGCGGTGCTGCGCTGGGTGGCCACCCAGGTGATCAGCGCTTCGCCACTGCGCTGCGCGTCCAGATCGCGGCGCAGGGCTGCGATAGCCTGTGGATCGTGTCCGACAGAGGCCTCCAGGTGGAGGCCGTATGGTTCGTCCGTGCGCGCGGTGAACAGGAGCCCGCCGCGGGCTCCCACTGCCTGGCACAGGGCCTCGAGGGCCTGGCGGGCGATGGTTGCGATGTCCAGGCTGCCGGCAAGGCGCTGACCGAATTGATGTAAGAGGGCCAATTGCTCTCTGTCGTGGTCAAGTTGTGCGAAGAGATGGGCGTTGTGTAGGGCAACGGCCACTTGGGCTGCGAAGAGGCGTACCAACTCCACATCCGTGGCTGTAAAGATCCCAGGTCGGTCAGCCGTCACGGTGAGGACGCCCAGGAATGTGTCGCCCCAGCGTATCGGCACCCCCGTG
>CAZHBB010000081.1:2883-13369 GCA_964530185.1 uncultured Anaerolineales bacterium
ACGGCGCGATCGAGGATCAAGGGAAGCAGGCGGTCCAGGTCCAGTTGGGAGGCGATCTCCAGGCCGGTCTCGCGCAGGGCCTCGAGGTTGCGGGCGTGACGTCTCAGGGCTTCTTGAGTCTGGCGATGGGCTGCGGCCTGGCCGATGATGCTGGCAGCAACCCGGACGAAGTCCCGGGCTTCGGCACCAAAGCTCTTTGGCACCACGTTGTAGACACCCAACAGACCCCAGGGTTGGTCCGGTTCGCCAATGACGGCGCTGATGCCGCTGTGGATGCCGTGCTCCATCAGGAGATGAGGGGGACGGAAGCGGGCCTCGGTCCGGAGGTCCTCCACCACCACCGGCTCTTGCTGCTGGAGCGTGCGCACAAAGAGCGTGGCCTCGGTGGCATCGAGGGGGACGACGGCGGGTGCATCCTCCTTCCACCCTACGCCGGCGACACCCCGTACCAGGTCCTTGCGCTCCTCGTAGCGCAGGATATGGCAGTGGGTGGCCCCCAAAGCCCTGGCGATGAGCGCCACAGCCTCCTGGAGGAACGCCGCGAAGTCCCGTTGACCCAGCCCCTGCAGGCTCAGGCTGGCCAGGGCGGCCTGGGCTTCGAGTGTCCTCTGAAGCTGAATCTGCGGCGTCACATCCTCCAGGGTCCCATCGTAGCGGATGATCCGTTCTCCTTCGTCGGTGACGGCCAGGGCGTGCTCGCGGGCCCAGATGCGGGTGCCGTCGTGGCGGCGTAGCTGGATGATGAGATCCTGCCCCTCTTCGCTTCGCTCGATGGTCCGCAGGGTCTCTGCGCGAGCCGCCGGGTCCGCGTACAGCGCCTCCATGGGTGTTTGCAGCAGACTCTCGCGGTCCGGATAGCCCAACATCGCCACCAGGGCGGGGTTGGCGTCGAGGAGCTGGCCATCGGGTGTGGAACGGTAGAGCCCAATGGGGACATTCTCAAAGAGCTCGCGGTAACGTCGCTCACTTGCCCTCAGTTCGGCCGTGCGGGCGCGGAGCTGGGTTCTGAACAAGAAGCTGCCGCCCACGCCCAGGATCGCGAACGCGGAGAGGGCCAGAACAGCTCGTGTCACCCACGGTGGTATCCGCTCCAGGAGGGGAGGTCTCTCGACTGCGCCGGCAAACCAGCGGTCCAGCGATTGGTGGTAGCATGAACCGGGCTCAGCTTTCATCTCCTGCAGGTGCTGGTCCAATGCCCTTAACAATGCCTCGTTTTGCCCCTTGAGGGCGGCAAAGCGCAGCGACACGGGGCAGCAGAGGATGGGAGTACGGACGACGTCATAGTTGCCGGCATGCCGCAACCCGTACAGTCGGCTGACCATGCCGGCATCGGCCTGACCTCTCTCTACGGCATCCAGCACCAGGGCGTAGTTGTTCAGCTCCAGGAAGTGACAGGGGACGTCCAGCGATTGGAGCAACGTCTGCAGGCCGGCATAGTAGATGTCCTCCCGCACCACCGCCACGGTCCTGTCGCGCAGGTCTAACAACGACTGAATGTCGTTGCTTCTGGCATAGACGTGTCCCCAGTTGGAGAGGACGGTCTCCTGATTGAAGTCGAAGCGCTGCGCCCGCGCGTCGGAGTAAGCGATGTCCGTCATGAGGTCGAACTCACCCTCCTCCAGGAGGGCAAGGCAGTCGGGGAAGTCACAGTCCACAAACTGAAGGTCCCAACCCTCTGCCGCGGCTACTGCCTCCAGGATGTCAACGTAGAAACCGGCCGGGCGCCCGTCGGCGTCGCGGAAGACCAGGGGCTCGTTCTGGTAGATGCCCACTCGCACCGGTTGGGGTGGCGCCTGAGCAGACACGCGGGACGCCGCAGCAAGAATCAGCAGCGCGAACAGCATGGATCCCAGAGCATGCTTCCCGGTCACGATATTTCCACCCCCGATACGATCTTCTCCGGGCTGCCTCGCGTCCTGCAGGGAGGGACTGCCCTCGTTTCTCATGCCGACCGGAGATGTTATACTGTGATTCACTATGTCCGGCAAGGGAACGTCATGGCGCTCGATGACGGATGCAGTGAGGAGCTGCTTTGCACCAGGCGCGGGCGTGTGGAGGCGTCTGCGCCGCTGGTGGCACAGCGTGGATCCCTACCTGGTGCATGGGGTGCCTCAGGCCTACCGCAAGGGAATGGTCCTCTTCTGGTGGTATGGGGTGTTTATCTCCATGGCTTCGGCGTTTGTAGACCCCTATGTGACGTTGTACGCGCTGGCCATGGGCGCCACCCGCCTGCAGGTCGGATCGCTTGCGTCGGCGGCCAGCTTCTTTGGCATGTTGATGCCGATCCCTGGTGCGCGCTGGGCGGCGTGGCTGGGCCGCCGCAAGCCGGTGGTGCTCATCTCCTTTGGACTGCGCTTTGTGGCGCTGCTGGTGGCCCTCCTCGCTCCGCTGCTGACGTCAGGTCAGTGGCTGGTGTTGCTGATTATGGCGGCCTTCGCGGCGCGGGCGGCTTTTTTACATCTGGGGGCTTCCCCCTGGACCTCGATGGCAGGGGATCTGGTGCCCCAGGAGCGTCGTGGGCGCTACTTCGCGGCTCGCAAAACCGTCATGGCGCTGGCGTCGCTGATCTGTGTGCCGCTAGCGGGGCAGCTCATCGGACTCTTTCCCGATCCCGTGGGCTATCAGGTTGCGTTCGCGTTGGCTGTCCTGTGGGGCGCCGTGGCGCTCTACCTGTTCGGTCGGGTACCCGAGCGTGGCGTCAGTGAGCCCCGACGACGAGCGAAACACAGGGGTGAGGGGGAAGGAGTGTCCCTGTGGCAGGTGTTGCGTGGGAATGACCTCTTCTGGCGCTTTGTCCTCATCAGTATGGGTTTCAACTTCTTCTGGCAGCTCGGTGGTCCCTACTTCGGGGTGTACCAGGTGGAAGTGTTGGGAGCGACGGCCGGCGTGGTGGGGTGGCTGAGCATGGTCTCGGCCGCGATGCGCATGATCGGCCAACAGGTCTGGGGACGGGCGGTGGACCGGCGGGGAGCGCGCTGGGCGCTGACGCTCTGCCAGCTCTTGATCCCATTCCTACCCTTCATCTGGTTGCCCCTGCGGGCGCCCTGGCAACTGGTCTTTGTGGTGGTGCCCAGTGGTTTTCTGTGGGCGGGGCGTGAGATCGCGAACTTCAACCTGTTGTTGGAGCTGGCCGGTGAGGAGCGTCGGACGGACGTGATCGCCAGCTACAATACCTTGATCGCTGTGGCGAACATCCTGGGCCCGCTGGTTGGAGGGCAGGTGATCCGCCTGTGGGGCTATTCGGCTGATTTCGTGCTCTCCGGTTTGGGGCGGATGGTGGCCGCACTGCTGTTCTTGGGACTCTTGCGTCCCTTCCGTGGCCGAGTTTGGGCCCTGCTGGCCCCAGATCGACGCGGCAGTTGACGATTCGGTTCGTCTCTCTACCATACAGACGAGGGCTGGGTTCGGTGAAGGAGTTTCGATGTGGACTGAGGTACAGGGGCTTGAGGAGAAAGTCATCGAGAGGACGGTGACGTTGTTGACCTCCGCCTTTCGCACGCTGCGACGCGAGGTGCCCGCCGAGCGGATCCGGTCATTGGGGGAGCTGGTGTGTCAGGCGATGTCCACTGGCGGCCGCTACTTCCACACATTGGAGCACGTCTTCGACCTGGCCAACCCCTCGGACCCCCTGCAGACGCTGGCCGCGCTCTTCCATGATGTCGTGTATTGCCAGGTGGATCGGGGCTTCACGTTGCCCGTCGCCGTCATCCTGGATCCCTATGTCGTGCGGGGGGACGGTTCTCTGGTCCTGACCTCTCGGCCTCGCTATCATGATCTGCCCTGGAGGCTGATGTTGGGCCTCTTTGGCCTGCAGGCCGGCCAACGGCTGATGCCGGAGTCTGGCCAGAATGAGTTCCTGAGCGCCTTGCTGATGGCCCGGGTGCTCTCCGACCTTCTCACGCTCCAGGAGTTGGTGGGGGTGGGGACCTGCGTCGAGGCCACGATCCCGTTTCGGGGGCCTGACGAGAACGGTGAGACGGTGCCTGAGGCGTTGGCGCGCCGGGTGCGCCAACTGAACATCCGTCATGGGCTGGGCCTCTCCGAGGCTGAGGTTCAGCGCATGATCAAGCGGGCGGTGGCCTTCGCCAATCAGGATGTGGCGAACTTCGCCGAGTCAGACCCCGGTCGCTTTCTCGACAACACGTGGAAGCTCTTGCCGGAGACGAACCCCGCCCTGCGGCTGAGGGAGGCGTACTCTATCGTCAGCTATCGTCGTGCGCTGCAGGGCATGGCGGCTTTCCTGGCGCAGCTCGATCCCACAACGATTTTCCATCAGTATCGGGGCGAACCCCCACCGACCAAGTACGCTCAATTGGTGGCACAGGCAACCCGCAATGTACAGATCGGACGGGAGTACCTGAATCTGAAGCTGGTGGCGATCGCGCTGCTGGAAGCGCTGGCGCTGGTCAGCGGCGGGGATACTCCAATCTCATTGTTGGTCGGTGGGCTGGACGAGGACGGTGGTCCCCAGCTTGAGGAATTGCTCCCTCCGGTCGAGGCGGCGGCTGGCGTCGATGAGACATCGGCCCTCTACAAGCTGCTGGCGTTGGGCCGTGCCAGCGAGACCGATTTCGATCTGCGTCATTCCCCTCTGGCGCTCTTCATCTTCAGGGCGTTGGGCCCGGAGGGGGCATGGGCCCTGCTCGAGTCCGCGTATGCCATGTTTGCCGGTGATCTAAGCCCGTCGGCGTTCCTGGCGCAGGTGCCGGCTGAGGTCTTAGCACCTGTGGCCGCCGGATGCGCCAGGCTGGCGCCCACACGGCGAGCGTCGCTCCAGGCCTACGCGACCCGTCGCTCCTGAGAGACGTGCCCGTTCACGACGGGGACTTGACCCTTGGAGGTGCGATTTGGCTGGACCTGAAGGAGTGAGGTGTGAATGTCATCCTGATCCTGTGTGACACCCTGCGGCGGGACCATTGCGGCCCCTACAATGGTGGGTTGCCGCTCAATCAGTGCTGGAGCTCAGAAGCGCCGGATTGGGTGGTGCCCACGCCCAACATGGACCGCCTGGCGGCGCGGGGTACCGTCTTCGAGCAGTGTTATTGTGGCAGTACGCCCTGTATGCCCGCCCGGCGGGACATCTACACCGGTCGTTATGAGTTCCTCGAGCGCGGCTGGGGCCCGCTGGAGGAGGAGGACCTGGATCTACCTCGCCAGGTATCGGGCTCACCCAATCAGTCGGTCGCGCGCGTGGTGGCGCAGGGCTATCGGGTCAGCACCCTGATCAGCGATCATTTTCACCTGTGGGAACAGGGCTCTGGCAACTACCACATGGGGTACACGGGGTTCGACTTCGTGCGTGGGTGTGAGGCCGATGCCTGGTTCACCGCGCCGCGCGAGGGGTTTCCCTGCCCGGAGGGGGATCGGCTGAACAAGAATGAGCGCCACTGGCGCAACGTTTACCACGTGCGCCACCAGGAGAGTGACTACTTCGGTGCGCAGGTCCTTCAGCGCGCTGTGGCCTGGCTGGAACGCAACCACAGCGAGTACCAGGACTTCTATCTGCACCTGGATATCTTCGACCCGCACGAGCCCTGGGATCCCCCCGAGGAGATCCTGCGCATGTTCGACCCCCGGGGCTACGACGTGCCGGACATGACGGCGGCACCCCCGTACCGTAAGTGGCGCGAGGTGTTGACGGAGTCCCAGTTCCTGGCCTATCGAGCGCGGTATGCCGCCAAGGTGGTCTTCCTCGATCACTGGCTGGGCTATCTGTTTGACGCCCTCGATCGGCTTGACCTCTGGCGGGATACGTTGGTGATCCTGACCACCGACCACGGCACCTATAATGGTGACCACGGACGCATCGGCAAACTGCAGACGCACGAATTCGACGCTGTGGGCCATATTCCCTTGATCGTGGCCCACCCCACGCTGGCACACGGCGAGCGACGCTCGCAGTTGGTTCAGTTGGTCGACCTCTACCCCACGGTCCTGGAGGCCGTGGGACGCCCGCTGCCGGAGATGAGTGCCGATCGTCCGTTGCATGGGGTGAGCCTCCTGCCGGTCCTGGAGGATGCGAGGGCTCACACGCGGGACTATGCGCTCTATGGGCAGTTCGGCAAGAGCGTGTCCATCACCGATGGGACCTGGGTGCTCCATCAGTCGCCTGTGGAGGGCAACGCACCGCTCAACTGGTATGGGTATTGCCTGGCGAAATTCCTGCATTACGATCTGGGGCCGTATCAGGACGGTCGCCGACCGGTGCTCGCATGCCCGTCCTGGCCTGAGAGGACGTGGCTGAGCCATAAGCCCAGCGACATGAGCGAGCGCATCAACCTGGTGGACCGTGAGCCGGAGCAGGTGCAGCGCATGCAGCGGGCCCTGCGGGAGACCCTGGACCAGGTGCAGGCGCCGCCCGAGCAGCTTGAGCGGCTGGGTCTGGTGGACGTTTGAGCTGTGTCCGTGACTGTGGGAGGAGCTGCCCAATGAGCTTTGATGCCGCTGCCCATTTCGCTGCATGGTACGACGCTGCGCAGCCGGGCGAGTTCGCCTTTCGTGCTACCACCCGCCAGGCATGGTTGGAGTGGCAGGCTGCGTTCCGTGCGCGCCTCCGGCAGGCCCTGGGGTTGGAGGTGATCGCCGAGGCGCTGGCGGGTTACGAGCCGCATGCCGAGCAGTTGGAGGTGGAGGACCTGGGGGCCTATGTGCGGGAGTCGTGGCGTCTGTGGGTGGAGCCCACGGTCCCGCTGCCCTTTTATCTGTTGCGGCCCGCCGAATGCGCCGGGCCATTGCCTCTGGTCCTGACCCCTCACGGGCATAACCATCCGCACATCTATGTGGGGCTGGCTCGCTCGGAGGCGGAGCGTCGCTCCATCGCTGAGGGAGAACGGGACATCGCCGTGCAGGCCGTGAGGGAGGGGTATCTGACCATCGCCCCGACGACGCGGGGCTTCGGTGAGACGCGCACGGCGGAGGACATCGCCGAGGGGCGGCTTTCCTCGTGCCGCACGCTGTTGTTGCACGACCTGCTGGTAGGGCGCACCCCCATCGGGGACCGCGTCTGGGACATCTCGCGCCTCATCGACTGGGCGTTGGCCACCCAGGAGGTGGACCCGGCCCGCATCGCGATCACTGGTAACTCGGGTGGTGGGACGGTGTCGCTCTTCGCCGCGGCCTGCGATACGCGCATCGCGGTGGCGGTGCCCAGCAGCTACTTCTGCACCTTTGTGGGAAGTATCGGCTCTATTCATCACTGCGAGTGCAACTATGTGCCGGATATGCTGCGTCTGGGGGAGATGTACGATGTAGCAGGCCTGATCGCGCCTCGCGCCTTCCGGGCCATCTCCGGGCAGGGGGACCCCATCTTCCCCATCGAGCACACGCGCCTGGCCTTCGAGCGCCTGCGTCGCGTCTACGAGGTAGCTGGAGTGCCGGAGCGGTGTTCCCTCTATGTCGGCGAGGGGGGCCATCGCTACTACAAAGCGGGGGCATGGCCCTTCATCCGTGATCAGTTTGCACGCGTAAGCCCATCATAGGCGAGGAGGTCGAGCGACAATGGCACGCAAGCACCCTCATATCCTGATCTTCAATCCCGATCAGTGGCGCGGTGACGTTATGGGACATCTGGGGAACCCGGCCGCTGTGACACCCAACCTGGATCGTCTGGTGGAGACCGATGCGGTTTCGTTCCGCGTGGCGGCCTGCCAGAATACGGTGTGCACCCCCAGCCGCTGCAGTTTCATGACGGGGTGGTACCCTCACGTGCGCGGACACCGCACGATGCATTACATGCTCCGCAGCCGTGAGGGGGAGCCCAACCTGCTCCGCGTCCTGCGGGAGCATGGCTACTTCGTCTGGTGGGGAGGCAAGAACGATCTGGTGCCGGGGCAGGATGGCTACGACCAGCACTGCGATATCAAGTACCGACCGGAGCGTCCGCCCAAACCTATGTGGATGATGGACCGTCAGCAGGAATGGCGGGGCGAGCCAGGGAGCGATACCTATTACTCGTTCTATGTGGGACGTCTGGATACCGGCGGTGAGGAGATCTACTATGATGGCGACTGGGCCAACGTACTGGGCGCGATTGACTTCATCCGCCATGCGCCCACGGATCGGCCTTTGTGTATCTTTCTGCCTCTGACCTACCCTCACCCGCCCTATGGGGTGGAGGACCCATGGTATAGCCTGATTGACCGTAGCCGGGTGCCCGCCCGGGCGCCGACGCCGGAGAACTGGTCGGCCAAGTCCTCGCTGCTGCATGCGATCTACCAGGCCCAGAACCTGCGGGGGTGGACGGAGGAGCGCTGGCGGGAGCTCCGGGCGGTGTACTATGGCATGTGCGCCCGGCTGGACTATCAATTTGGGCTGTTGATGGATGCGCTCAAGGAGGCCGGGCTCTACGATGACACCGCTGTCTTCGTCTTTGCCGATCACGGCGACTACACCGGCGACTATGGCATCGTGGAGAAGACCCAGAACACCTTCGAGGACGCCCTGGTGCGGGTGCCCTTCATCATCAAGCCGCCGCGGGATGTGCCAGTGGCGGCCCGTGTCAGCGAGGCGTTGGTGGAGTTGGTGGACTTCCCGGCAACGGTCTACGACCTGGCGGGCATCGAACCCGGGTATTGGCACTTCGGGCGCAGCCTGGTGCCGGTGCTCACCGGCGAGACCGATGTGCACCGTGATGCGATCTTCAGCGAGGGGGGGCGTCTGAGGGGCGAGCGGCAGGCGATGGAGCTTCCCTCGGTGGAGATGAGGGAGGATCCGTCGGTCAGTCTCTATTGGCCCCGCCTGAAGCATCAGATCTCCGATGATGCCCCGTGGCATACCAAAGCGGCCATGTGTCGCACCCGAGAGTTCAAGTACATCCGTCGTCTCTATGAGCAGGATGAGCTCTATGACCTGCGGCGTGATCCTCAGGAGACGCACAACCTGATCGATGACCCTGCCTACGCCGAGGTGCTGCGGACGCTGAAGGAGCGGATGCTGACCTGGTACATGGAGACGGCCGACGTCGTCCCCTTCGACACCGACCGTCGCTGGTGAAGGCATGGAGGATCTGGCTATGAGCCGTCAACGCCCTAACATCCTGTGGATTACGACCGATGAGCAGCGTTTTGATTGTCTGGGCTGTTATGGCAACCCGGTGATCCACACCCCTCACATGGACCGTCTGGCCCATGAGGGGGTGCGTTTCGCACGCGGCTATGTCCAGAATCCCATGTGTATGCCGTCGCGCATGGCGCTGATGACAGGACGCTACTGCTCGGAGCATGGCTGCAACATCAACTGTGTGGGCCTCCCGCCCCACGAGCAGCAGCACACGTTCATGCAGGCGCTGCAGGATGCCGGTTACGTGACGGCGGCCATCGGCAAGATGCACATGATGCCCAAGTGGGGCCCCTTTGGCTTTACCTATCTGGATCTTGTGGAGGGCAAGGCCGACGCCAACAACCAGTATATCGAGTATCTCAGAGCGCGAGGCCTCGACGGGCTGCAGCATCAGGCAAAGGGGCCGGTTGGGCCGTTTGGCACGTACACGCAGGCGCTGCCCGTAGAGCACACGATCGACGTCTTTATCGGGCGCAGGGCGGTCCGTTGGCTGGAGCGTTACGATAGCCAGGCGCCGTTCTTCCTGTGGGTCTCCTTCTGCAACCCACATTTCCCCTTCGACCCCCCTGAGCCGTATGACACTCTGTATGACCCAGACGAGGTCCCGGGCCCGGTGTGGCGCGAGGGAGAGCTGGAGGCCAAGTCGCCTCAGAGGCAGTTGCAGCGTGAGCGTGGCTACGATCGGCTGACTGAGCGCGAGCTGCGTGAGATCATCGCCCACTACTACGGCAACGTGACCCTGGTGGATGATCAGATCGGTCGGCTTCTGGAGACGCTGGAGCGGCGAGGGCTGTTGGAGGGGACCATGATCGCGTTTACCAGCGATCATGGGGACCTCCTGGGGGATCACCGCCTGTTGCACAAGAGCGGTGTGACGTTCTACGATGTGACTGTGCGGGTGCCGTACATCATCCGCTATCCTCCGCTGTTCACCCCGGGCACCGTCTGTGACGCGCTGGTGGAGTCGATTGACCTGCCGGCGACGAGCCTTGACGTGGCGGGTGTGGACCCGCCGCCGGCGATGCAGGGGCGCAGCCTGGTGGGGTTGGCCGAGGGCAATATCGACGATTGGCGCGAGGATGCCTTCTCGGAGATCGATCTGCGCCTCAACCCTCGGATGCACGGTCCGCTGGATCCAGGCTCCCGGGATTACGTCGCCATGGTCTGCACGCGCGAGTGGAAATACGTCCACTTCCCGCACCTGGGCTATGGGGAGCTCTATGACCTGGTCAACGATCCGCATGAACTCACCAATCTCTTCTACGACCCGGCCTACGCCGATATCCTGGCAGAGATGCAGTTACGTCTGCTCAACCGCATGATGGACAACCAGCGGCCCTATATCGGGGCACAGACGCGCACGTTCAAGGAGCACTATGAGGAGGATCACCGCCCTCCGGCCCCGATCCCTGGCGTGGTGTACGCCCCA
>CAZHBB010000082.1:0-13346 GCA_964530185.1 uncultured Anaerolineales bacterium
AGCAAGAACGCTGGCAGGACGATCTTCATAGGTGCTTTTACTAGGTAATTGTACCCTGTGTCTCACTCGTGGGGACCTCACAACCAGCATACCCATTTCACTGGGCCAGACAAGCCTGCAGGAGCCAGGACAGCTTCAGCAGGGAACACCGCAAGGCTGGCACAAGCTGGGGAGCGGTCCATACCAGCGCCATCCCTGCATAGATCCATGCCGCTGCAACCAAGACGGATGGCCGCTCGGCTGCGGCCCCGCTCAAGGATACTCGAGAAGCCGGGTTAGCCGAAGAGCGAGACGTGCAGTGGGAAACCACGCACTGCATCGTCAGGCGGAGCCGTTCAGGCTCATTCAAGCGCAGTTCCATTCTGGCATCAGGGCCCGACCGGGTAATGTGCCAGTATGCTGCGTGCCTGTTCGAGATCACCACCCAGGATGGCATCGAACACTTGATCAAGTTGCGCACGGGCCTCCTCGTCGTCCGCATAGCGCTTCCGCGCCTGGAAAAGCCAAAGCGGCAAGCGCAGGTCCTCTGCCGAGAACGAGAATTCGTCCGCACCCATACCACGCCTTGTCTCCTGAACCAGCTCCAGATAGCGGTACCCATACTCCTCTGTCGGCTCAATGCTCGTGCTTTCGCCATAGTCATTCCATGTGATGAGTTGAATGACATCAGGCTGGTGTTCGAGCGCCATCCGCAGGGTCAGGCGAAACGTCTCACCATCTCGTGGATCCAGATAGCGTGTTTCAGACGCGAGCCCTGCTTCCGCGTAGATGTCCTTGAATCCAGGAAAAGCACCAGCGACCAGATAGTCCCAGCGCTCCGCCTTCTTATAGAAGCTGACAAGGTAGTCCTCCAACCGCTCCTGGCTTAACACGCCACCCGTCCCAGCCCACATGGGAGGCCACGGGTAGCTGGAGAGTGCCGCCGACTCCGTGTGTCCATCCAACGTGATGAGCGCCGGCCGTTCAGGTAATCCAGAGAAGAGCTTATCCCAATCCGAGGCATTCTTGAAGTACTGCGGCCCAAATACGAGCAACACGGGCCGACCGTTGACTTTCAGGTAGGCATCCTCACGAAACCAGGTCTCCTGCAGGTACGCCATCACCGCCTGGCCATGCGTGTAGACATCACCAACCGACAGATGATGATGGTCCACCATATGTTTCACTGTCTGGTCCTCATAGCAGATGGCAAACCGCAGCCCCGCTCTCTTGACGTAATCGAAGAGCTTGTGCGTGCTCGCGTTGAGTACGCCGTAGTCCCAGAAAGGCTCCTGGCCGTACCAATCCACGATCACACCGTCAATACCGCTGAGCTTCATCAACAGAACCTGGTACTCCAAGATCGCGTCATCACTTGAGTCATACGGTCCCGTCAGTGGCTGGTAGTATGAGGCAATGTCGCGATGTCCATTTTCGTCCACCTTTGATGGCATAAAGTGATCCATCGTCCAGTTCCAGCCCCAGTATCCGCTCACCTCCGGAGCTTGGTACCAGGGCATGAAATGCGCCATCAGCAGGGGGCGGTCCGGTTCCGGAACATCCAGCGTCACCGTCGCGGTGGGCATAGGAAGCACAGCCCGTGTTGGGGATACAGGGGCCAATGTGTCCCCAGGAACAGCAGACGACGTTGGGGCAGGAGACACAGAAGGCTCAACCTGTGCCGGGGATGCAGGGATGGATGTACCCGCGCGGCTGTCCGTTGGAGTGGCGGTGGCGCTACACCCGACGATGAAGACGAGCAGCGCAATCAGGCCCATCACACGAAATCTCCATCTGTGAGTAAGGGGCGGTGTCTGCACGCTCATAAGTACGTCATGAGTCAACATGTCTCCTCCACAGGTTCTGATGAACGTCCCTCATCATCTTGGCGGGCTTCCTGCCCTTCCCACAGCAGGGCTTTGCCGCTCTCAACTATACCATTGACCAACATCCCCGCCACGATCTGAGGTCGCAAGGGCTCAAAGACGCCCTTCTTGCTCCCCCGGTGATGTGGTGGCGACAGGCCGTCTTCACCACGCAATCTCACCTGACCTCCGCGCTGGGCATGGGGCCACCCTGGCGCACAGGTGCGGAATACTGAAGAATCTGAGAGTGTTTGCATGCTGCTACCTGTGGAAGCACGCATGCCTTCGCGCCCTCCGCAATCCCCCCTAGCCGGTCGCCCTGGGTGTGCTATCATTGCTGTCACGGAGGTCACATGGCGAAGGCCTACATCGTGCATTATGGGGAGTTAGGGCTCAAGGGACGTAATCGTATCCACTTCGAGCAGCAGTTGGTCCGCAACATCCGGCGTGTGCTGCATGACCTGGGGCCGGTGGAGGTCAGCCGCTTCCACAGCCACATTACTGTGACCGTCGATGACGACGCGAGTGCTCCGGCCGCAGAGGAGCGCCTGCGATGGATCCCCGGCATCGCGTACCTGGCCCCCGTCTACCCTACGACATTGGAGATCGAAGCCATCAAGGCCGCCGCGCTGGAGGCGTCGAGGCGGGTGCTGACACCAGAGACCAGCTTTCGGATCCGGGCCAGCCGTGGGTACAAGGAGTTCCCGCTCACATCACCCGAGATTGAGCGCGAGGTCGGAGCCTATCTGGTGGAGGCCACAGGGGCGCCGGTCGACCTCCACCAACCCGACGTGACCGTGACCATCCAGGTCTATCGCGATGCAGCCTATGTCTTCGCCGGGCGTATCCGCGGCATCGGAGGCCTGCCGGTCGGCTCAAGCGGCCGGGTGATGGTCCTGCTCTCCGGCGGCATTGACTCACCCGTCGCTGCCCACATGATCCTCAGGCGGGGATGCACCGTCGACTTTGTCCACTTCCATCTCCTGCGGGGCAGGGAACGTATCCATCGGGCCAAAGTGGTCACCCTGGCCCGTCAGGTGCTGGCACCGCATCGCCTCAACGCCAGGCTCTACATGGTATCCGCAGCGCCCTTCGAGGCCGCGATGGCCTCGCTGGACTCCCGCGTAGCAACCGTGGTGTTCCGACGTTTCATCATGCAGGTGGCGGAGCGGTTGGCCACAGGGCGACAGGCCCTGGCCCTGGTCACCGGTGAGAGCATCGGACAGGTCGCCTCGCAGACCCTCCAGAATATCAATCTGATCTCTCGGGCCACATACCTCCCCATCCTGCGCCCGCTCATCGCCATGGACAAGCAGGAGATCATCGACATCGCCAGGGAGATCGGCACCTATGAGACCTCCATCGAGCCCTATCAGGACCCATGCTCACTACATGCCCGGCGTCCTGCGACGTGGGCTAAACTTGAGGATGTACTCGCCGTGGAGGACGAGATCGAGATGCAGAAGCTGGTCGAGGAGACCCTGGCGCACCACGTTGAGGAGATCCGCATCCAGTTCAACGCGGCGCCCTCGCGCGCCGAGGAAGTCACTCTCCAGGGATCATCCGACGAGGATAGGCCATGATGGACACGCGTGCTTTTCTCTCTGCGTTGGACGAAGCGGGCGAGCTGTTGCACGTCACCGAACCTGTTGCGCCTCAGTTCGAGGTGGCAGCGCACATCGCACGCCATGACGGGCAGGCCCTCCTGTTTGAGCACCTCAAGGGGTATCCCGGCTGGCGGATAGCCGCGGGCTACGTCTCCCAACGGGAGCACTTCGCGCGGGCACTGGGATGCAGCAAGGACGCACTCATGACCCGCATGATCGAGGCGCTGAACCACCCAACCGCGCCATCCCAGGTGGAACGCGCCCCCTGTCAGGAAGTCATCATAGATGACGTGGATCTGGCAAAGGTGCCCATCCCGCGCTATCATCCGGAGGACGGTGGCCCCTACATCACCACCGGCGTGGCTGTCATCTGGGACCCCGACTATGGGCGCAATCTGTCGTTCCACCGCCTGATGCGGATCGGCAAAGATACCCTGGTGGGGCGCATCGTGGAGCGGCGGGGGACCGACACCGCCTGGCGCAAATACCCGGAGGGACTGCCCATGGCCGTGTGCATCGGGCTACCCCCCCATATCCTGCTGGCCGCGGCCATGTCGCCCCCCAAGGGCGTCGATGAACTGGGCATCGCCAACACTATGGCCCCTGCCGCGGTGGTCCGGGCCTATTCCCAACCCCTGGAGATCCCCGCCAGCGCCGAGTTGGTGCTTGAGGGCGTCCTCACGCACGAGCTCGCACCTGAAGGGCCGTTCCCTGACCTGACGGGGACTATGGACAGTGTGCGGGAACAACCCATCTTCCGGGTCACTGCCATCACCCATCGACGCGACCCCATCTTCCACGCCCTGCTGCCGGCCGGGATGGAGCACAAGAACCTGATGGGCATGCCGCGCGAACCGACGATCTACGCCGAGGTCAGCAAGGTGACGCGCTGTACCGGGGTGCGCATCACGCCCGGTGGCTGTTCATGGCTCCACGCCGTCATCCAGATCGATGCCCAGGGGCCCGATGACGCGCAACGCGCCATCGAGGCCGCTTTTCGGGGCCACACTTCCCTGAAGCACGTCGTGGTTGTCGATCCGGACATTGACATCGACGATCCCCAGGACGTCGAATGGGCCATCGCTACCCGCTTTCAGGCGGACCGCGACCTGATGGTCTTTCCCGATCAACCCAGCTCCAGCCTCGATCCAAGCGCGCGCCAGGTGCCGGGCCAGAAAGCCCGGACCGCCAAGATGGGACTCGATGCTACAATTCCCTGGGGGGAACCGAAAGAGGGTTATCACCGTATCTCATACATGTGAGATCCACAGATCGACCAAGGAGGCGTTGTCATGACGTTCATAGAGAAGTTGAATCGCGCGATCGTCGTCGTGCTCTGTCTGGTATTGATCGTTTTGCTCAGCCTGGTGTTTGTCTTCCCCCACATCACTCTGACGATCCTGGGGGATTGGTTCATGGGATGGGGGCGCTATTTCAGGTCGGCGGTGCCCTGGCTCCGCCTGGCAGTGGGAATCGTTCTCGCCCTCGTCACTGACCTTATACTCGCGCTGCTGATCATCCTCGAGATCCGTCCCCAACGAGGGCGCTACCTGCGTGTGCAACAGATCGCCGGCGGGTTGGCCCACGTCAACATCGACAGCGTGATCAAATTACTCCAGCATCGTCTGGCTCCCTTGCCCGATGTCGCCAAGGTCACCCCCCACGTGTGGGCCAAAGGGCGGAAGGTCGCCGTCCGCGTCGATGTCGGCGTAGGGCCAGAGGCCAACATTCCGAACGCCGCGGCTGAAATGATCGAGGTGATCCAGCGCACCCTGACAGAGGAGCTGGGATTGGAGATCGCTGGTCAGCCGGAGTTACGCGTGACGGTGGTCTCTCAGAAGGGGAAGATCCCCGCGCCCAAGGTAGAGACCCAACCCCAGCCCCCTGCGTTGCCGCCGGAGATCCCACCCGCCGTACCCGAGGAAAAGCCCGCCGGTGAGGAGAGCAACAACGCGTGAGCGAGGCCACAACGCTATCGCCCGAGGCCCTGATCGAGGCCCTGCTCTTCGCATCGCCTCAGCCGCTCTCGATTGGGGAGTTGAGCCGGGCCCTGGGCCTCTCGGCGGATGAACTGACACCGCATATCACGGCGCTGGAGAGCCAGCTCGCGACCCGCGGTCTCCGTGTCACTCGGCACGGAGACCGTCTGCAACTTGTCACAGCCCCGGAGGCCGCGCCCTATATCGAGGCCATGCTGGGCCTTGATGTGACGTTGCGCCTGAGCCGTGCAGCATTGGAGACCCTGTCCATTATCGCCTACGCCCAGCCCATCACCCGTCCCCAGATCGAGGCTATCCGTGGCGTCAGCTCCGACAGCCCACTGCGCACCCTGCTGACCGCCGGACTGATCGAGGAGTTGGGACGGGCCGAGGCATTGGGACGTCCCATCCTCTACGGCACTACCTTTGAGTTTCTGCAGCTCTTTGGGCTGCGGAGCGTAGAAGATCTTCCGCCTCTCACCGAAGGCGGGGGAGACGCTCCCCCATCCCAGACACCCGTGGAGTCGTGACCTTCGCTTACGACGCTCAACAACAGTGAGTGTTAAGCACTCACCAACCGTGAACAGTCATTGACACCATGCCCGTTGGCACACATGATGAGCTTCTTGAGACGATCTTTCAGCCTGGCGACCCTGCTCTTGGTGGTGCTCTCACTCAGCGGCGGGGGGACCATCCATGCGCAGACGCTCACGGAGGCCACTGGCATCTACTACATTGGCCCCGAGGACATCCTCGCTGCCGCCATTGACCTGGCTGCCCCCTATGTGGTCCGGGTGGATCAACCGGACCTGGCCCAGGTGATCGTCATCAACAATGCGCCCATCAAAGAGACTCTGCGCATCTTCGGCCCGGAGATCCAGCGCGGCAGGTTGGGATTGGTGCTCTTCACCGGGCCACTGTTCCCCCAGGGCATTGACGACCTGCGGGTACTTCTGGGCTTCAGCACTTTCGGCATGGCCACGACATCGGCGTCTGCCGATGTCGAGAGCCTGACCACAGACGATCCGCTGGTGAGTGCCATCCCGTGGCGCACCGCACCACCGATCCACGCCCGCACCGTGCTCACCAACCCCAACCTGCTGGAGCCCCTGATCGCCACCCAGGTGGGGGAGGGCCTCATCCAGCGCGTTAGAGGCCGAGAGGCCACCCAGGTCTATCTGGTGGGCGGATGGATGGGCCATCCGAGCAACGAGGATTGGAGTGAGTGGCCCTACTTCAACTATCTGATCTATCGCCTGATCATCCAGGCAGCAGGGGATCTTACCCCCCTCAGCTTTGCCGACTATCCCCCCGCACCAACGCCAGAGCGGGACATACGATGGGGGATCGCAGGCGTGGGCCTCGCCGTCATGCTGTTTATCCTTGGGCTCTATCATACCGCTCGCCGTCGTCTCTTCCTCAATCCACCCGAGTCCGTGCTGCGCCTCGGCGCCCCCAAGGAGCCCAAATGGCACGATGTCGGGTTTCACCGCCCCCTGGCGGGCTTCCTGGCCCTCATGCCTATCAGCCTGCTCCTTATCATCCCCGTGCTGTATTTCGAGGGCCGCATCGTGCCCCAGCGCCTCATCCCCAACCCGCATGCCTTCGCCTATTGGACCCATGTGCGCTATTGGCTGGCCATAGTCTGGCTGCTGGTAGACGCCGGCACCGGGGTAGCCGGAGTGCGCTACTTCAGCCTGCTCCACCGGCGGACCCCCAACATGGCCACCCAGTTCCTCCAGTTCTACACATGGTGGCAGTTCCTCAGCAGCGCCGCGCAATTGGGCCTGATCTGTCTGATGGTAGCGGGCGGGCTACCCGCTATCGGCATGGCCCACCTGAGCTACATCCTCCTGGCCCGGGCGCTTCTACATTTCCCGGGCTTTTTCGGTGTGCTGCGTCTGGCCCTGCGCGCTCGTCAGAGGTTCGACTTCGAGCAGTTTCTCGGGGTGTGGCATATCGTCGTGTCGCTCGCATGCCAGATGGGAGCCGCCCTCACCGTCCAGAGATGGCATCCACAGGCCCCGGAGGTGGGGGCAGGCATTGCCAATGTGCTGGGATTGGCTGTGGGGCTATACGTAGGTGAGATCGCGACGTTCCTCATGGCCATGCTGCTCCACCGTCGCGATGGGCAACACCTGAGAACGATCCTTATTCCGGCGTTCGATCCGCAGGTCACACGCAGTGCTCTCAGCTTCGGTGTGCCCTGGGCCCTGGCCTCCGCCCTTCCCCTCCTGGGGGCCGTTATCCAGAGCCACACCATCGCCTCGATCGACGGGAGCCTGTCCTCCCCCCTGCTCTTCCTGGTGTTGGCCCCCCTCTACCTGGGGGGATACCGCATCCTGCTGGACAGCCTCTACACGGACCTGCTGCCCTCGCTCTGCGAAGCAAAGGCCCTGGGATACACCACGCTGCTCCGTTATTACCTGAGCCAGGGCATCAAATACGGTGTGTGGTTCAGTCTCTTCATCCTGGTTGCGTTCACCACCGTGGGACACCGCCTGGTAGCCACCCTGGACATCCCGGCACTCCCTGTCCAATGGCTGCCGATGTTGCTGATCTGGGGAGCCCTGCGCTGGGCCGTCTGGCTGCCCGACCGCATGCTAGAGGCAGCCGGTCGTCCCGGGGCGCTGCTGGCAGTCAATCTGGTGGAGCAGGCGATGGCCACTGGCGGTATCCTGCTGCTGGGCCGCTTCGGGGTCGGCCAGAGTGGCATCCCCTGGATCTACGGCCTTGCGCTGACACTCCGCCTGATCACGACGTGGGTTTTGGCCAGCCGGTCGCTGGTGCGCCCGGCCATCACCGTGTGGCAGACCCTGGTGGCGCCAGGACTCGCCAGCTTAGCGCTTCTGGCACTGTTCGCAGCCGCACAGGGCTGGGAGGCCACGGAGGTGCTGCTGAACTCACCACCGCTCATCGCACTTGCCCTGCCCCCCTTGCTCCTCCTCTATAGCCTCTTGACTGCACTGGCCGGGGGATGGGATGCACAGGCCCTTACCGAGGCCGGGAAGGCGGTCCAACTGAGCGGCCTCGGATGGCCGTTCGCATGGGTTTGGCTGCAAGCCATCCGCCTGGGGACTTCGCTCTCTCCCCTGCGCGGTCGGGTCACGTTCGGCCTCTACGCCCTGGCGGCTGAGGAAGCCAGGGCCCTCAGCGCGGCCCAGAGGTCCCCAAGCTAGACCCCACCCACAAAGGCCTAATCCACGTCGGCGTGAGTTCGCCAGACCTTGACCCAGGGCCCCTCGACGCGCACCAGGTCGCCGGTCCTGATCGCCTCCACCGGGATCTGATCCACCATGGGGATATCGCTGATGATCGCCCCCACGGCGACAATGGGCTCACTCTCGGTGTTGAGGATCGCGGCGGGCGCCAACCCATTAGCCGCCAGCTCATAGAGCACATAGGAGCCCACCGTGCTCCCCTTCCCTGTGGGGAAGACCAGAACCCGGCCGGCGACACTCAGCCCTTCCAGGGGATGTCCGCGCTCGGTCACTATCCCTGTCTTGCCATCTACTCCACCCAGGAAACCGAGGGGCTCCGGCGAGACCAACGCGCGCCCCTCCGCAGTGCCCTGTTTGATAACGCGCCCCTCAAGGACGAGATCGGGCGGCGGCCGGTGATCACCCATCGGACAGCTCTCCACGGATCGCTGTGGTCACACAGGCTTGAAGGGACGCGAAGCGCACCCCGACACGCGCCAGGTTGCGCAGATAAAAGGCCCCCTTGGCCGAGGGCGTCATCACAGTCTTGAACCCCAGGGTCCGCACCGGCGCGATGGCGAGACAGGCATCCGCAAACACGCTACCGCCGGCGGCCTCGATCTCAGACACCCACCCCGCGCGCATGGCGGCCTCCTTCACCGGGCGGGCACACGTGACCCACAGGGGGACACGGAGCGTCCGGCCTCTGACCCGCTCCGCCACACGCTCGATCTCGGCCAGCGAGGCATGCGGGCATCCGATCCACACCAGGTCGATCCTCTGAACCGGATCGCTGAGCATAACGTACCCCTGAGCCAGATCATCGACCACCAGGCGTTCAAGTTGACGATGGGAAGGTGGACGCTGAAGCTCTGCCTCTGGGGTCAACCCTGCGACGTGATAGAGCGCAACCGCGCCTGTGGCAGCCATGGCTGCCCCCAGGGCCTTCAGTTTCTCCTCCCAGAGAGGATCCTCCTGCGTAAGGGGCAGGCCGCTGAACCAGGGCACACCCTGTCTCACGGCACCGCCGACCACGGCCCCCAGGGCACTGTAATCGGAGATCTCACGGACGGCTGTACGCACCTCAACCCACGAGGTAGGGCGGCGATTTTCCTCCAGATGCAGGCCATAGGCAGCAGTCCGCCCGGTCAGGGCCGCCGCGATCGCACCCGGTCCGCCCTCACGGTTCGTCCGCGCCCCCAGGACGCTGTTGGCGAAGGAGACTGCCGATGACTCAGCCCAGGCGATGTGGGTGCCCACCGTGGGACGGTTGCCGATCAGATAAGGGGTACAGGTGGGCACCGGCCTACCATCCCCCACACCCATTTGGGCAAAGACCTGCACAATTCGCTGCTGCCTGGCGGCAAAGGGGGCATCGAAGCCTTGTTGCCGCCAGGCGCTCAGATCCATCGCTGTTGGATTGAGAGTCGTCGGCACTCGCACGCGGGCGCCCTCCGCCACCCATTGTTCCAGGAACCGCAATCCAGCGTCCCCGATGTTGCGGTAGGAGACCCCTGAGATCTGCACGCTCTCCACGGGGATCAGGCGCTGGGCCCCGTAGATCTTACCCAGCGCCACGATGATCTCCATGGCGCGCTGGAGGGCAGACCCGGCCCGCCCATCCAGCCACGCCTGTTCCTCATGGGTCAACGTCAGCGGCACGACGCACTCTCCCTCATGGCCCCGTCAACGCGATCACTTCGTGGGCGGCCCCAGCCGCGGCTCCAGCCGCAGCGACTTGATCTCAAAGGGTGTGAAATTCAGCCGCAACACGTCCCCGTCCATCGCGAACTGTTTCAAGGGTTGCTCCATCAGGTCAGCCTCGAACACCGCCGCCACCGGGAAACCCACCCGTAACGAGACCTCGGCTGAGGCTCCCGCCGCCTCGTACAACCGCACGATCACGGCATCGTCGTCCTCGGCCTTCTTGACAGCCTCGATGATGACGTTGGGATTATCCAGGGATAGCCACGAGTTGACCCTGGGGGCTGAACCTGACTGCGGTTCGACCGGCATGACCTGCAGCGGCACGTTGAGGGCATAGGCCGCCTGGATCACACCTCCCGCCACGGCATCCCCTGGATGGGGGAAGAGCGCATAGGTGAAGGTATGATCAGCCTGATCCGTGAATCCCAGATGCGGTTCACCCGGCGGGAAGGTCTGATCCACATAACGGTTGCTCCCCGGGTAGGGCACACTGCGCAACAGGTTCAGGTCGATCGTATGGCCCTTGACCTTGTGCCCGTACTTCGAGTCGTTAAGCAGTGCGACGCCGAAATCACGTTGCGAGAGATCCACCCACTTGTGGGCCGGCACCTCATCTCGCGCCAGGTCCCAGGTGGTGTTGCGGTGCGTCGGGCGGCGGACATGTCCAAACTGGATCTCGTAGGTGGCCTCATCAGCACGCACGGCCAGCGGGAAGCGTACCCGCAACATGGTGCGCGTCTCCCGCCATCTGAGGTGGGTGACGAAGTCCAGGCGGGGGCTGCCTGCGGTCAACACGATCTCCTGCTGGAGCTCAGAGTGTCCAATCCGATACACCTGGGTCAGCATGGCCTTAGGGCCCACCACCCGGGCCTGCGAGCTCACCAGCGTCAGCCTGCGGGGGGCCTGTTCGGCATAGTCCATGGGGAAATCCCAGGCGTCGCCAGGGTCGGTGAACACCACCAGATCATTGGCCCGCTCGCCGGCTGGGATCAACTCACGCCCCAGACGTTTGTCGTACAGCGAGAGGATCGCACCATCGTCGCCGAACTCCACACGCAGCACGTCATTTTCCAGATGGTTAGGCATGGCCACAACCGGCGTCGGCTCCGGCCCCTGCTCTGCCAGATCCAGGACCGTATACCCCATACCCGGCGCCTCCACGAAAGTCCAGGCATCCTCCACCTGAAGCCACTCGGCCCGCGGCCAGGAGAGCGAATTGTAGACAACAACCGGACGTTGCATACCTTCCGTGTCTATCCCACGGGCCAGGACCGCTTGCCGCTCAACCGTATTCCGCTCCACCTCCTGTAGAAGGACGGCATAGCGCGCCAGGCTCTCGTCGTAGACCCGCTTGATCGAGGATCCTGGCAGGATATCGTGGAACTGATAGAGCAGCACCTCGCGCCAGATCTCCAGCAGGCGCGAGGCCGGATAAGGGACAGTCCCAGTGAGATTCGCAAGCACACCGTACCACTCCAGCTCCCGCAGCGCAAGCTCCATCTTCCGGTTGTACCATTTGTTCTTCGCCTCAGTGGTGAACGTGCCCTGATGTCGCTCCAGGTAGAGCTCGCCGACCCAGGTGGGGAAGCGATCCGTCTCCTGTCCCAGCCTCTCGAAGAACGAAGCCACCGACTCCTGCCGGACTGGGCTCAGACCGGCCAGGTTCACCATCCGCTGCAGGCGCTCCAGGTGCTCAGCGCCCGGCCCACCTCCACCATCGCCGATCCCAAAGACCATCAGCGCATGGTGTGAGACCCCCTTCTCCCGATAGTTGCGTTCGATCTTACGCACCGAACGCGGCGCAGCCGGGCTGTTGTAGGTTTCCTCTGGCAGCATGTGGGTAAGCACCGTCGTACCATCGATACCCTGCCAATGGAACGAATGATAGGGGAAGGTATTGATAAGGCTCCATGACAGTTTCTGGGTGGAGAACTTGGTGACGCCCGCTCTCCTGAGGATCTGGGGCAGGGAGGCCGTATAGCCGAACACGTCCGGCAGCCATAGATAATCGATATCGACACCGAACTCCTCCTTAAAGAAGCGCTTGCCATAGAGGAGTTGGCGCACCAGGGACTCACCGCCGGTGACGTTAGTGTCGGCCTCCACCCACATAGCGCCCTGAGGTTCGATCCGTCCCTCCTGTACCTTCTGCTTGATTCGGGCATAGAGCCGCGGATAGCGCTCCTTCATCCATTGATAGAGCTGGGGCTGGCTGGCGCCGAAGATATAGTCTGGATAGGTGTCCATGAGATCCAGCACCGTGGCGAAGGTGCGAGCCCCCTTGCGAATCGTCTCTCGGATCGGCCAGAGCCATCCCAGATCAATGTGCGCATGGCCAATGGCGCTGACCCGGAGCGAGGGATCTCCACCTCGTTGTGCCAGCAGGGGCCGCAACACAGCTCGCGCCTCGATCGCCATCTCCACAATGCCCTCGTACAGAAGATGGACGACATCGGTCAAGCCAGTAAGGATCTGCTGATGGCGCGGGCTGTCCTCGGGCAAAACCTTCATCAGGTCGAGCAGCACCTCAAAGTCATAGTACAGGGCACGCACCTCATCGTGACAGATGGCGATGGCGGCCTGCCGGATGCGGCCCTCGTTCACAACGTTGCCGAACAGATCATTACAACCGGCATCGGCCCACACATCGACCACCTCGCCACCGATCGCCTCCTGGGCCACCTGAAATACGCGTTTGCCGGGCTCTCCCAGACTGTAGTCATAGGTTGAGGCCACAGGGGTCAGGCCGCGGAGCGGCATACCCTCCTTGTCCACAACGCACAGTTCGCCGCTGATGTCCAACAGGAGCACGACATGCTGACCTGTGGCCGCCTTGGGAACCCGGCCCGTGAAGTGAAACCAGCCACTGTCGAAGAGGTCTCCCCACTTGTCCCCTATCTTGAGCACACGATGCTCGCCCGTGCGCCTCTCGGCAAATGGCACAGGCTCATGCGTGCACCAGGCCTCGATCTCCAGGGGAGCAATCTCCACATAGATCGCTCTGCGGAT
>CAZHBB010000083.1:0-9538 GCA_964530185.1 uncultured Anaerolineales bacterium
CTGCCAGATCTGGGCATAGGTGTCCTCATATTCCAGACTCCACCGCGAATCTGACACAAGCTGCCGGGAAAGCTCCGCCTGCGATGCGCGGCTCAACAGGACACGATCCACGCCATACCGGCCAAGCAACTCGTTGTAGCGCACACCTTGCCCGATCCGGACGTAGTCCTGCCACATCTCATAGGAATAGAGCTCAACGCGCGGATCGATGAAGACCCCCTGCTCGGGGGCCGCCCAGATCAGATAACTCCCATACCCCATCTCGTTGAACAGCCTCCCTCCGGGATGGCCACGCAGGTAGGCCGCCGCACCCACGGGTGTTGCTGTATCGACCAGCGGCCCGGCCTCCGTATCCCTCAGCACCTGCACCCAATAGATCTCGGGTAGGGGCACGCGCTCCACCCACCAGGGCTGCACCAGGATCACCGGGAGCGCCAACCCAGCCATCAGCACGGCGTTCAGGGCATTGCGTTGCACCGGCAATATCGGCCACCGTATGGGAAGCCCAGCCAGCGCCTGGGTCAGGATGGGCGTCATGATCAGCGCAAACCACACAACGTAACGTTGGCCGCTCCAGGCCAGCCAGAGGAAGGCGGCAAGCAGGAGGGTATCTGTCGCGCTCGGCCTGTATCGTGAATAAGCGAGTACAACGAGCAGGACCAGGATGCTGGCAAAGAAGGCTGTGTTCGCAACACCTTCAGGAGTGGGCGACTGCCACTCGACGACCAACTTCTGGCTCGGGCGGTCGGTCATCAAGTCCATGACATAGGCCACGATCCGCGGCCCCTGGGGGTTGGACAGCATGGCCAGCGCCGTCAGTACCCCGATGAAGACAAGCCAGCGGAGGTGCCTGAGGGCCGTGAGGCGCCTCTCCTTCTGCAGTGCTTGCAGCCCGCTCCCTGCCGCGTAGAACGCGACTAGCACCCCACCCAACACAAAGGCCCCGTGCAGGTTGACCCATACGGTCATGATCAAGGGGAGGCCCAGGAGCCAGCGTGCGTCGAGCCGCTCCTCCACAAAGCGTTGCAGCAGCACACCGTAGAGAACGAAAGGCAGAAATGACCACATCTGTGGCCGCGCAATGAGGTTGTTGAGCACCATGGTGCAGGCCAGCGCCATAGGCAAAGCAGTGAGACGCCATGACCCGCTGCGTCGTCTGGCCTCGATCGCCACCACCCAGAACGCAACAGCGATCAGCACCGTACGCACGAAGAGCACCAGGGCAAGCCCCCCAACGTGGTGGAGAAGGTACAGCGCCAGCTCCCCCAGCCACGCCGCATAGACGAAGGGCGCATCGGCCGGAAGCGTCCAGGCAAACATCTGGGCGTGAGGGACCTGTCGGGTGGCCCAGATGATCTCCCCCGCTTTCAGGTGCCACCAGAGGTCGTTCGGAGGCTGGGGGATCAGCGAGACCAGAAAGGCAAAGGCCATCAGGACCACCCATGTCCAGAGATGATCACTACCTGGCACCCAAGTCGAAGATCGTCTGCTACGCCTCATCCAGCTCTCACACCAACACCAGGATCACCCGCAAGCTGTGATCAGACAGCCTGACCCGCTTGCTCTGGCCCGCTTGGCACATGACCACACAGCACACGACCATCGGTCCCGTTTCAACAGGTTAACCACATGCCGAGCCACACACGAAACACAATGCAGAAGCCCTACGGCGGTCTGTGGCACGGCTATCGGCGGTGATTGTACACCCCTGCTCAGAAAACAGATGCAGCAAGGATAATAGACAACGCGCCCGAGCGCAACCCAGTTGAGCTTACAAGGGGAAGCACGGAACACACACCGAGGCCTGGCAAGCTGGTATCGGAGCACCAGCTATCTCCTCCACCAATCCATGAACAGCGTACCAACCTGAACCCTTGACAGCGAGCATCCCTATCCAGGTCAAAAGAACAAGTGCACCACCGAGTGTGCCGAGCACGGATAGCCACTGGTCACCAAACACAAAGCCCCGCTCCCGCGGGGCTTTGTCGAGTTAGACGAGCCAAACCCTAGCCTAGCCCAGAGACGATCTGGCTAAAGACTGTGCTCACCTGATCACCAAGCAAGCCCAAAATCGCAATCACCACAATGGCGATCAACACCAGGATCAGGGCGTACTCAACTAGCCCCTGGCCCTCCTCACGCGGTAGATACAACATCTCACACCTCCTAGATTTACACACCTGAAAAATGTTCCCCGATCTAGCCATATTCTATCCAAACTCAGACGAAAACGCAATAGGAAATTGGTACTATTCTAACCAGATCGTCGCGATTTTCCCGGAATGGGAAAGGACTATACTATCGCTCAACAGCCTATGGACAGACCAACCGGCGTAGACGACAGCACGAGAAAGCGGTTATACCTGGCTTCCAGCTCACCCAGACGGCAACAGATGATCCGCTGGCTGGGCATCCCCGTGGAGACCCTGACGGTGGAAGTAGACGAGCGAGCGTTGCCCCACGAAACGCCTCCGGCGCTGGCCGCCCGACTGGCCCAGGCCAAAGCCCGCGAGGCGCGCCGTACCGTGGGAGGCGCGGCCTGGGTCTTGGCCGCCGACACGGTGGTGGATCTGGACGGACAGCCGCTGGGCAAGCCTGCGCATGACGGTGAGGCCGCAGCAATGCTGCGAGAGCTAAGGGGCCGGGTCCACAAGGTGCACACGGGAGTCGCGCTGGCCTTTCCGAAGGGGCAGCTTCTCGTGCGTCGGGTCACGACCTTTGTCCGCATGCGCGCCTACTCAGAGGAGGACCTGCGGCTCTACGTCGCCTCAGGAGACCCACGGGACAAGGCTGGGGCCTACGCAATTCAGCATCGCGGCTTCCAGCCGGTCGAGGAGGTCGAAGTGTGCTACGCCAACGTGGTGGGACTGCCGCTGTGCGCCGTGGTCAGGCTGCTGCTGGAGGCAGGATGGCCCCTGACTGTGAACGTGCGCGCGCTGTGCGCCCGTCACTTCGACTACGCCTGTCCCAGACCCGATCCGGGTGAGGTACTATGAGGATCAAACTTCTGGTTCATCTCATGGTGCTGAGTGTCCTGGCTGCGGGTTGCGCCACACACACCGTGCCCACATCGCCAGAGAGTGGCCCGTCCCAGGCCCCCACCCGTGTGCTGGCTACCCCCACCCTCGATGTCCTCACGCCCCAGCAGATCGGACAGTCCTTCCTGGAGGCCTGGCAGATCTCAGACTACGCTAAGATGTACACCCTTCTCACGCCCGAGCTACGCCAGGGGCTGACCCTCGACGACTTCCAGGCTGCGTACACCGGGCCACTGCATACCACGACCACCATCAGCGTGACGATCCTGCCGCGCACGCTAAGCGTTGAGAACGGAAGCGCCTGGATTGACTTCCAGGAGATCTGGCACACGGCGCTCTTCGGCGACCTGCAGGCCAGCAACCGCCTGGACCTGCTGCGCAGCAACGACCAATGGTGGGTAGATTGGCATGTCGGGAGCGTCTGGCCTGATCTCTCCCAGGGCAGGCGTTTCGGCATCGAGTACCAGATTCCGCCGCGGGCTAACATCTACGATATAGACGGTGCTGGTCTGGCCGTCCCGGCCACCATCGTGACGGTCGGCGTGGTGCCCGCCCGGATCGAGAACGAGAACCAAGTGCTGAACGCACTCGCCCAGGCGCTGGATATGAACCCTGAGGCGATCCGCCAGCGCTACGCCGGTCAGCCTGCCGAGTGGTTCATCCCCATCGGTGACCTGGACGGTGAGACAAGCCTGGCCTACGACGAGATGCTCAGCCTGCCGGGCATCGAGCGAAGGGAGAAGCCGGGCCGCCTCTATCCTATGAAAGGCGTCGGCGCACACGTGGTCGGCTGGGTCTCACCCATCCCCGCCGAAGAATACGAGGCCTACCGCCGCCTTGGGTACCGTGGGGACGAACGCGTGGGCATTGCCGGGGTCGAGGCCTGGGGCGAGCGCATCCTGGCTGGGCAGAACGGGGCGAGCCTCTACCTGGTGGGCCCTGACGGCAGCTACCTGGGTCGCCTGGCCGAACGCCCGGCGTCGCGCGGCCGTGCTATATACACCACCCTGGAGCGCGATCTGCAGGCCCTGGTGGAACAGGTGCTCGGGGCACGACGGGGCGCTGTGGTAGCCATCGACATCCACACCGGCGCGGTGCGAGCGCTGACCAGTGGGCCGACCTTCGACAACAACGTCTTCGTGCGCCCCACCGCTGATGGGGAGCGCCAGGCCGTGCTCTACGATCCCAACCGACCGCTCTTGAACCGGGCCACCCTGGGCCAGTACCCCCTGGGGTCGGTCTTCAAGATCGTCACCATGGCGGCTGGCCTTGGGCCTGGGAGCATGACAGCGCAGACGCCCTTCCACTGCCCTGGCTATTGGGATGGCCTGGGGATCGCCAATCGGAAGTTCTGCTGGCTCAGATCCGGCCACGGCGACATCAATCTCCAACAGGGATTGACGGCGTCCTGCAATGTGGTCTTCTACGAGGTGGGTGCGCGACTTCATGCCATCGATCCCATGATCCTGCCCACTTATGCTCGATCATTCGGGCTGGGTGTGGAGACCGGGCTGGAGGCGCTATCCGAGGCCGCCGGCCTGGTCCCTGACCCGGACTGGAAGTGGGCGACGTATCAGGAACACTGGGGCACAGGCGATACGGTCAACATGGCGATCGGCCAGGGGTTTCTGCTGGTGACCCCCGTGCAGATCGCGCGCATGATGGCAGCAATCGCCAACGGGGGGACCCTCTACCAGCCCTATCTGGTGGCGCGTATCGCCGGAGACGAGCAACACCCGGAGCAGGTGACGCAGCCGAAGGTCGTCGGCCAGCTTCCCGTCTCAGCCGAGCATCTGGCGGTGATCCAGCAGGCGTTGCTGGGTGTGACAAGTGATCCTGAGCTGGGCACAGCCACACACCGTTTTCGTGGGCTGGGGATCCCTGTAGCAGGCAAGACAGGCACCGCCCAATCGGCACAGGAGGGTGCCTTGCCTCATTCGTGGTTCGCCGGGTACTTCCCCGCCAACGACCCTGAACTGGCTGTGGTCGTGATCGTGGAGAACGCAGGGGAGGGCTCGACAGTGGCGGCGCCCATGTTCCGCCAGATTGTCGAGGGGTACTATGGGCTTCCGTTGACGCCTCTCCCCACGCCCTCACCTAATCCATAGCACGTAATTGACTTGTTTTGCACGATTTTGCACGCTTTATACCCCCGAGGATTGACCCGCTCCCCAAACCATGCTAAGGTAATAATGTGAAACACGTCATGCTTAAGAAGCAGCGCCATAGGGAAATCCTGCAGTCGTTGGAGCGACAGGGGGCGGCCCGTGTGGTTGACTTGGCACAGCTCCTGGGCGTCGACCCGGTGACTGTGCGGCGTGACCTGGCGGAGCTGGAAGCTGCAGGCTGTCTGCAGCGTGTGCACGGTGGTGCTCTGGCGCGCGATCAGGCTCTGAGGTCGAACCCGCCCTCACCAATAGTACGCAGGATTGCAGAAGCCACAGCGCGTACTATCGCCGATGGCAGTGTGGTTTTCCTCGGGCCTGGCGCCATTACGGCCGAGGTCGTGACGTTTCTGCAGGGTCATCCACCCCTGACGGTGATCACCAACGCGCTAAACATCGCCTGGGCTGTGGCCCGTCAGGAGCGACACACGCTGTACGTCGTGGGTGGGCAACTGGGAGCCGCCTATGGGCTTTATCCAGAGACATTCGATGTGCTCCGCCGCCTGCGCCTGGACTACGTTGTGCTCGAGGCAGACCGTGTCGATGCCGAGCGCGGCATCACTGTAGAGGATCAGGAAGTCGCCACCATGGCCCGCAGGCTGTTCGCAATCGGCGCGCAACACGTCGTCCTTGTGCGGCCCACACATTTAGGGCGCACCGCGCCACTTTTCGTAGCACCGGCTTCTGAGGCGGACATCTTGATCACAGGCCGAGAGGCCCGCAACGCGCCCCTTTGGGATCTCAGCGAGTTGGGCACGCGGGTCATCCTGGCCTGAGCAACGCAGGGATTAGGCCTGGCCTTAGGGCCAGGAGAGCATAAGCATTGTATCACATACACTGACGAGGAGTGAACTATGGCAAGCGTAACCTATAAACACGTGACCAAGCGGTTCGGCGATGTGGTGGCCGTCAATGACCTCAACATCGAGATCCAGGACAAGGAGTTCCTGGTCTTCGTCGGGCCCTCAGGCTGTGGCAAGACCACCAGCCTGCGCCTGCTGGCCGGGCTGGAGGAGATCGATGAAGGTGAGATCTACATCGGTGATCGGCTCGTCAACGACGTCCCCCCCAAAGACCGCGATATCGCCATGGTCTTCCAGTCATACGCCCTCTACCCCCACATGACGGTCTATGACAACATGGCCTTCGGGCTCAAGCTGCGTAGGGTACCGAAACAGGAAATCGATCGACGCGTGAAAGAAGCCGCCGCAATGCTGGGCATCGAGCACCTGCTCGACCGCAAGCCCAAACAGCTATCGGGCGGTCAGCGGCAGCGTGTCGCTGTGGGACGCGCCATTGTCCGTGAGCCTAACGTCTTCCTGATGGATGAGCCTCTCTCCAACCTGGATGCCAAGCTCCGTGTGCAGGCACGCGCTGAGCTGTCCAAGTTGCACCAGCGCCTGGGGACCACGTTCATCTACGTGACCCACGATCAGGTCGAGGCCATGACCATGGGGACGCGCATCGCTGTGTTGCGCGATGGTGTACTTCAGCAACTGGACACCCCGCAGCACCTCTATGACTACCCCAACAACCTCTTCGTGGCAGGCTTCATTGGGAGCCCGGCGATGAACTTCATCGACGCCACCCTGATTGAGGAGGATGGCAAAATGTACGCCGACTGTAGGGACTTCCGCGTAGAGATCCCCGCAGAGAAACAGCCTCCACTGAGGTCCTACCTGGGCAAAGAGGTGATCTTGGGAGTGCGTCCAGAGCACATCCATGACCCGGAGTACACGCCGCCGGGAATCACTCCTGCGTTCGTGGAGGCCAAGGTAGAAATCACCGAGCTTATGGGCAATGAGGTCAACGTCTTCTTCGCCACCGACCACACCAGCTTCATGGGCCGCTTCGATCCGCGTACCAAAGCGTCTACGGGTATGACCATGGCCGCAGCTTTCGACATGAGCCGGATGCATGTATTCGACAAGGAGACCGAAAAGGCGATCCGGTAAGCTGAGCAACTAAGAGGAAATTCACAAGCTCAAATCAGAGGCGGGGCCTGCTGCGTATGCGGCAGGCCCTTGTCTAGCGTAGCCGCGGTCTCAATTCAGAACACTTAATGGGAAACGCTCTGACCAGACTGGCGACATGGAAGCCAAACGCTCCGCCAGAGGAACCTGGAGCCGGAGGTGCTGAAGCACGGCCCTGAGCAACTCATTGGCCGTCTCCAACCTCAGGAGATATAACTTCTCCTGAGCAGGCAGGGGCAAAGCGGCCGCCGCGACCACTCCCAGGGTAGCCACACCGTAATCCAACACATCTGGCATCAACGCAGGTGGCATCAACTCGGAGAAAGCCGCAATGTAACGGCGCAAATACTGTCCCACCTGGGTGATCAACTGCGGGGACGGCTCTGGACGATCCGACCAGGGCCACAACGTCACCGTCGCCTCTAGAAACGGTGCATCCTTATGAAGGCTGACCAGACGGCATCGCGCCCGTCCCAACAGCACGTGCCCCACGTCGTGGGGAAACAGTCGTCCTCCGTCGATGAACTCCACCAACGTCCCTATGCTGGCCACTTCCGGCATTCCGGCCCTGCGCGCAGGAAGAGCCAGGGCCAGGCAATGCTCGCGGTGACAGACGGCAGACACCGCCGCATGTCCCGCCTCTGACTCCTGGCTTACGGCCAACTGTCCCGGAAAGATCACCTCCGAGCCTGGCCACACCGGAACCCGTACAGTCTTCATGGGAATATTCTAGGACAGCTTTCATAGACCACAAGTCCACTTTATCCAACAACGAACCCAACCTAACTGCAAAAAAGTTGACAACAGGACGACATTGCGTATAATGTAAACACCTGTGCCCCAGTGGCGGAATAGGCATACGCGGCAGGTTGAGGACCTGTGCCCTTTTGGGCGTGGAGGTTCAAGTCCTCTCTGGGGCACCAGGGACGAAGAACGGTCCGGGCAACCCGGACCGTTCTTCTGTTTCCACCATAGGGCAGAGCCAGAGACCACTTCCTCGCCAACGGCTGCTTGACTCACCCTCCTGGGTTATGGAACACGGCCACGGGCGCAGGGAGTTCGCGAGCAATCTCCGCGAGGCGATAGCCAAAACCTGATCCTCGCAGCGACGAAAGATCGACTACCCCATCTCGTCGCCAGTAAAGACCGGGATGGACACGGGCCTCGGGGCGTGAGGCCTCTGGATAGTACTGCATCGCGTTAGTCTCCACCCCCATGATCGTTCCAGCGTGTGCGGCGAGTTGGACATGGGGGATCTGGGCGAGCATGGGGTTGCTGAGGTCCTGAACCATCAGCGTCATCCCATGTGCCCTGGCCCAGCAGAGCGAAAGAAGCGCGCCAGTCTGCGTCTTACAGGTCTTCAACGCCACCCCAGTCCACCCCAGAGCACGTCCCAGGCGAACCAACGTCCAGTCATGCGCGCTCTCATCCATGAACAGCGGCTTGCGGGCCGACACACAGTGCACGTCAATCCGGTGACGCTCCAGATCATAGGGAAACGGCTGCTCCACGTACAGCAACGAACCGTAGAGACGCGGGTGTTCCACCATCAGACGATCCAGGATCTCCGTCACATAGGCCGGATCGGTCACAGTGCAGTTGAAGTCAGCACTTAGCCATTCCACACCCTCCGGCATCGCGATCTCCCCCACGCGCACAAGGCGTCGATAGTCCCATTCCGCGTCTGTGCCCCGCAACTTGACCTTGAGACATTTGAGGCCATCCCGACGGATCCAATCGGAGAGCAACACCGGATATCCATCATCAGGCTCCTCACCGGTCAACTCTGACGCGTCAAGGGGATCCAGCCCCCCTACCAGGTGCCAGGCACGTAACCGCCTAGGGGGTGTCGCAACCAGGAAGTCCTGCGGGTATCTTCCTTCGAACGTGAGATGGGCGCCTGATGCCGGTTCCAGGTAGCGACTCAGATCGTCCTTCATGAAAGGTGGGCCATAGGTCTCGTAGACCGGCTTCCGATGGGCATGTCCGTAGGCGTCGTGCAACGCGATGTCGAAAGGTGAAGCACAGACCAACGCCGCCAGCCACGGCATGGGTTCTCCCCCCCATGTCCGCTGACGGTTGAAGTCCGCCAACAACTCTGGGAGGATCTCCCGCTGAAATGCCCAGCCAGTCTCCATCGGATGCCCTGCCCGAGTGTGTAGCGCCCATGCCTTCGCCAAAAGTATGGTAAACCGCGTCAACGCATCGTGCCGTGCTTGATAGGAAAGCCGGCTGGGCCACACCCACTGCACACTCAGCGGCGTCTCCCCCCACCCTTCGACCACCGCACCATCCCTGGTGACCACATCCACCCGTGCCCGCGCACAGGTGACCGAGGTCAGTGTCTCAGGCCCGAACTTCA
>CAZHBB010000083.1:9638-13171 GCA_964530185.1 uncultured Anaerolineales bacterium
CCTCCTCCCGAACCAGCAACACATCCTTGACAGCGACGGCGCTCAAATAGCGCTTGACCATGGCAAGCCCCAAAGGAAAATCCTCGCCATTCACCGTCATATGGCCAGGATCGATGTAGGCACCCACGTACCGCGGGTCGAGGCCCTGCAGTAGGTGCATGAGAGCGGCGCAGTTGAGGCCCATGAACGCACCGGAGTGCGTATGATAGCAGACCTTGACCTGATATCGCGCAGCCAGGCGCTGCCAGCCCTCAAAGGCTGCACGGATCTCATCAACAAGTGTCCAATAATCCTGCTGATGAGGGTCAATGTGAAAGTACCCAAGTTTGAGCAGCCGCACATCAGCGCGATCCATCGCAGCCAGAATGAGCTCTGCTGCGGGATGGTCCGGCGTGACCAGGTCGAAATTGCCCGTCAGCATGGGCACCTCAAGGCCCTCCCCTCGCATCGCACGCACCGCCTCCACCAGTGCCATGCTGACATTATCGGGATTGACCGGATGGCCGGGACGGACGCAGAGGTCGTATCCGTCAAAGCCATGCTCATGGGCGAGGCTGATCAGCCCAGACACATCCAGATCCTTCAGCATTTTGGAGAACACCACGAGTCGCACCGAGTCACCTCCAGACGGTCAGGTCTCACCCAGAAGCGGAATCAAGCCATAATACGCAGACGCTCCCAGGACACAGCAAGGCGCGGGGGCTCACCGGAGAAAAAGCGTGCCATGTCCTCGGCGATCGCCTCGACCTGGCGCAACCGTGCCTCCACAGTGTACCCCGCGACATGAGGCGTAAGGAAGACATTATCCATCGTGCGCAACGGATCCTCAGGCGGTAGTGGCTCCTGATCAAAGACGTCGATCACAGCGCGAATGCGCCCAGCGCGCAGCTCCTCTACCATGGCTGCCTGATCCACCACCCATGACCGCGCCGTGTTGATGAAGAGTGCGCCTTCACGCATGGCCTTGAAGTGCTCCGCACCGATCATCTCACGTGTCTCCGGCGTAGTCGGCGCATGAACCGAGACAATGTCGCTGGTGGCAAACAGCTCCAGCAAGGAAACCCTCCGCACGCCCAACGTCGCAGCATCCTCATCACTCAGATAGGGATCATAAACCATCACGTCACAATGGAATGGCCGCAGGAGCTCAATGACCCGCCGCCCCACCATGCTGGCACTCACCAACCCCACCCGTTTGAAAAACAGCTCGTGGGAGGTGCCCTCGTTGCACCAACGCCAACCCCGTTCCTCCTTCATCACTTTTTCACAGCAGGAGAGGTTGCGCTGCATATTAAGCATGGCCCACAAAGTGTACTCGGCTACCGGGTCCGCAATCACTGAAGCTGCACTCAGCACAACGATTCCTCGATCGTATCCCTCTTTGGGCATCAGGTGCTTGACGCTTCCTGCGGCGTGCCCAACGATACGCAGCTTCGGAGCCTTTTCCAACAACTCCGGCGTGAATGAGGGGCTACCCCACGAGGTCACAACAGCCTCGGCGTCCGGAAGCAGGTTCGCCAGTTCCTCCTGCGTGTAATCACGGTCCGAATCGTTCCAGACAACCTCTCCCAGGTCCTCCAATATCTCCCGTGCTCGCTCCGAAAGGATAACCTTTGCCAGTTTCACCGGGGGCAGAAAGAGAATCTGTCGCTGAGCCATAATGTATTGTGCAGGCAGACCTGACCAAGGGTCTACCGGGGCACATCCTCCTTTCTCCAGATTTTGCTCCGGTGACACTCAAACACATCGCCGGAGTGGCACAACACGCCAAAATATTGTACCTGAACCAGGGAGACGTCACAAATTGACTGCGCTGAGGATATTCAAGCCGAGAGTTCACCCATCCACACAAAGAAACAGCCAGAGCGCTTTCCCAGCCGTTTGGCGCCCTGGCTGCAAATCTCAGACCTATTCTCGTCACCAGCGGCGGAGGCCTGCCAAACCGTGGAACTCTCGCCGCAATCGCTCCTCGGCCTCGCCGCGCACAAACTCCAATCGAGTCCCAAAGTCCATGGCCAGATCGACGATGATATCATGCAGGCTAGCCTCCTCCGGCTCACCGTCCACGCATATCAGACGTGCGCGTTCTTTGGTCTCGGCGACCCAGCCATCTGGACAGCGCCACACTTTCACATCCAGATTCCATGGCGCGACCAAGACCGAAAGCTGCCCCATCTGAAGCGCGTCCAACGTGGGATCAATCCCCCAAATCCCAGGCAAATCACGGATCTTGTCGAGCAAGGCCTGTTCCTCAGCACGTTCAGCGGCCTCAAGCGCAGGGGCCACCCGTTCCAGGACCTGCGAGGGGGAGGCATCGGGTGCTGGCAAAGCCCCCACATGAGCCACCACTCGCCGCCGCAGATCACGGGAGAGAAACTGCTCGAAGAACTTGGTCTCTTCTTCAGGTCCAAGCAATACCAGGCGACGGATATCTCGTTGAACAACGACTCTCTCTACAATGCTGGCCAGCCGCTTGAAGAACCGATAAACCCAGGCCTGCATACGCTGCGCGAAACGGTCAGCGCGAGAGGTTGCGCGTGCCCGCAGGAGGTTGTCACGCAGCACCGGGATATAAGCCTCCAATTCACCCCATTCATCTTGAGCGATCTCTGCAAAGAGATCGGTGATCTCCCGTATCTCCCCCAGATCGATCTCGAAGAAGCGCCAGCCACTGCGATGAAGACAGAGTGCCCCAGCACGCTCAAACTCGTCGAGGGCATACACGAGCGGGGCCACATAGGGTTCGCCCCACCGCGCCTCTACCCGCCCGTGAGCCAGATCGACGACGGGCAGATCCACCTGCAGGTCGTAGCGCTCAAGTACGTCTTCTGCCGCGAAGAGGACCAACGTACGCGCATGAGGACGCTCTTGCTCCAGCAGTCCCAATACGCCACGGCTCAAATCTGCAGGTAACGATAACTCGCGCAACGCATTCTTGGCACGCACCAACCACGCCCGGTTGGCATTTTCAGGTTTAGCCGGGTTCACATCCACATAGAGCGACAGAACTGGCGCGGCGTGCGGTGCAATCTGCTCACGGATGTAGGCGATATCTCTTTCGGTCAACATAAAGACCTCCCGACGAAAATCTCAACCGGTAGTGACAGATGCTTAGCTCAGCGCAGTTCGCAGCCTCGTCATTTGCGAACGTCTTATTTTAGAATAGCAGGCTTCCCTTAGCACCCCATTAGAGGCGCGTATGAAGAAGATTAGAGGCGAGCACAGGTCGGTGTGTCACCCAGTCCTCCGCAGTCATCATGGTGCACGGCCCGCGACTCCCATTGATCGGAGAGCGGATCATCTTGAGTTGGGGATCCCAGTTCTGCGCCAGGGGATCCTCTCCTATGTACATCGCTGCAAAGTGCAATGCGCGCACACGGTCCATGTAACGAGAGGGATCCACCAGCCCAAGGTAGTAGAGGTAGGTAGAGCTCTCCCCATGATGCATCCAGTCATAATATCCAATGAGCATTTCCTCCGGTCAATCATCACCTCAGGATTTGCACCAGATTGCTATAATCGTCCGTCCATAC
>CAZHBB010000084.1:0-10903 GCA_964530185.1 uncultured Anaerolineales bacterium
CGTACCGCCCGCACGATCTTATCATACCCCGTACAGCGACAGAGGTTCCCCGCCAACCAGGTGCGGATCTCCTCCTCGGTAGGGTCCGGATTGCGATCCAGCAATGCCTTGGAGGCGATCAGCATGCCAGGCGTACAGAAACCACACTGCAACGCGTCCTGCTCGACAAAAGCCTCCTGCAGCGGGTGCAACCCATCCCACAGCGCCAGGCCCTCGACGGTGGTGATCTCATGGCCCTCTACCTCAACCGCCAGCACCAGGCACGACTTGACCAACCGGCCATCGAGCAACACACTGCAGGTCCCACAGTTTCCGTCATTGCACCCCTCTTTGACCCCGGTCAGCCCCACGACGTCGCGCAGGACCTCCAGCAGGCTTTGATGAGGCTCACAGAGGAACGTGGTCGGTTCACCGTTGATCGTTGTTGTCACTTTCACCTTGTCGGCCATCGCTCATGCCTCCCCCGGCACGTTCTGACGGGCCCGCGCCACCGCGCGCTGCAATGCCCGTCGCACCAACACGCCCACCAGATGACGGCGCTGTGCGGCTGTACCACGGGTATCACTGATAGGCCGCGCCGCCTCCTGAGCCAGACGAGCAGCCTCCACAAACACAGGATCGGTGGCCGCCTGTCCCACCAACGCCACAGCAGCCGCGTCGGCCGCCAACGGGGTGGGCGCCACCGCACTCAGGGCGATGCGCGCCGCCTCGATGCGGCTCAGGTCCTCGCTTAGACGCACCCACGCCCCTGCACCAGCGACCGCGATATCCATCTCCTTGCGGGTGGTGAAGCGCAGGTAAGCGGCACCACTGCGCGTTGGTGGCGGTGGCACATGCACCGCCACCAGCAGCTCACCCTGTTGGAGAACCGTCTCACCCGGTCCAATGCAGAACTCCCGCACTGGCACCCGCCGGCTCAGATCCGGGCCCTGGACCTCCGCCCAGGCGTCCAGCACGATCAGCGCCGGGATGGAATCCGCGCTGGGTGCTGCGTTGCACAGGTTGCCGCCGACCGTGGCTCGTTCCTGGATCGCCGCACCGCCGATCAGCGACACGGCGTCCACCAGCCCCGGGTAATGCTCCCGAGCTGCCGGATAGGCGCACAAGCGCGCACAGGTCACGGCAGCCCCCAACACCAATCCATCCTCCAGACCATAACCCAGCCGCGTCAGCTCGGGGATCCGCTTGATATCGACCACCAGGTCCACATCGCGCCGTCCCTGGCGCAACTGCACCAGAAGATCGGTGCCCCCGGCAAAGGCCCGCGCCACGCGGCTGCCATCGCTCAACAGCGCAACCGCCTCGGCGATGGATTGCGGCGCCACATAGTCAAATGGCTTCATCCGCTACCTCCTCCGTCACACTATGATTCACCCCATGTCGCGTTCCCAATCCGCGGCCCCAGACAACCTCCACTAACCCGGACTCAAGACGCCGCGCCGCGCTCCAGCAAAGCGCGCCGCACCGCGTCACGCCATGCCGCGTCCTTGGGGAAGTCCTCGAAGCTGTGAATGTCGGCCAGTTGGGGGTGATCACGCGGCACCCCCAGGGTCTGCAAAAGCCGATAATCCTGCAGGCTCGCCGCAAAGACCTCCCAGCGGATGGAGTCCACCGGCCCATCGGGCCCAGGATAGACCTGGAACGGGTCCCCGTAGGCCCAGCCACGCACCCAGGCCTCGCCATCCTGCACCGTATAGGGGTCGATCAGTTTGCGCGTCTGCGACCTGTACCAGTAATTGTATCCCCAATGCAGGAACCCCTGGAACGGCCAGCGGTAGAAGAGCATCCCGTGCATGGCGATCTTGGGCAACGGTGTATCCAGCAGCCGGTTCAGGAAGTGTCCCCGTGGGCCACAGCAGTAGTAGCACCAACAGGGGACGCCCTCCGCCACGAACTCCAATGCCGTCTTGATGCTGGGGATCGGGACATCAGGCACGCCTTGCTGTGCGAACTCAAGATCGCTCAGGGCGTCCATGACCTTCATCCAGGGCGCCAGCTCCTTCAGCATCGCGCGGGCCGCATGGTACTGCGGCAGATGCTCAGCGTGCGGCTCGTCGGAGACATGGAAGAAGGAACGGTCCAGGATCGACTCCTGCTGCAGGAACCGATAGAGCTGCGGGAGGAACTGGGCCAGGAAGTTACGGTAGGTCTCGGAGGTGGCGCCCGCGTCCGGCGGCCACAGCAGCCGTTCGCCCTGACCCTGCCCCTCATAGATGCGAATGGCATGCTGAACGCCCCACTGGGTGAAGAAATGGCACCACTCAAAGTGGCTGATGCCAGATGCCTTTGCCAGGTCCACGTAGCGCTTCACATCGCGCCAGTTGAAGCGGTAGGAACCATCGGGAGCGCGGGTCACGTGGAGCAACTGGCTTGGCCGCTTCACCCCATCCAGGGGTGGGGTGAACACCGGCACGTAGAGCGTGTCGATGCCGTGGTCCGCCAGGTCGCGGATATAGCTCGCCACGATCGTCCAGAAGCGTGACTCGAACGGCTCCAGCCGATACCAGTCGAGTAGCGCGTCGATGTAAAACCAGTGGGTGATATGAAAGTCCCGCCTGGGTTGCAGCACGACGTCATACAGGCGGACATTGACCTCCCGTGTCACCTCGGGCGCCGACTCCGGCAGCACCCGGACACTCAGGCGATGCGTCCCCGGCGTCGCCTGGGCATCGGGCTGCAGCGTCACCCAGAAGGCATGCGTCTCCTGAGCCGGTAACAACAACGTGTCCTCATCGAACAATGGATCGGGGACATAGCCGGGGATCTGCTCCAGCCCATCGGTGTCCTCATCGATGGGGGTGTTGTGATGCTGCACCGGCACGTAGCCCACGCGCCGAACCCGGATGCTCCAGCCCTCAGGGCCCGTAACCTCAAGCCGCACCGATTGACGCGGTTCATCCTCCAACCGCAGTACGACCTGGAAGACCAACCGTTCATTCAGCGCGCCCTCCAGATCAAGCGAGTCCATTGGGAGCGATTTTGTCTGCGGATAGTACCTCGTCACACTTGAGCCTAATCCAACCTGAAGTGGCATCCCATCACCTCCATAAACGTTCATCTCGCCTCATACACTATAAGGGTATACCCCACGGGGCGCCGTCGGGGAAAACGCGAGAAAGCTCCCGCCCACCGCCGATGCCGATGGGCCCTCCCAGGCTCAGGCGGCCGACCCTGGCGGCGGTGGCGAACCGCCGTAGGCCACGGCGAACATCGCCAGGGCGTTCTCCAGCCGCACGTCCCAGTGCAGCTCCGTCGTCGAGCCCAGGAAGTAGCCCCGTCCACCGGCCTCCTCGATCGTCTGACGGCAGACGGCCCGCACCTCCTCAGGGGTACCGTACGGCAGGAGCTGGCTCACATCGATCCCCCCCGTCAGAAAGAGCTGCGGGTAGCGCTGACGCACCGCCTTCACCGACATCCCCGCCAACACCTCCAGCGGATTCAGACCATCGATGCCAGCGGCCACCAGGTCGTCCAGGATTGCCCACAGGTTACCATCGGAGTGAAACAGGCACAAGGTGTCACGGCTGTGCCAGGCATTGACGAGCCGCGCCAATCGCGGCACCCAGAACCGACGTAGCCAGCGCGGGGAGAAGAGCAAGCCGTTCTTGTAGGCCAGGTCATCATAGGTCAGGGCAATGGGAATCAAGGCCGGATCAGCGATGGCCGCCACACGGCGCAACTCGGCCTGGTGGCGGGCCTCCAGCCACGCCTCCACCAGCTCTGGCGCGTCCGCCATCAGATAGGAGAAGAGGTCCATCCCGGCCACCCAATACATCTCCGTCAACCCCACCCCGCTCTCCAACACCAACACCGTGGGATCGCCTCGACCGGTGGGGTCCCCACGGGCAAAGAGCGCCTGCAGCTCACGGATCTCGCGGTGGACGCGCTCCGTATAGCCCTCATCAAAACGCTGCGCATCAGTCCGCTCGATCTCCTCCTCCACCCAGCGCGCCAGCTCTGCCACGGTGTGAAAAGGCCGCTCCACGATCCACTGCGTCCAGCGCTCCTGCTGGATGACCAGGCCGTCCTCGCGCCGATAGCGTCGTGGCTCCCAGGGCCCGTAGGGCATGCGCGTCATATCCAACACACGCCCGATGGCGAACCCCTTGACACGGCGTCCGTTCTCTGGGGTAAGGCGCTCGCCAGCGAAGTACTCGATGATGGCATCGTTCTCCAGGATGTCGTAACACGGCACACGGTCCACCTCTTCAAACCGCGCCGTGCGCAGCACCCGCTCCCGCTTGGTCAGTTGCGCCATATCCCCTCCCATGTTCCCTATTTGGGTCTCTGCGGCAGATCCCGACCGCGGAACGTGCTAAGATCGCAAGATTTCTCCCCGGTCTCCGCATCTCTCTGTCTCCCCATCTCCCGTCTCTGCGCCCCTTACTCCCTCGGCGGTAAATCCTCAATCGTGGGAGATCAACCCGCATAGGACGGCGGTCAGAAGCCCACAGCCTGACCATCCTTGCGCCAGTCGGTCCCCGCGCAGTACCCCGTCCCGAGCCGATAGATCAACTGGGCCCCACCAAAGCGTCCGGGCGGTTGCGCCTCATGCACCACATGCCCACGCCGCCGCAGCTCCGCGATCACGGTTGGCTCAAATCCCGGCTCCAGCCAGAGTTCGAAGGCCTCGTCCACGAACCAACGCGGCCCGTCCGAAGCCGCCTGCGGGTTCTGACCGTAGTCGAAGATGCGCACCATCATCTGCACATGGCCCTGCGGCTGCATGGGGCCGCCCATCACGCCGAAGCTCATCACCGGCTGCCCGTCACGGGTGACAAAGCCTGGGATGATCGTGTGATAGGGCCGCTTTCCGCCGGCGACCTGGTTGGGATGTCCAGCTTCCAGGCAGAAGCCGGCGCCACGGTTCTGGAGCGCAATCCCCGTCCCCGGCACCACGATACCCGAGCCGAACCCCATGTAGTTGGATTGAATGTAGGAGACCATCATCCCCTCTCCATCCGCAGCGGTGAGATAGACGGTGCCATGGTCCGTCGGTAGCGCCGAGGTCGGATGACCCGCCTGCGCCAGGTCGATCTCCTGCGCCCGTCGGGCCAGGAAATCGGGGGCCAGCAGCGCCTGCGGGGGCACCTCCATCCACGCCGGATCGGCGATGTGGCGATAGGCCTCAGCAAAGGCCAGCTTCATGGCCTCCACCTGCAGGTGCACCGAGTCGGCCGAATCCACCGGATAGCGTGCCAGGTCGAAGTGCTGCAGGATCCCCAGCGCGATCAGCGCCGCCAGTCCCTGCCCGTTGGGCGGGATCTCGTGCAGGCGGTAACCCCGGTAGTCCTGCGCCAGCGGCTCCACCCACAGCGGCGCGTGAGCGGCCAGATCCTCTTCCGTCAGCAGCCCTCCCGTCTCGCGGGCATAGGCAGCGATACGCGCTGCCAGCTCGCCACGGTAGAACGCCTCCCCCTCTGTCTCCGCGATCAGGGCCAGGGTATCGGCCTGCTCTGGACAGCGGAAGCGCTCACCGGGCCGCGGGGCCCGCCCATCGGGCAGGAATGTCTCAGCGAAGGACGGAAACCGGGCATAACGCTGCTCGGCGTAGCGCCATACGCGTGCCGTAATCGGCGACACCAGGAACCCCTCGCGTGCATAGTAGATAGCAGCGTCAAAGAGCGCCGCAAAGGGTAACCGTCCGAACCTGCGCCAGAGCGCCACCCAGGCGCTCACCGCGCCTGGTACCGTCACCGGGTCCCAGCCCACCGCCGGCATCTGGGCCATGCCCGCGAAACGCTCGGGGCTCAGGGCCTTGGGAGACCGCCCTGAGGCGTTCAACCCCCATAGACGCTGGCCGTCCCAGACAATGGCAAACGCATCGCTGCCGATGCCGTTGCTGGTGGGTTCGACCACCGTGAGGGTGATCGCCGTGGCCAGCGCCGCATCGACCGCGTTGCCTCCAGCACGCAACACATGCAGCCCAGCCTCAGCCGCCAGCGGCTGCGAAGTCGCCACGACATAATCTGCCAGGATTGGCATCCGCTGCGATGGATAGGGAACCTCCCAGGTGAAATGCATACGCTTTACCCCCTGATAGAGCAATCTCTCAGCATCAGGACAACGCACGCCCCACGGCTTGCCCGTCAGTGCCGCGGCCCGACCCGGCGCTCACTGGATCAGCTCATAGACTCGTACGTAGTCGATCACGTAATCCTGAGGGAAGATCGTGTCGTCCACACCATACTGACCGCCCCACATGCCGCCGACTGCAGCGTTCAGAATCAGGTAGAGCGGCCGATCGAAGGGCCACACGGCATCGCCCATCCCCTCGTTCTCATAGGTGAAGACCCGCTGGTCGTCCACAAAGAAATCAATGCGATCGGGGAACCACTCGATGGCATACACGTGAAAGTCAGCGTAGGGCTCTCGCAGATAGAGCGAAGTCCCTTTGTTGGTCCCCAGGACATGGTTGTAGGCCTCGGTATGGACGTTGACGTGAATACGGTGGGGATCGAACCCCACATTCTCCATGATATCGATCTCACCACACCTGGGCCAGCCCACCTGATCGATGTTGGTCCCCAGCATCCAGATCGCGGGCCACATCCCCACCCCCGTGGGTAGTCTGGCGCTCACTTCGATACGTCCATAGATCCAGCTTGCCTTGCCCTTGGTATGCAGGCTGGCGGACGTGTACCGATGCCTCTGGTAGTCGTCCTGCGGCGCCGTGATCACCAGATGGCCATCCGCTACATGTGCGTTCCCCTCTCGTGCCTGGGCGTAGTACTGAAGCTCCTGATTGCGGATGTACCCCACCTCATAGTCCCACCGGGCTGGGTCAGGCAGGCCTCGATAATCGAACTCGTCCCCCCACACCTAGCGCCAGGAGACGCTCGTAATCTGGCGGGGGGCAGTCGTGCTGGCCGCACAGGCTGCCAGTCCAGCGGTCACCATGGCGAGCGCCGCCACAGCTCCCACCCGCCTCAAAGCCCCCCATGCCTTCATCGTGGCGTCCTCATTCACCCAACAGCACCTCGGCGATGGGCGTTAGCTCACCCTGCGCATCTACGATGCCAAAGTCCCCCTTGTAGTCCCAGTTTGCCCAGGCGATATCCAGCTCCTCGAAGACAGAGAGGATATCCCGATACCAGGCCAGCCGTAACTCAGTGGGCGTGCGGCTATAGCACCCGAACTCGCCACAGTAGAGCGGCAACCCCGTCTCCTCCCGCACCGCCAGAGGCTGCGCCAGGTCCTCCACGATAGTCTGCCGGCTGAAGGGACGGTTCAGCCCCTCCCGCTCGATCAACTCTCGCAGCGCCGGGTCCATCCGCGCCAGGTCCTCGTCCGCGATGGGACGGCCCGGGTAATGAATGGGGCCGTGATAGCTTCCCCCACCCTCCCACCAGGGTGCGGTGTAGTGAGTGATGAACATGGGTTTATAGTAGTGGAAAGTCAGGATCAGGTCGTCGTCCTCCGGCACGTCCAACTGCGCGAAGGTCTGAACCTGATTGAACCAGTTCGAGCCCAGCACGATCACCCGCGCGGGCTCACGGGCCCGCAGCACATGGTAGACCGCATGGGCCACCCGATTCCAGTCATCGGGGTCACGGGCCACCGGCTCGTTAAGCAGCTCATAGGCCACCTGATCGGTCGGACGCCCCTCCAGACGATCGGAAAGCTGCTCCCACAGGTCGATGAAGTGCGCCAGTGCGTCGGGGTCCGTGAAGAGCGGTGGCGTCTCCCTGTCGAGGAAATGGTGCGAGCGCAGCAGGTGCAGATCCACCACCACCCGCAGACCGGCCGCCTCACACCAATCCAGCGCGGCCTCCAGCAGCCCAAACGCCTCCGGGTCCGGGTCGCCGTTCTCGTCCCATAACTGCTCCTCATCGACAGGGAGCCGGATATGATCGAACCGTCCCCCTCCCAGACGGGCGATCAGCTCCACATCCTGCTGGGTGAAGAAGGCCCGCCGCTCAGCCCCGCGCCGGTCGCTCTGACTGAGCCAGTGCGAGATGTTGGTCCCCCGATATATCGTAAATGCCATCGACTACACCTCCATCACATTGAATCTCAGACCACCTCCGGCTGGATCCCCGGGTGCCGATGGCCCTCAAGGATCATGCCGGCGTGGTGAATGAACTCTCCCCTCATACCAGAGTGCGGTAGAGTCGATCGCGTCCTGCAACCTGGCTCCCACCTGTCTAAAGCCCCAAACCATGCAGGTAGGCCCGGCTGATCTTCGCGCTTTCCAGAGCGCTCGGTTTGGTCGTCCGATCGGTCTCCACGATCACCCAGCCCTGGTAACCTGCGTCTCGCAAGATGGCGAAGATCGCCGGGAAGTCAACACACCCCTCCCCCAACTCGGCAAAGATGCCGGCGTCGGAGAACTGGCCGTACTCCCAGCCCTCGGCCACACCTCGCGCCAGAACCTGGGGGTTGATGTCCTTGATGTGCACCGACCGAATAGCCTCCGCGTAGTCGCGACAAAATGACACCGGATCTGTCCCGGCCCACACCAGATGGCCGATGTCCGGCCCCATAAAGACCACATCGCGATCCACCAACTCAAAGAGACGATCGATCTCGTCCCGCGTCTCGATCACACTGCCCACGTGGTTGTGGAAACAGCTCCTCACCCCAAAGGAGAGTGTGATCTCTCCCACGTGGGTCACCGCCCGCGCGAACTGCCGAAACTCCTCATCGGTCATGCCGTCCTCGGGGCCCACGTGACCGGCGAGCTGAGCGCGGGTCAGGCCTGAGGAGGTGACATAGCTCCCAAATCCCCCCGGCCCCAGATAGAGCTCGGAGCAGCCCACATCGCGCATGAACCGCGCGTACTCCGCCGCCCGCGCCAGGATCTGGGGCTCCTCCTCGACCTTCCAGTAATCGGCCGAGAGGTAGCCCGGCGCCGGCCGGAGCCCAAACCGGTCACACCAGGCCAGCGCCTCCTCTGCTGTCCCCACGTGGGGCCCCACTGGCACACCATCATAGCCCGCTTCTGCGATCTCCGCCCACACCTGCTCCCGGGGCATCTCCCGTGGCCAGGTCAACGAACCGCACCCAATCAGCCAGCGCGTCGCCAGCACCATCCTGTCATCTCCCTCCATCCACAGATCCTACTCGGCAAGGAATTCGCGCACCGCGGCCACGTAGGTGTCAAACGCCTCACGCCGGATGTTGTGCCCCACGTCAGGAACGTGCACCACCTTGATCTTCGGGTTCAATTCCTGGGCTTCGGCCGCGATCTCGGGCGTCACGATCCCTCCCTTCTCATTGTTAGCCGTGATCAGCAACGTGGGCGCCGTGATCGCAGCCACCACCTCCCGCCACGGCCTGGGCTTGAGCCACAGACGGTTGAGCACATTGGGGCTTAACTGCTGCTTGGAGATGGCCCAGGGGCCCAACTCAGCCTCCTGCCAGCCGGGTGAGTGTTCACGTAGCTGGGCGATCAGGGCCTCGCGCGACATCCGCTTCTGCGTCAGGATCTGGCTGCGGCGCTCCTCGAACCACACCTTGCGCTCCGCCTCGCTCATGTTCAGCGGGTGACGGTCCCCCTCCCACCACGCCGGGTCCTCCAGGAGCACCTTGCTGAAGAGATCGGGGTAGAGGGCTGCGGCCACAGCCGCCGTGGAGGCCCCCATGGAATGGCCCAGCACGGCGGGTTTCTTCAGCCCCAGGGCCTGGACCAGCCCGGCCAGGTCCGCCGCGCGGTCCCCGTCCGCATAGCCCGTTGTGGGCGCATCGGACAGCCCATGGCCACGGGCATCGTACATGATGATATCGTAGTCCGCCTCCAGGGCCCGCGCCAGGGGCGTCCAACACAGCCCGTTGTCACTGAAACCATGGCAGAGCACCAGCGGGGGTTTACTTCCATCACCGGTGCGCCAGTAGTGCAGCCGCACCCCGTTGGCGGTGACGTAACCATCGGGCCAGGTGGTGATATCGCCCATGTTCAGCATGGTCTGGAAGGGGGAGTCCTCGACAGCCAACGGCAGATCCACCCGTCCCCGGCGGCGGCTCGACTCGTAGGTGGCGAAGATCAGCTCGGTGGCCTGCAACGCCTTGCGAGCCGCCAACTCTGGCTCGCGCCCGGTCTTCAGGGCATCGATCAGATCCAACACGGCCAGCTTGTGCAGGTGCGCCCCATGCAGTCCACCCTTCTCCAGCGGCACCTCCTGCCACCTCCCGCCCGTCTCCTCACTGCGCAGCCGCAGCTCAGGGCCGTGATCCACCGCCACCTCAATGACCCCCTTGGAGCCAATCAGGCGGTTGCCGGTGCCGATGCTGCGCAGGGCCTCTCCCTGTTGGAAGAACTGCGAGGATCCCGTCACCATCAACCCGGCCACCCCGTTCCTGAACTTGAAGAAGGCCAACCCCTGACCCTCGACCACCACGCCGAAGATCGACTGTCCGCCCCGCGCCTCGATCTGGCCGATCACCCACTCCACCGGCGTCTCATCGTTGTAGAAGAACAGCATGTCAAACCAATGCGTCCCCCAATCGTAGAGATTGGAGGTATAGGCCTCCAGGCGTTCCAGCGTCCCAATAGCCCCCTCCTTCAACAGTGCCTTGGCCTTCTGGAAAGGGGCTCCGAACCGCCGCATGTGATTAAAGGTCAACACCACGTCATGCGCCTGGCACACGGCGACCATCTCCTTGGCCTCCCCATAGGTGACGGCCATGGGTTTCTCACAGTGGATCGCGCGCACCCCCGCCTCAGCGGCCTTGATCACCATGGGCGCGTGCAGGTGAGGCCAGAGACAGATACTGACGATGTCTAGCGCCTCGTTGGCCAGCATCTCGTCGGCGCTGGTGTAGCCCCGTGGCACCTGGTGTTCCCTGCAAAAGGCCTCCAGGTTGTCGGGGTTGATGTCACAGGCGGCGACGATCTCCGCGTCGGGCGACGCCTCGTACCCCGCTGCATGCATGTGCGCCATGCCGAACCCCGTCGCGCCCG
>CAZHBB010000084.1:11003-13170 GCA_964530185.1 uncultured Anaerolineales bacterium
ACGTCGCATCCGTCAGATCCAGCATAAAGATCTTGCGCTCGCCGGTGTGAATCGTGTCCACCGTCAGGTAATGCCCGTCCTCCGACCAGCGGGGATGCAGGTCACAGCGCAAATCCCCCTGGGCCCCTGGCACCTGGTGGCGGAAGCGTCCCAACTCCACCCATTCCCCTGTCGCCACCTCAACCAGCGCCAATCGCTGGATGCCCTCCGCATCGGGATAGGTGTCGGCCACCAGCCAGCGCCCATCGGGGGAGAAGTTCAGGTGCCCTGCCGGCCCCATGCCGCGTGAGATGCGCTGCGCCTGCCATGGACAGCGGCCCTCGTCGAAGACCACGTACTCATGGCCCCGCCCGCCCCAGTTGGCGTCCACCAACACCTCGCCCGGCGTGCGCCCCCAGATCTGATGGGAGATCATGCCCCGCCAGTAGAGATCACCAAGGCTGCAGCGCAGCTCGCTGCCATCCAGGCGCATGGTGAACATAAAAGTGCGCCACGGGTTCGGCGGGTCCATCTGCGGCGCGTAGCGGAAAAGCACCATCACGCGGCTGCTGTCGCAGTTAAAGATAGCGTGATTGAGCCACAGGTAGGTGCCCTCCAGGTCGTAGGGGAAGGGGTGGGCGGCGATGAGCTGCCGGTAGCTGGCAATCAGGCTCACTTCACCCGTCGCCAGATCCACCAGGAATAGACCATCACCATCCAGATCGGGCGCCGGGTCGTCGCGGGGCAGCGGGGCCAGGGCATAGCTGTAACCACGTCGTGGGATACGCCCAAAGTTGAGGCTCACCCCCCACCGCCCATCGCGGGAGACCGCGTATAGCGGCACCCCATAACGGCCAACCTCGCCCTCATCCAGGCTATAGATGCGGGCGATGGGGCGCCACGCCCCACCCTCCCTCACGAAGTCATTATAGACAAACGTGCGTTGGCGCTGGCGCAGCCACAGCGTCATGGCGCCCTGCTGGTGGCACCAGGCCCGGGTCTCCCCCACCTTGGTGAACGTGCGCGTCACGCGGTCCACATATCCCACGTCAGCCACCTCACCAGGGAGGGGCAGATGCCCCTGCTGCGGGATGCGCAGGGCCAGGTGCAGGCGCCCCTCCACGTCCCAGGGAATACGGTCGTAATAGCCAAAGGTGAAATGGCCCGGCTCAGGCGTCAGATTCTCCCAGGCGAACGTGCTCGAGATCTCCATCCTATCCTTTGTTAGACCAGACAACCCTCGATGATACCCACCGATCTGACAATGTCCATCGTCGCCATGCATTGTATAGCCGCCACTTGACAAAGCCAAGACACCCTGCTACAAAGAGGGCAACGACAGGGTCCCTTCCTTGCTCGTATGCGGCCCAGGAGGGCAGGAAACGCGGAGGGGCTTCACGTCGGACGCGACCCACATCTATCCCAAAAGCCCCCTGCGACAGCAAGGGGGGCTGGAGGTGACAGGGCAGTGGTTCTCCGGAGTCAAAAGACCTGGGAACCATGACACATCCATCACATAGGACACCGCCACATCCATAGGAGGTCAGCCATGGCCGTGATCACCATCTCACGCGAGTTGGGCAGCGAGGGCGATCATATCGCCAACCTGGTGTGTGAACGCCTTGGCTACCAGCGGGTGGACAAGGACGTGCTGTTGGGCATCGCCGCAGACGCTGGGGTGGACATCGAGGCCGTCCGCGAGTTCGAGCAGAGCTTCACCAAACGCGCCCGGCTGGTGAGCGGCGAGATGACCTCGCTCTACCGCAAACAGGCCTCGGCCTTCGAAAAGGCCACCACGCTGGACGGCCACACCTATGCCCAGGTCCTCCGCGAGACGGTGGAGGACTTCGCCCGCCAGGACAACGTGGTGCTCGTGGGCCGGGGCGGCCAGATATTGTTGCGGGACTGGCCCAACGCCATCCACGTGCGCATCTATGCGCCACCGGAGGTGCGCGCCCAGCGCGTGGCCGAGCGCGAGGGCCGGCCCCTCGCCGCGGCGCGACGCGCCGTCCGGCAGTCCGACGAACAGAAACGCCAGTACATCCGACACATGCACAACAACGCCGACTGGCGCAACCTGAAGTACTACCATCTGGCGATCGACACCTCGCGCATCGATCCGGAGACAGCCGCCGAGATCATTGTCCTGGCCGCCCGGTCGATCAGCAACTGACAGGCTGACAGTCAC
>CAZHBB010000085.1:0-1609 GCA_964530185.1 uncultured Anaerolineales bacterium
GGTGGACAGTGTGGGCCTTCGGCAGTAAGATGTGGCCTCGATGTGCTGGGTGTGCTGCGTAGGTGAGATCGTGATTCCAGGGGGCAGAGAGCCATGCCTTTGACAAAGATCGTGTGTACGCTGGGGCCGGCCACAGAGAGGCCTGCGGTGATTCGCGCGATGCTCCGTGCCGGTATGACGGTGGCCCGGCTGAATTTCTCACATAGCACGGCCGAGGAGGCTGAGCGGTGTGCCGCGATGGTCCGGCGGTTGGCCCAGGAGGAGGGACGCTACGTGGCCCTGATGGGCGACCTGCAAGGGCCGAAGATCCGCGTGGGGGAGCTGCCAGCCGAGGGGCTGGAGCTCAGGACGGGCCAGGAGGTGGTGCTCGCAACTGAGCCGTGCCCGGATGTGAAAGGGCCAGTCATCCCCTTCCCTCATCCGGAGGTCATCGAGGACATCCAGCCTGGGGATCATCTTTTCCTTGATGATGGCGCGCTGGAGCTGGAAGTGATCGACCGTGTGCCCTCGTCCTCTCGTCTGAGGTGTCGCGTGCTGGTGGGTGGAGTGCTCACGTCCCATAAAGGCGTGAACCTGCCGGGGACCAAGCTGCACATTCCGGCGCTGACCGACAAGGACAGGCAGGATGCGTTGGTGGCGCTGAGGCTGGGGCTTGACTACCTGGCGCTCTCTTTCGTGCGACGGGCAGCCGATATCCTGGAACTGCGTGAGCATCTGATAGCGCATTGTCCGGTGCCTCTGGTGCGGCATGTGGGAGAGGATCCCCACAAGATACCAGGGATCGTGGCCAAGATTGAGAAACCAGAAGCGTTGGATGATCTGGAGGCGATTGTCCGTGCTGCCGATGCGGTGATGGTTGCCCGGGGTGATCTGGGTGTGGAGTTACCTCCAGAACGAGTCCCCCTGATTCAGAAGCGTGTCATCCACCTGTGCAATCGCCTCGGGAAACCAGTCATCACGGCGACGCAAATGCTGCAGTCCATGATCGAACAACCGCGCCCCACCCGCGCTGAGGCATCGGATGTCGCCAATGCCATTCTCGATGGCAGTGATGCCGTGATGCTGTCGGGGGAGACCTCGGTGGGCAAATATCCCGTTGAGGCGGTACGGATGATGGCGAGAATTGCCGAGTCTGTGGAGCGCTCGGAGACTTTCCCCTACAATCAGCTTCTTGATATCCCGTTGGACAAAGAGCAGTCCAACGAGGCGTTGATCACCAGTGCGATCAGCCAGGTGACGGTGGCGCTCTCCCGGGCGGCGCGTGTGGATGCGATTGTCACCTCGACGGAGTCAGGGCGTACAGCGCGGATGGTCGCACGACACCGGCCTGCGGTTACGCTGGTGGGGGTGACGCCCTTCGTCTCGACCGCCCGCCGTATGCAGTTGATGTGGGGTGTGGTGCCGGTCGTGGTGACACCGTTCGAGACGACTGATGAGATGCTACACAGTATGGTCCAGGCGGCGTGTCAGCGAGGGTATCTCTCTGTCGGGGCCAATGTGGTCCTCACAGCGGGGATCCCGCTGGAGGTGCACGGTGTCACGAATATGGTGAAGCTCCACACGGTGCGTCCGGAGGATGTCGCGTCGTGAGAGCCGAGAGGGCTCACGA
>CAZHBB010000085.1:1709-13125 GCA_964530185.1 uncultured Anaerolineales bacterium
CCTGGATCAGGCAGGGGCCTCGGGAGCCACAGTGGGGGCCTGGTCGAGCACGGGTTCCACCACGGGGCTGGCCTGGGGCGCACCACAATACGGACAGATGCTCCAATCCAGCTCCAGGAGGGCATCACAGGAGGGACACCGCTTCTTGAGTTGGGTGTGACAATATGGACAGAACGCGAAGGTCTCCTGCACCCTGGCGCCGCAACTGGGGCATACCTCGGGCTCCTCAATGGCCTGCAGGAGCGCTTCTTGCTCCAGGGCATGTTCGTAGGCCTCGGCAAGCGTCTCGTGCGGGCGAATCAGGAAATAGACGATGAGTCCAGGTAGGGTCAATACGGCGACCATCAGGGTCGCCAGGAACTGCACCACAATGTCCCGTGTGCGCGAGCGTATATCGCGGAACGTCCAGAGGACCATGCCCAGCCACAGGCTGGTCACGAATACTGCGACGGCCAGCGTCAGGTACGTCACGACCTGGGGTAGGATCTCCAGGAGTTGATCGATCATGCTATGGAACTCCTTTAAGCATTCACCGCCGCGCCACATCGGGCGGGACGTTGCTGTTGGCTATTGTCCCACATACAGCCTGCGTGTGGGGCTGGTGTGTCAGCGCGAGCATTATACCATCGGCCATATCGGAGGCAAGCTATGAGCTATGTCACGGTCAAGGAGATGCCCACCGACGAGCGCCCCCGCGAGAGACTGGCGCGTATGGGAGCACAGGCGCTCTCAACCGCGGAGCTGCTGGCGATCATCCTGCGTACCGGCGTGGGGGGTGAGAACGTCCTGGCTATGGCAGGACGTATTCTGGCTCAGTTTAACGGCCTCGCCGGATTGGCACGGGCTGATTTCTCCGAGTTGGCCGCCGTGCATGGTCTGGGCCCAGCAAAGTCGGCCCAGGTGATGGCTGCGCTGGAGCTGGGGCGCCGCTTGATGGCGGAGGCGCCCGAGGAGCGTTGGCAGATTCGTAGTCCTGGTGATGCAGCCAGGGTTCTGATGCCCGCTCTGGGCTATTTGGAGCAGGAGCAATTTGCGGTCCTCTACCTGGACACCCGCAACCGCGTCGTGGCCCAGGAGATGCTCTACAAGGGCAGCCTCAACACGTCGCTGGTGCGTATCGCCGAGGTCTTTCGGGGCGCGGTGCGCCGCAACTGCGCCGCGCTGATCGTCGCCCATAACCACCCCTCTGGCGATCCAAGCCCCTCACCGGAGGATGTGGCCCTCACGCGACGCTTGATCGAGGCTGGAAAGCTGCTGGAGATCGATGTTCTGGACCATCTGGTGATCGGGCAGAATCGGTACGTCAGCCTGCGAGAGCGGGCTTTGGGCTTTGAGTCGGCCTAGCGCCCCGGTCCCCAGGCTGCGTGATTGAGGACCTGCGGATCGCGTACGTAAAAGGATCGGGGCGTCTTTCTTGACCTGGTTGGTTCGTCATGATTGCTCTGTGCTGGAGCTATCCCCTTCGGCGAACAGTGCCGGATGGGTGTCCTGCAGGTCACGGAGCATGTCGCCGAAGATGGTTGGGGCGAACGGCACCACTAGCTTCAGCATCTCGATCCCCAATCGACGGATCTCCCATTGTGCCTCGGGAGTGATCCGGAGGCGGAAGAAGTGAAGGAGCTCGCGGAAGTTCATCGTGACCACGATGCGTGTCGCTGTGGCGTTGGGCAGTACGAAACGGGCATCCTCCTTCCGCACCCCCAGGCTCCTGAGCGCCCGGTAAGCCTCCTGCACCCGGGTCATGTGCGCATCCCAGATGGCCCGTGCCTCCGGGTCCTCGGCGATGCTGTCGGGGCACACCAGCTCCGGACTGGACATGTCCACATAGCGCTGGCTCTCCTGGCTGTAGGAAGCCAACCTATGTCGGACAAGCTGATGGGAGCAGGCGCGGCTGATGCCTGAGACCTCGAACGTCGCGCTGGCATGTTCCACGATGCTCTCATGCCCCTGGCGTAGACGGGCTCGGAGAAAGGCGGCTGGGTCTCCGCGGCTTGCGCTGCGATAGCAGACCCGCCCGGCATGTTCGATCAGGGCCTCGGGTCCCCCTTCCCCGGCCAGGTACTGGGTCACTGCGATCAGTTTCACGTCCATGGATAAGTCCCCCTCTCGTCTGGTCTTGTGTGTCTCCCGGTGTTATCCTGCGGAGCCGCCATGGCTCAGAGCGGCAGCGCGTTTCGTCAACTCGGCATGCAGGCGTGCAGCGTCCCGGGGATAGGCCCAGTAGAAGCCGGAGTAGAGGATCGCGCAGATGACCCAGGGGAAGGGGATCGTCCATACCATGGCCTGCGTGAACCCCAGAGTGTCCGCCAGGCTGCCGGCGATGTAGGCCGCGATGGCGGCAAATCCGCTCTCGATGAAGGTCGTCATAGCGTACGCCGTGGCACGCAACTCCGGAGGGACAGCGCCCTGCATCATGGGTTCCTTGGCCCCTTTGCCCGCCCAACTGATGAGGAGCGCGGTGACGAAGCACAGTGCAAATAGCGACCAGAAACTCCAATCCTGTGTGCGTGTGAAGAGGACGTAACTGAGTGGGATGCCGCTGAGGACGGAGACCTGCCCCACGATCGTGCGTCCATAGCGGGGGCTCTTCTTAGCGGCCCAGTCCCCCAGGACGCCTCCCAGGATATTGCTCAGGGCGGTCCCCACAACGATACCAGCGAAAGTCAGAGTGGCGCTGCCGACTGGATGGTCGAAGCGGATAGCCTCGGTCATGCCGCGGACGTCGACCAGCCAGGAAATGAGGTAGAGACCCATCACGACCCAGGGCATGCTGCCCGCCAGTCCCTGGAGGATCGCTACCCAGACGGTGGGGATCGCCAGGACACGCGGGACGTCGGACAGCCGCACCTGGTAGCGGGCCGCGTCCTCGGCGGTGATCCGTCCCTGCAGCTCAGGCTCGGCGCTTCCGCGGATGGGTTCCCTCACCAACAAGGCCACCAGGATGCCTGAAAGCACGCTGGAAGCGCCCAGGGCGAAGAACCCCCAGCGCCACAGGGTGGGCGTCGCCAGCATGCCAAGGCCCAGAGTGCCGATGATAATCCCCAGGACGCCTATTGACTCCAGGAGTCCTAACGCGCGCCCCCGACGCTCCGGTGGGAAGAGATCGGCCATGAGGGAAAAGGTCGCCGGCATGAGACAACCGAGCCCGATGCCGGAGATGGCCCGGATGATGAGCAGTTGGCCGAAGTTCCCCGCCAGTCCACAGAGAAGCGTCCAGATGCCCCAGAGACCGGTGCCGAAGATGATCACATGTTTGCGGGGGAATCGGTCGGCGATGTAGCCCCAGAAGGGGGCACTGATAGACTGAAGGATGTTGCGGATGGTGCCGATCGTGCCCAGGGCGGTGTAGTCGAGGGCCCAGAGGGTGCGGATGGTGGGGAAGAGGACGGACATAGCCTGTCCCTCGCCCTGATCGATGAAGTAGCCGAAGGCTAGCGCGAAGAGTGTCCAGCCGCGGCGCTGTTCTGTCTCTGCCAGTGGGCCTGTTGTGGGAGCTTCAGGATCATGGTTCACAATGCACCTCATTCCTCTTGATTAAGAGAGACGGGCACTCGGGCGCCCTCGGGCTTTCTTGCGTCTCCTGTCTCAACAGTGAGCTGGTACACCTCTCATGAGGCTTTTGGCTACATGGTGTCGCTGGACCAAACCAGTCTATGTATAACACATCCCTGGGGTGCACCCACCCCAGGGATGTGTGAGGTCCTGAACGGTGTCTCCTACTTGACGACGATGCTGACCAGACGGCGGCGCGGCACGATGATCTTGACGATCTGCTTGCCCGCCAGGTGCCGCTGGACGTTGGGATCCTCCAGCGCCTTGGCCTTGATGGCCTCCTCATCTGCGTCGGCTGAGATGGTGATCCGCCCGCGCACCTTGCCGTTGACCTGGACAGGGATCTCAACGGTTTCCTCCACCAGCATGTTCTCGTCCCAGGTCGGCCAGGCCTGTTGGTGGATGCTATAGGGTTTGCCCAACCGCGCCCAGAGTTCCTCGGATATGTGCGGCGCCACCGGCGCCAGCAGCAGGAGCAGCGTGGTGACGACCTCGTCCCAGAGCTCGCTGCCCCAGAAGGCTGGCTTGGCCTTGCTCAGGGCGTTGGTCAGCTCCATCAGTCGGGCGACAGCGGTGTTGAAGCCGAAGTCCTCCATGTCCCTGGTCACGCTCTTGATGGCGTAATGCATCGCGCGTTGCAGTTGACGGGCCTGCTGTGGATCGGCTTTCTCCTGGGTCTCGGGAGGCGTCAGTACGATGGTCCAGACCCGGTTGAGCCAGCGGTATACCCCCTCGATGCCCTGGCTGTTCCACGGGCCGCCAAGCTCCCAGCGCCACCCAAACATCAGATAGGCGCGGACGGTATCGGCTCCATAGCGCGCGACCAACTCGTCTGGGGCAACGACGTTTTTCTTGCTTTTGGACATCTTTTCGACATCCAGGTGGTAGAGGATATCGGCGACGGTGCCCATGGTCTGCCTGCCGGGGATCTCGATGGGCATCTCCGGGTCCACCAGGACTACTGTGAGCGCTCCCTCCTCGGAGGTACGTACCTTCAGGCTCACGTCATCGCGATCCATGACCTCACCACACACCCGCGTCTCCTCTCGGGCTGGCGCGGGCCACTTATCCTGGTCCTGGAAACTGAACACCTTGATGCGCTCCGCCCTGAACGCCGCCCCCTCCCAGGAGCCGATGACCTCGACGCAGTCTCCGGAGCGTGGCTCCCCCAGGATGGTGCCCTGGTTGCGTAGCTGGAGCATGGGTTCATCGAAATCGACAAGGCCGGCATCGCGCAGGGCCTTGGTGAAGAACCGCGTGTAGAGGAGGTGCATCACGGCGTGCTCGGCGCCTCCGGTGTAGGTGTCCACGGGGGCCCAGTACTCCAGTTCCTCCGGCTCCCACGGCGTGTCGTCCCCCGTGACAGGCTCACCCTCGCGGTAATAGGGGCTCAAGTACGCGTATTGGTACCACGAGGAGCAGACAAACGTGTCCATGGTGTCGGTCTCGCGTCGCGCGGGCCCGCCGCACTTGGGGCAGGTGGTGTTGAGGAAGTCCTCGTGGTACTTCAGCGGACTTTCGCCAGTGGGCATGAAATCCACGTCGTCTGGCAGCAGTACCGGCAGGTCCTCATAGGGCACCGGCACGATGCCACAGTGATCGCAGTAGATGATGGGGATTGGGGCCCCCCAATAGCGCTGGCGGCTGATCAGCCAGTCGCGCAGGCGATAGTTGACGGCATACTTGCCCATCCCGTGTTCCTCGAGCCAGGCCGTGACCTTCTCAACGGCCGGATGGGGGGCCGGGGTGCCATCGAAGGGGCCTGAATTGACCATCTGCCCCTCTCCCGGATAGGCCCGGGGCAGCGGCAGCGGCCGTCCCTCCTCAATCCACTCCGCGGTCTCGATCACCACCGGAACCGGCAGATCGTATCTTCGGGCAAACTCAAAGTCACGCTCGTCATGGGCTGGCACGCCCATAATCGCGCCCGTGCCGTAGCCCATCATGACGTAATCTGCCACCCAAATGGGGATCCGGGTCTCGTTGACAGGATTGATCGCATAGGCGCCAGTGAAGACGCCGGTCTTGTCCTTTTCGGTGCTCAGGCGCTCGATCTCGCTCTGGCGTGCAGCTTGATGCTGGTAAGCGCGTACCGTCTCCTGGTGTTCAGGCTTGGTGATCACGTTGACCAGCGGGTGCTCCGGGGCCAGGACCATGAAGGTGGCACCCCACAGCGTATCCGGTCGCGTGGTGAACACGACCAGGTCGCCATCAACGCCAGGCGGAAGGTCCTCAGGGGCCACCTTGAAGGTGACCTCTGCCCCCTCGCTGCGTCCAATCCAGTTCGTCTGCTGCAGCTTGATCTGTTCGGGCCAGTCGATCTTCGAGAAATCCAGCAGCTCATCGGCATAGTCCGTGATGCGCCAGAACCACTGTTCAAGCTCTCTCTTGACCACCGGGGTACCACAGCGCTCGCAGATACGCTCTTCACCGATGACCTGCTCGCGGGCCAGAGTGGTCTTGCATGAGGGGCAGTAGTCGACCGGCGCCTTCTTGCGATAAGCCAGCCCCATCTCATAGAACTTCAGGAAGAACCACTCGGTCCAGCGGTAATAGCCAGGCAGACATGAGATGGCCTCTCGGTCCCAGTCGAACATCGCGCCCATAGAGCGGAGTTGTTTCCTCTCGCGCTCGATGTTGGCGAGGGTCCATTCTTTGGGGTGGATGCCCTGTTTGATCGCCGCGTTCTCCGCCGGCAACCCAAAGGCGTCGAAACCCATGGGGAAGAGGACGTTGTAGCCCTGCATGCGCTTGAAGCGAGCCCGGGCATCGCTGGGAGCCATGGCGTACCAGTGGCCGATATGGATGTCACCGCTCGGATAGGGGAGCATGGTAAGGGCATAGAACTTGGGACGTGAATGATCGATGACCGCCTTGTAGAGTTTGTCCTCCTCCCACTTCTGCTGCCACTTCGACTCAATCTCCTGCGGCTTATAGGCTTCGGCCATAGTTTTCTTTTCCTCCGCTACAGTACTTCGCAGATATCAGAAACATTGTACTGCATGCAGCAGAAAGCGCCACTGGTGGATGAACGCAGCACTGTGCCTTCCAGTCTCAAAAATGGCACAAGAAGATCTGGTCCCCCTTTCCCAGGGGCTGTTTCGGAGCCGCGAAAGCCTGTGGCAGAGGTGACTATCACCTCTGCTTGGGAAATTCGATGAACTCCGGCGGGATGAACTTACTCAGAAAGATGTCCGTCTCCGGATTGTAGAAATGGACCCCGTGGGCATGGGCTTCCATCGCATTCACACGCAGGATGAGGGGGCTGGAGGTGCGGCGCAGGCTAATGCTGCGGGCAAGCTCGACCGTTGCTGCAAGATGCACATATTGAAGTCCCATCGGTCGGAGGCCCTCTGACCGTATGGCGTCTACGACGTCCGGCGTGGTCCCGTGATAGAGCGCTGGCGGAGGAATGACCGGCTCGTAGGTGGGGCACACGATGGAATGTCCGTAAAGAGCACGAATACGCCACTTCCCGTGGGGGCCTTGGGTGATCTCGAAGCGTTGCCGCTTTGCGCCCTTGACAACTTCCTCGATGTCGGACATGCTGGCCCAGCGGAAATTCGGCAGGCCGTGCAGGATCCGCATCACGTCACTCAGGTCCGCGTACCCCTGGTCGTCCAGCTTCAATGGGAACCGCGCTGGCCTGTGACGGAGGAGCAGAGACAGGAACCGACTGAGTTTTTGCAGTTGCCGCTGCTGTGACTGGGCCTTATCCATGGTCGCTCCCATTACTCTCGGCTAGATGGGCACGGGCGGCACGCCACAGATTGGCCTTAATCTGACGCAACTCCTTGTCCGGGAAAGTGGATAGGAACTGTGCGATGTGGGCCCGACGGGTTGAGCCCGAGCGTGGACACGCCAGTTCTGGGGGAAAGGTCCATCCCCGCGCCCGGGCGTAACGCCTGATCTCCGATTCGTCGACCAGGATGAGCGGGCGGATCACAGTGAAGCGCCCGCCGAAGAACGAGAGGCTAGGCGCCAGGGTCTCGAGCTGCCCCTTATACATCAGGCTCATCAGGGTGGTCACGGCAGCATCATCGGCATGATGGGCGAAGGCGACCTTGTTGCACGAGAGATGATCCGCCGCCAGGAAAAGGGCTTTGCGCCGGTTCCACGAGCAACGGAAGCAGTTCAGCGGCAGCTCTTCCCCCGCCGGGATCTCGAGGGGGACGCAGGTGTAAGGCACATCGAGTGCCTGGATCCAGGGCTCCAATGAGGCCTTCTGATCCGGCAACCCTACGGAGCTCCCGTCGACATGAATGGCGACGACCTCATATGAGCCAGGGATATCCACGCCGCGCAGGAGAAGCTCCAGCAGCGTCCGGCTGTCCTTGCCGCCTGAAAGGCCCACGGCGATGCGATCGCCATCACGAATAAGGTTGAACTCGCGCACCGCACGATTGACACGCTTGAGGAGATAGCGCGCGAGGGTTGCTGGATCTGCCATCACCCCTTGCCCGTTGCGGCGACCCGCTCAAGATGATCGCAGGCGATGTCCGTATTGCTCGGCATAATAAGCTCGATAAAGCTCTCCGCTCTTGATAGGCCGCCACCACCACTCATTGGCCTGATACCAACGGACCGTCTCCTCAATCGCCTGGGCACACGTGTACCGGCTCTCCCAGCCCAGGGCCTGCAATTTGCTCACATCCAGCGCGTAGCGCCGATCGTGGCCTGGTCGATCGGCCACGTGCTGGATCAGGCTGTGGGGTTTGCCCAGGGTCTTCAGGACGATCTCGGTCATCTCCAGGTTTGTCAGCTCGGCGCCGGTCCCTACATTGTAGATCTCGCCGATCTCACCCTTGTGGAGGACCAGGTCGATGGCCGTGCAATGGTCAAACACATGCTGGTAATCCCGCATCTGCATACCGTCTCCGTAGAGGGGCAGGGGTTGGTCGTCGATCGCGTTGGTGGCAAAAAGGGAAACGACCTTCTCCGGATACTGGTAGGGTCCCACGTTGTTGGATCCACGGGTGATAGTAACGGGGACCCCCCAGGACTCGTGATAGGCCAGCACCATCAGATCGGCCCCCGCTTTGCTGGCGGCATACGGACTGCGCGGCGCCAGCGGATCGGTCTCTTTGGAGCGCCCCTCCAGGACCTGACCGTAGACCTCGTCGGTGCTGATCTGATGGTAGCGCTCTAGCTCGAACTTGCGGGTCGTCTCCAGCAGCACATAGGTGCCATAGACATCTGTTTGGATGAACGAGCCTGGCTCCATCAGTGAGCGATCGACGTGGGTCTCTGCCGCGAAGTTCACGATCGTGTCGATGGCATACTCCTTGACCGTGGCCTCCACCTGTGCGATGTCACAGATATCACCCCGTACAAAGGCGTAGCGATCGCTAAATGTCTTAGCGACGTCCTGCAGGTTCTCCAGCCGCCCGGCATAGGTCAGCTTGTCATAGACCACGAGGGTGTAATCAGGGTAGGTCTGGAGCATGTAGCGCACGAAGTTGGAGCCGATGAAGCCAGCGCCTCCTGTGACCATAATCCGTTGCATCTCTTCTCACCTCCTGTCCGTAGTGCAATGGTTCTTGGTGGAGAGCACGATCTTATCACGCCATCCCTTGAGTGCCTCCCCAACTGCGCGTTGGCTGTCCTCGTTGCAGGACCCGACGGCGGTGTCGATGTAGTTGACCCCCAGCTCGAAGGCGCGGTGGATCATGGGGATCGCTAATTCTCGATTCACGACCTGCTTGCCGTTGATCTCGGTCATGGGCAGGCGCATGGCACCAAAGCCAAGTTGCGACACTTTCAGTCCTGTACGTCCCAATCTGCGGTAGATCATCTTTTTCCCTCCAGTATTATTGTGTCACGTCTGCTTGCGGGCGTACGTGGTGAACAGGTCACCCAGATTGATGCGCAGTGGAAGCCCATCGAGCCCTGTTTTGGCGACCAGCCACTCGAGCGCGTGCCCCAGCCTGGGGAGCAGCGCTGTCACCCGGCTGGCAAGATAACCACTCTGCAGGTAGCGGCCCTGGGATCCCATCCACGAGACGGTGAACCCCGCTTTCTCAAGCATCATGCGCAGCGTGGTGCGGGTGAAATAGGTGAGATGCATCTCCATGAACCAGGGCCAGCGCCGTCCCATGAGGTGAGCAAAGGGGCTATCCAGATCCATCGTGTGCACAATCAGATAGCCGCCTGGCTCTAACACCCTGCACGCCGCCTGCAGGGTTCCCAGGGGATCGGCGACATGCTCGATGACATCCCACATGGTCACGACGCTGGCGCTTTCCGGAGGAAATCCGGCGTCCTCAAGGGTCCCCAGGACCATTTGAAGCCCCTGGGCGCGGGCCTCCTCGACGGCCCAGGCGCTAGGCTCGATGCCCCAGGCGTCCCAGCCGTGGCGGGCGGCAATCTGAACAAACACCCCCGTATAGGCCCCCACATCGAGCAATCGCCGGCCCTGCGCAGGACCGGTGAATCGTTCCATGGGTTTCAGATGGTGCTCAAAAGTCAGGATACGCCCGGCGCGCTCAGCCACGTACAGCGGGTCCTGGACCGCGCTGTAGATGTTCAAGACCTCGTCGTTATCGGGTTGGGGATCGGCGAACACCAACCCGCAATGCGTGCACTGCACGATAGGCCCATGGCGGCCATAGCCACTGTTGGTGCAGGCGTAAGCCTGCCAGGTTCCCTGCCGGACCTGCCCCAGGGTGGAGGGAATGAGCTCCACAGCCTCCCGCCCTCCACACAGGTTGCAAGGCTTGTGGGTCTTGCGGGTTGGCCTGCGGCGCGCACGGGATATCCGGCTCATGGTGCTCTGGTGAAGGGATGGGTGATACGGCCGACGAAGAGGCGCATCACCGTGTAGAGAGCCTTATAGACTTCGTTGCGCGAGATCTTCGACACGCCCTGGCGCCGGTTGTGGAACACGATGGGCACTTCCCCGACTCGCCAGCCGGGGCGTTGGATCTTGTAGAGCATCTCGATGAGGAAAGAATACCCATCGGAGAAGATCTGATCCAGATCTATCGACTCCAGCGCCTCGCGGCGGTAGCAGCGGAACCCGGCTGTGGTGTCGTGGGCCTTCAACCCCAGCAGCGTACGGGCAAAGGCATTGGCCCCCCAGCTAAGCATCCGACGGGCCAGCGTGCACTCCACCGCCTGCCCACCCGGCACATAGCGGCTGCCGATGACTAGGTCATAGCCCTCCTGGGCCTTGGCGACCATCACCGGGATCCTCTCAGGTGGATGGGAGAAATCGGCGTCCATGGTGATGATGAAGTCCGCCTTTTCGTCCAAGGCACGGCGAAAGCCGGCGATATAGGCTGTGCCCAGCCCCAGTTTGCCCGGCCGATGGATGACACTGACGCGCCCCGGATGGTCAGCAGCGAGTTGATCGGCCAACTCACCTGTGCCATCAGGGGAGTTGTCGTCCACGACGATCACCCCAACCGGGATGGGAAGCTCCAGGATTTGGGGGACAAGCTGGACGATATTTTCCCTTTCGTTATAGGTCGGAACGATAACGCGTACGACAGACTCGGTTTTTTCGCTCATGTGATATCGGTTCTGCCACCGGAGGTGGCTGTTCAGGTTTGCCTGGCGGGGGAAGCCCTCAGGTTACCCCAGGGAATATACCACACTCTGGCAAGCGTGCAGGGACGGACGGCGTCGGAATCGGAGGGTCATGTATGCCGGTGAGATTGGGCTGCCGACACCGAGCGGAGGATCTCCGTGATGCCGGAGAGGGTCCGCTCCACCGAGAAACACTGTACCGCTCGCCGGCGAGCTTCTATAGCCAAACGGTCTCGCAGGTCGGGTTCCAGGAGCAGTCTGACAATCATCCGCGCCAAGGCTTCTTCGTCTCCTGGCTCCACCAGCAACCCCATCTCCCCGTGGACCACAACCT
>CAZHBB010000086.1:0-12820 GCA_964530185.1 uncultured Anaerolineales bacterium
ATCCGCACATCGGCAGGCCCCAGTGTGACCTCCTGGCCCGGCTCTTCTGTGAAGGCATCCTGCCAGGGCTCGGGCAGATGGACGAGCGTCGCTTCCTCGTTGAAGTTGAGCAGGAAGAGCAGGCGGAGAGTATCGCTGCGGCGCTCGTAGGCCCGCACGCCGGGCGGGGTGACCGGGCCCAGTGGCACCTCGGCCAGCGCAAGGAGCCATGCCATAAACGCCTGGAGCGAGGGGCCACGCAGCATGGTGCCCATGTAGACGACCTTGCCGCGGCCGTAGCGGTTGACGGTGATCGCCGGCATCCCCCGCAGCCAGTCGCCGGCATAGGCGGTCTGCACCTCGGCCGTGGTAAGTTGGATTTCGTCGGCCCACAGGGTGCCCTCACGCACCGCGGCGGGGAAACCCGCGGCTGCGGGTTTCAGCGGGAGGGGGGCTTTCAGCGAGCCATAGTCATCGACCTCGACCCCGGCGATCTCGCGCAATGGGCCGGGCGCCGGCACGTCGAAGATCACGTTGTAGGGATTCACCACTCCGCTGCGCGGCGTCAGGCAGAGGACGCCGCCGGCGGCGACGAAGGCCCGCAGGTTGGCGACGATGGCGTCGTCCACGCAGTAGAGACGCGGCGCGATCACCAGTCGATACCCCTCCAGGGGGGCGCGCGGGTCCATGGCGTCGGTGGTGACGTTCAGGTCCATCAGCGTCCTGTGATAGGCCTGGGCGGCCTCGTGGACTCCCAATCCCTCCTGACGAAAGATGGAGGGCAGGACCGCGCTGGAGGCCACTGCATCCAACGCCCAGCGCGACTCGTAGCTGGTGACGATGGCGACGTCGGCGGCCGGTTGTGTGGCGTCGATGAGATCGCCGACCTGTTGTAGCTCGTGACCCATGCGGGACAGCTCGCGGTAGCGACGGTTAGGGCGACCACTGTGGGGCAGCACGCCATGCCAGTACTCCTCCTGTCCCCAGCGGCAGGGCCGCCAGCGGAAGAAGTTCACGCCGCTGGCCCCGTGGGCGATGGAGCGGTAGGCCCACAGCCGCATCCAGCCCGGGCGTGTGGCGGGCTCCCAATGCGGCTGGCCGGATCGCTGCTCCAGCACGATGAGCTTGCCACGGGTGCCCCGGCAGTGATCGAGGGCGAACTCGCTGGAGTGGGGCGGGTAGAGGTTGGTCCCGTAGACGTCGGTAGCCTCGCCCAGCTCGAAGATGTCGGTGTGCTGCGCATGGCTGCCCTGGAAGTTGGTGGTCACCCAGGCGCTGGGATGCAGGCGCTTGATCAGGTCGTAGCGCCAACGGGCGAAGGCGCTGTTGACGTGGGACTGAAATCGCGCGTACTCGAGGGCCAGGCTGGGGTTGGCAAAGGGTACGTTCACTGGCAGCGGCACCTCCTCGAAGCTCGAGAAGGTGAAGGACCAGAAGTGCATGCCCCACCTGGCGTTGAGTTCCTCCACCGTCCCGTACTTCTCGCGCAGATAGGCGATGAATCGTTGATGACAGATGTCGCAGTAACAGGTGTTGCCGGCACCGATCTCATTGTCGATGTGCCAGGCCACAACGTCCGGGTTGCCGGCGAAGTGCTCTACCACAGCGCGGTCGATGCGCTGAGACAGCTCGATGAAGGTGGGGTTGTTGAGGCATACGGTGTAGCGATAGCCGTAGTTGGCACGGTGTCCATCTACCCGCACGTTGAGGATCTCAGGGTACTTGTGGAAGACCCAGGGCGGCGGTGTGCGCGACATGGTGCACATCATGGTCCTGATGCCGTGGCTGCCCAACAGGGCCACAGCGCGGTCGAGCCAGTCGAAATCATAGACCCCCTCCCGGGGTTCGATGCGGCTCCAGGCGAACTCGGCCATCCGCACCAGGTTGATGCCGGCCTCCTGCATCAGGCGGGCATCGGTGGCCCAGCGTGCCTCAGGCCAATGCTCAGGGTAGTAGGCGACGCCGTAGTACATTGTGTGACCTCACTTTCGCTTCTCAATGATCGGGATGGTCAGGTGGACCGGTTCGGTCGCCCCCCCGCTATCCGCCGTGTGACCTCAACGGGGTGGAGCCAGCCGGTACCACTTGCCGCCCATCGAAGGGACAAGCCAGAAATATTCCCGCAGGTTCTCGTATACCTGGTCCACGAAGACCGGTCTGCCCTGGTTGATGTGCTCCTCCAGCAGGGCCACCAGCGACGTCGCGACTCTCCCCTCTGCCCCGTGGGGTGAAGCCTCATAGATCAGGATATCGGGACGCTGGTACTCCACATGGGCCAGATAGTAGGTGGTGTAGAGGGCTCGCCAGCTCATCACCAGTACGGCGTCCTGGGGTGCCAGGGTGAGCCAGATGCCAGCCCGGATGCGTGGCTCCTGTAGATCGTATAGGGGATAGACATAGTCTTCCGTCACAAAGGTGGCCTTTCCGGCCCGCAGCGCCTCCCAGCACGGCACGGCGTGGGGAGCAATGACGATCAGGGTGGCCAGGGCAATCAGTGCCGGTTGTAGGTAGCGGAGCCACCGCCGTGGTCGGCGCTTCCGGCGACGTGCGACGAGATGGAACGTCCTGTCCAGCCCGCTACTCAGTGCCAGGCACAGGTAGAGGTAGGTGGGGATGAAGAAGACGTACTTGTCCGGTGGCTGATAGTTGAGGATGAGGACCAGCATGGAGAGGTAGGCCACGATGACGAAGGTGCCCAGCTCCCGGGCCTGGCGCCAGAGTGCGTTGAAGCCCCAGAGTGCGATGAGCATCGCCAGCCATGAGAACTCCTGCTCGATCAGGCGCTGAACGTAGTAGCCCAGCTCCTCCCCAAAATTGAGCTGGGCGGGGAACATCGCATCCTGCCATTGCACCCCGGAGAGCGTCACCCACAGGCGCTGCCACGGCGTGGCCAGGTCAGTGGCCTCCAGGCCCCAGACGGTGCGCGAGGGATAGACGGTGACGCGCATGAAGCTTGACGGCGGGTTGTGCAGCTCAAGCGCCAGTGCAGCCAGCAGATAGAGCCCGAGGCCGACGATAAAGCCGAGGGCAGCGCTCAGGAGGCTGTGCCGCCATGTGGCGGCGCAGCGTGTTCTGAAGGTCCACAGGACGAAGAGGAGCGCCGTCGGTGCCAGCAGGACCACCGAGGCGTGCACGCCCAGGCCCAGGCAGGTCAGGGCCGTGGCAAGCGCGAGCGCCCAACGGCGCTGCGCCGGCGCTCCGTGCCAGTACCACAGCAGGCCGGTGATGGCGACCAGGAAGGCCGATGCCGGCGTGTAGACCTCGGCGATGATAGCCTGCGACCAGAAGGTGTAGGAGAGGGCCAGGCCCAGCGCTCCCAACACCGCTGCGGGATGGCTGAGCCTCAGGTAGCGGGCCAGCAGGTAGGTGCCGCCGACGGTGAACGCCGCGCACAGGGCTGAGAAGAGGTTGATGCGCCAGGCGGGTGAGCGCAGGGGCAGGAACCCCACCAGGCGGGCCAGCAGCAGGTAGACGGGATACCCCGTGCTGTGAGTGGTCCCCAGCGTGTAGGCCAGTGTCTGGAACTCGGCGCTGTCGCCGTAGAGCACATCGGGCGCCAGCGTCCGGACATAGGCCGCCAGGACCAGCAAAGTCAGGATACCGGCGATGGGAAGGTCGCGGTGCCGTGGGTCCGGGAGCGTGTCAGGGAGGCGGATCATAGCACTGCCCCCGGACCCTCAGGCATATGGGATGTCTTCTGCGGCAAGTTGCCGCAAGAAGGCCTGTGCCCGCTCTGGATCACGGAACTGGGCCAGGTCCTGGTTGATGACGAAAAGGAAGCCCCGGCCCCCCAGGTGCCGCACGATCTCCAGTGCACCCTCCGGGCTCACAAACACCTGGCACAGCTTCCCGCCCTCGCGAATGCGCTGGAGCAGCGGCAGCCACTTTTCGGGCGGCGGCTGACCGTCACCGGGGATCCACTGGATCCCGCGCAGGTTGGGGATGGAGAGGAGCAGGTCCAGGTGCGGGATCTCACCCTTGCCGTCCAGGTGGTAGAAGGGGTGATCCAGATGCTGGCAGCACGCCACCAGATCGGGCATCACAAAGCGTTCGAACATCTGGGGGGAGATCATGTAGGAGAAGTCGGACTGGAGCATGTAGGTCTTGCCGGGCGACCACAGCGGCGTCCAGCAACTGGTCCCGCCGCACACTGGACGGATCATCGCGTCCAGCTCGTCGTAGTAGCGCAGCCAGAGCTCCGTGATGCGCCGCACCAACTGTTCGACCACTTTGGGCTTGTCAATGAGGTCGATCAGCAGGGCCTCGGTGCCGGTAAAGGAGGCCAGGATGTCGAGGTTGCCACCCAGGTCGGTGTGTCCCACGGCGACGTGCCCCTCCCAGTGGGCCACGATGGCCTGCGTCACCTCTTTGACCCGCTGCCACCAGGTATTGTCGGGCTGGTAGTCCAGTTCCAGTTCCTCAATGGAGACCTGGCGGGCCGGACTGAACCAGACGGTCTCCGAGGGCTCCACCACACTGTGGACCCTGGCGCCCATGAAACCGGCGGCGATACCGGGCCCAAAGTTGACCCACCACCAGGGGAAAGCGTCGCCGTAGAAATGAATGGCGGCAAACAGGGGCTCATGACGAGCCGCGATCTCTTCCGCCGGCATGTCCAGGGGATAGTTGCTCAGGAAAGTGTAGCACAGCCCTACGTCCAGCACGGGGTCAGTGACAGCCAGGTAGACCAGGGGGCGTTCCAGCTCCCCTTCCCACCAGGCCAGGGTGTCGCGTCGGACCCGGGCCCAATCCTCGTCTGTGAAGTGCAGGGTAGGCATACGGATAGCATTTCTCCTCGTCGGGTTGTGGCCGAGGGCGATGCGCCTCAAGCCAGGTCAATCTCACTCCTTCCCAGCGCCAATGCCTCTGGGACGCCCCCCTGGAAGGGCCGCAGGCGCACGCGGAACTGTACCTCCTGCGGCTTGAGCTGGTACACTTCCAGCCGCTCGGGGCCGCAACTGGCGCTGCCCAAGCCCGACTGCCCATAGTCCAGGTTGAGCGTGATCTCCTTGCGGTAGGTCAGCTCGAAGGTGTGCCGTGCCTCGGTCAGGTCCTGGGTGGTGTAGTGATGGGCACTGACCTCCAGCCAGGGAGCGCCGATCGCCAAAAGCCCCACGCCCTCTTCGTTGGTGAGGGCCACCCAGCGCACCTCGGTCTTGTTGCCGTTCTCCTGTGGTGTGATGTAGGGTACGTACTGCTCATCTACCGTCCCCTGATAGATGCCGACCGGTGCGCCCTCCTGCCGGTCGCAGTACGCCTCGTGCGGTCCGCGGCCATACCAGGCCATCTGCTCGTAGCCCGATGGCAGGGTCATCTGCAACCCGATGCGGGGGAGGAAGGGCACCTCGGCATGGACGGGCACGATATGGGTGTCCACCAGGATGTCGCCGCTGCCGAAGACAGTGTAAGTGATCTCAGTGGAGAACTCGGCGGGCGGCTTAGGGGTTGGCTCCGCCCCCATCCGGCTCTGTAGGGCCTCAACGATCTCGGGGCGAAGGGCCTCGGGATTGACTGTGCGCAGCGTCTCAAGGACCGTGCCCAACAGCTCGGGCAGACGGGAGGGCGCGGCATACTGCGCGATCAGCCCCCGCGCCTTGGCCTGTTTGATGGTGCCGGGCAACGCATCGAAGTCCACGCCGAGCCGCTCGCAGACCGCGCGCAATCCATCGCGGTCCAGCGACCAGGAGAGGAACCAGGCCAACAGCTCCCCTTGCTCCCTCTGCCCGGCTTGCGGGGGTGTGAACCCGGCGGGCGTCGTGTAGGTGGCCCCCACTTTGACCTGCACGGTCTGGGGAGCCAGCCGGGTGACGGTGCAGGTGACTGCCTGCGCCTGGAGCTGATCAAGGCCGATCTCACGCCATTGGGGGGCAATGCGCGCATCGTTATCGGTGGGGGCACGCCAGAAGTTGACGTGCGGCCCACGGGTGATCAGCGCATGGCCCTGGTAGCTCAGGTGCGCCAACGTCCCTGCGGCGCGGTTGAAGGTCAGCGCGAAGTCGGGTCCGCTGACCTCAATGCGTTCCGCCGTCTCCTGGAGCTGGAGGGTGGGCATGGTGCTGACGTCCAGCCTGTGGCGCGGCGTCGGCCCCACAGGCAGCTTGAACTGCTCCCAGGCGACCTCGTGGCCCTTCTCCGCCCACGGCGTATCCTCTGCCAGTGTGAAGCTCACGTAGAGCCAATACTCCGCACCGGCCCTGGGACGCGGGAGTTCCAGCGGGATCTGGATCACCTCATGCTCGCCGGGCGGCGTGCGCAGCAACCCCAGGTGGCCCTCCGCCAGTACGGTCTGATCCTCCGACAGGCGCCAGGTGACCTCCAGGTGGCTGAGGTCAGAGAAGTGGTATCGATTGATGACCTTTAGCCTGCCTGTCGTCAGGTCCAGGGGTTCCACCACCACCGGCTGGTAGACCTTCTTGACCTCGTGGGTGGCCGGCTGGAGTGTACGGTCGGGGAAGACGAGGCCATTGATGCAGAAATTGCCGTCGTTGGGTTGGTCGCCGAAATCGCCGCCATAGGCAAACCAGGGTGTGCCATCCTCGGTGGTGCGACGTAGCCCCTGGTCCACCCAATCCCAGATGAAGCCGCCGCGCGCCCGGGGGTGCTGTGCGATCACGTCCCAATACTCCTTGAGGTTGCCGGGGCTGTTGCCCATGGCATGGGCGTACTCGCACATGATGAACGGCCGCGTCTCACCCTCCTTAGTCGCCATCTCCGCCAGGCGCTCCAGGGTAGGGTACATGGTGCTGATGATATCCACATAGGGTTGATCCTGGGCCGACTCGTAGTGCACGGGGCGTGTGGGATCGTGGGCGTGGATCCAGTCCGCCAGCGCCTCGTGGTTGGGCCCGTAGCCCGACTCGTTGCCCAGGGACCAGATGATCACGCTGGGGTGGTTCTTGTCGCGCTCCACCATACGGGTGCCGCGTTCCATGAAGGCGCGGCGCCAGGCGGGATCCCGGGTGGGCTCGTCCCATACGCCGTGAGATTCGATGTTGGCCTCGTCGATGAGGTAGAGCCCGTAGATGTCGCACAGTTCGTACCAGCGCGGGTCATTGGGGTAATGGGAGGTGCGCACCGCGTTGATGTTCATACGCTTCATCAGCAGGATGTCCTGCACCATGGACTCCAGGCTGATGGTGTGGCCGGTGTCCGGGTCGTGCTCATGGCGATTGACGCCACGGAAGTAGACGGGCACGCCATTGACGAGGATCTTGCCGTCGCGGATCTCCACCTGGCGGAAGCCCACCCGACACGACTCAACCTCCAGCACTGTGCCCTGGCTGTCTTTGAGGGTGAGGAGGAGGGTGTAGAGGGTGGGATGCTCGGCGGACCACTTGTACGGATTGCGCACCGGTTCCTCGAACGTCAGCACGGCCTCGTCGCCCGGTGTCACGGCGACGGCGGCGGTCAGTGGCTCGACGAAGACCGGCTTGCCGGCCGGATCGTGGAGCTGTACCTCCAGCGTGTAGCCCGCGGCCTCTGCTTTCCCGTAGTTGCGCACATGGGCGCGCACGCGCAATGTGGCATCCTGATAGGCTGCATCCAGCGGGGTCTGCACCCAGAAGTCACGGATGTGGACCGGCGGGGTGGCGAAGAGATAGACGCTGCGGTAGATGCCGCTCAGGCGCCAGAAGTCCTGATCCTCCAGGTAGCTGCCATCGGACCAGCGGTAGACGCGCACGGCGAGGGCGTTGTCGCCGGGGCGCAGATAGGGTGTGATGTTGAACTCCGCCGGCAGGCGGCTGTCCTGGCTGTAGCCAACCTCCTGCCCGTTGATCCAGAGGTAGAAGGCCGAGTCCACGCCGTCGAAGACGAGGAAGATCTGGCGTCCCTGCCAGGCCTCGGGCACCGTGAAATGCAGCCGGTAGCAACCGACGGGATTGTCCTCGTGGGGCACCTGCGGCATGTTGTCCGGCGGGAAGGGATACTGGACGTTGGTATACATGGGGACCCCGTACCCCTGCATCTGCCAGTTGCTGGGTACCGGGATGGTATCCCAGGCGCTGTCATCAAAGTCCACATGATAGAAGTCGGCCGGGGAGGTCTCCGGATTGGGCGACCAGTGGAAGCGCCAGTCCCCATCCAGCGAACGGTAGAATGCTGAGCCCTGGCGCTCCCCTGCCAGGGCCGCGGTAGCATCCTGGAAGGGCAACAGCGTGGCGTGGGCCGGTTCCTTATTGCGTCCTACAATCTGGGGGTTCTCCCAGTCGTTGATCATAGTGTCCTCCTTAGAGCAGGTAAAGATCCTACATCAGAAGAGCCTGATGACCGCGTCATCAGGCTCTGGTTCACCAGCAATTGCCCCCTGGTATCGGTATAGGTCATGTCATGCAACCAGGCGCACGGCCCCGGAGAGCGATAGCTCGCGGGCACGATGACAGCGCACGAAGTGGCCGGGGCTGATCTCCTCGAAAGTCGGCGGCTCCGTGCGGCAGATCTCCTGCGCATAGGCGCAACGCGGGTGGAAATAGCAGCCAGATGGCGGATGCGCCGGGTTGGCAACCTCTCCCGGCAGGACGATTTTCTTCCGGCCCGGCGTGGGGTCGGGCAGTGGAATGGCACCCATCAGGGCCTCGGTATAGGGGTGCTTGGGCGAGGTGAAGAGCTCATAAGTCGAGGCCATCTCCACGATCTTGCCCACGTACATCACCGCCACACGGTCGCTGATGTGGGCCACCACGCTCAGATCGTGCGCCACGAAGAGATAGGTCAGGCCCATGTGCTCCTGCAGATCCTCCAACAGGTTCAGGATCTGGGCCTGTACCGAGACATCGAGGGCCGAGACTGGCTCATCGCAGACCACGAACTTGGGGTTGGGGGCCAGAGCACGCGCCAGCCCGATGCGTTGCCGCTGTCCACCGCTAAAGGCGTGGGGATAGCGGCGCATGTACTCGGGACGCAGGCCCACCAGGCGCAGCATCTCGGCGACGCGGTCCTCGAGATCCTTGCCCTGGGCCAGGCCCATGGCCCGCAGCGGTGCGCCGACGATATCGAGCAGCGTCATGCGGGGGTTGAGCGAGGCATAGGGGTCCTGGAAGATCATGCGCATGCTACGGCGAATCGAGCGCAGCTCCTCGGGCTCCAACTCTGCTACATTGACGCGCCCCAGCTCGGGATCCCGGAACCAGACCTCACCTTCGGTAGGGGGAATGGCACGCAGAATGCAGCGTCCGGTGGTGGTCTTGCCACATCCGCTCTCACCAACCAGGCCCAGAGTCTCCCCCTCCATCACGTAGAAGCTCACGTCGTCCACAGCCTTGACGTGTCCCACCGTCCGCCTGAAGAAGCCGCGTTGGATGGGGAAGTACTTTTTCAGGTTTCTGACTTCCAGCAGTGGTTCTTTCCCGTTTGTTTGATCGGTCATGGTCGTTATCCTCGGACCTCTCACGCGCGTTCGGTGTACAGATGACAGCGGACCATATGGTTGGGCTCGACCTCTACGACCTCGGGCCTGACTCGGTTGCAGAGGTCGGGGATGAAGTCCGGGCAGCGTGGGTGGAAGGGACACCCCTGCAAGACGCTGTAGGGATCGGGCACCATACCTTTGATGGTCTGGAGCCGACGAGTCTCGCGATCCTTGCGGATCGCATCGGTGAGCTTGGGGATGGAGCGCAACAGGCCGCGCGTATAGGGATGCAGGGGGTTGAAGAAGAGGTTCTGCACATCGGCCCGTTCCACCACCCGGCCCAGGTACATCACCGCCACATCCTTGGCCATCTCGGCGATGACGCCCAGGTTGTGGGTGATGTACATGATCGCCATGCCGAACTCCTGCTGGAGTTCGCGCATCAGGTCCAGGATCTGGGCCTCGGTGGTGACGTCCAGGGCAGTGGTCGGCTCATCGGCGATGAGCAGGTTGGGGCGGCAGCTCAGCGCCATAGCGATCACGGCCCGCTGACGCATCCCGCCGCTGAGCTGGAAGGGATAGCTGTCGATGGTCTGCGCAGGGTTGGGCATCTTGACGCGGGCCAGCATGTCGATGGCGATCTCCCGCGCCTCCTCCTTGCTGACCTCCTGGTGGAGGATGATGGCCTCGGTGATCTGCTTGCCCACCGTGCGCACCGGGCTCATGGCGGTCATGGGCTCCTGGAAGACCATGGAGATCTCATTGCCACGGATGGCCCGCATCTCCCGCCCGTTGGGCTTCAGTTCAGCCAGGTCGATGACGTCCGACATAGCGAAGGTCTCCCCGTCGCGTACCGGCTTGTGGTAGAGGATCTGCCCCTCCTCGAGGCGCCCGGGTGGGGGCACCAGGCGCATCAGCGACATAGCTGTGATGCTCTTGCCGCAGCCGCTCTCGCCGACGATACCCAGCGTCTGCCCACGTTTGATGGTCAGATCCACGCCATCGACCGCCCGGACGATACCCTCCGCCAGATGGAAGTAAGTCTTGAGGTTCTTGATCTCGACTAATACGCCGTTCGAGTTCTCTGCCATGATGCCATCCCCTAGGTTACGTATGGATCGGCGGCATCGCGCAGACCATCGCCCATGAAGTTGAACATCAGGACCGTCACCACCACAAACGCGACGGGCCAGAGTACCCAGGGCAGTTGCGCCACAGCCATGATGTTCTGTGCGTCCTGAAGCATCACGCCCCAACTGATGGTGGGCGGGTTCAGGCCAATACCGAGGAAGCTGAGCGAGGTCTCGCCCAGGATCATGCCGGGCAGCGAGCCCGTCAGCGAGACGATGATGTAGCTGGCGAAGGAGGGGAGCATGTAGCGTGTGATGATGCGCCACTCCGTCTCGCCATCGAGCCGGGCGGCCATCACGAAGTCCTCCTCACGCAGGCTGAGCATCTTGCCGCGCACCACCCGCGCCAGGCCCGTCCAGCCGATGATGGAGAGAATGATGGTGGTGAAGAAGTAGATGCGGAGCTGGGGCCAGTCTTGAGGGAGGGCAGCGGCCAGTGACATCCACAGCGGGATAGTGGGGAGCGAGGTCAGGACCTCAATGACCCGCTGGATGGCCTCGTCCACGACGCCCCCGAAGAAACCTGAGACACCACCCAGGAGCAGCCCAAGGACGAAACTGATGGCGATGCCGATAAGGCCGACACTCAGCGAGATGCGTGCACCGTAAAAGATGCGCGAGAGCACATCACGGCCCAGGCTATCGGTGCCCAGCAGGAAGACGGGTTGGGCACCGGCGCCGGTGCCAAAGAGGTGAATATCGCTCTCGAAGAGCCCCCAGAGCTTATAGGGGTGATCATGGACGAACAACTTGACCGGATAGGTCTGGGTGGCGTCGGCTTTGTAGATGGGCCGCATCGTCTTGGGATCGCGCGTGAGCACCATCTGGTAGACGAAGGGCCCCACGAATTTACCCTCGAGCGTGCGGAAGTAGATGCGTGTGGGTGGGGAGGCGAGGTATTCCTTGTAGCGGTAGCGTGGATCATGGGGTGCCACGAACTCGGCGAAGATGGCGATGAGGTACATGACGGTCAGGTAGACCATGGCGACCTGGGCCAGCTTGTGGCGGCGGAACTTCCACCAGACGAGTTGCCATTGGCCGGCGCGGTAGAACTCCTCCCCGCGCTCCTCCAGGCGCTGGGCGGCTGTCTTTCGTCTCGGTAGCCTGTTCTTGATCGTTGTCAGCAGGTTGCTCATGCTGCCTCCATTGCACCGAACCGAATGCGAGGATCGATCGTCGCCAGCAGGACGTCCGACAATAAGCTCCCCAGGGTGGTCAGTGTCCCGGTGATGAGGATGTAGCTGCCGGCCAGGTACATGTCTTGCCCCATCAACGAACGGTAGAGGGCCGGCCCGGCTGTGGGCAGGTTCATGACGATCTCAACCACCGTGCCGCCGGAAAAGAGCCAGGGTAGGAGCCACATGATGCCGCTGATGATGGGGTTGATGGCCAGCCGGACGGGATACTTCACCAGCACCGCGATCTCCGACAGACCCTTGGCTCGCGCTACTGTCACGTACTGCTTGCGCAGCTCGTCCAGCATAGTGGCGCGCAGAGTACGGATCATGCCGGCGGTCCCACCGATGCCGAGCAGGATGACTGGCAGCCACATGTGCTTGAGCATGTCCACCACCTTGGCCCAGCTCCAGCCTTGAAGCTGGTACTCGGGTGAGAACAGGCCGCCGACCTTGATGCCAAACTTAGTGTAGGCGACGTACATCAGGACCATCGCCAGCAGGAAGCCAGGGACGGCCAAGCCGATGAAGCCCAGGAAGGTGAAGAAATAATCGAAGACAGAGTACTGTTTAACGGCCACGAAGATGCCGATGGGGATCGCCACCAGCCATGTGAAAGCAGCCGAGCCCAGGGCGATCAGGAAGGTGAGCCACATACGGGACATGATGACTTCCTTCACAGGCTTGTTCCACTGGAAGGTGTAGCCGAAATCGAACTTGGTGACGATGTTCCAGATCCACTTGGCGTACTGAACGTACATCGGCTTATCCAGCCCGTACATCTCCTCCCAGCGCCGGATCTCCGCCTCATCAATCTCGCGGCCTGACTCCCGCAGGCGGTTAAGATGCTGCTCCAGGTAATCCCCCGGCGGGAGCTGGATCACGACGAAGGCAAGGATGGAGATCAAGAAGATCTGGGGGACCATGCGTACGATACGCATTAAGATATAGCTCAACATGAACTGGACCTCCTTAAGGCAAGGGATGCCTGTGTGTTCCTATGCGCTTCTTCAGTGGGCACGGAAGGGCGGCTGCGCGATGTCGGGCCGAGCAGGATGGCGTTGACGTGCATGGCACAGAAGAAGCGTATAGGATCCTACATGCATTCTACCCACCGGCCAGGAATGCGGCAAACTGGCCTATCTAAGAAAGTACCGGACGTGGGGCCCGCAGACCCCACATCCGGTCAC
>CAZHBB010000087.1:0-6352 GCA_964530185.1 uncultured Anaerolineales bacterium
GAGCCAACCTGACGTAGGTTGCAGGTCACTCCCTGCACCGGGTGACGGTCACCAAAAGGGGGGATATGGGTGACCGTCACCTGAGTAGGGCGTCAGGTAGGCGGGCACGTGGTCAAGTAGGATGCCTTGTGCTGCGTCTCACGTTGGAGGTGACGGTCACCAAGTAGGGAGGCGGTGACGGTCACCAAGAGGGAATGTGTGCGGGCCATTGACACCCAGGGCGGTCCTCCTATACTTGCTGAGGTTTGGCCATGATGACAACTGCTGAAGAGGGACGGCAGACGATGTCTGAGACTCCGATCCAACCCAAGATTCAGATCTCACACTTGAACTTCTTTTACGGGGAGAAGCAGGCGCTGTTCGACATCTCGCTTTCGATCTACCAGAACGAGATCACAGCGCTTATCGGGCCGTCGGGATGCGGCAAGTCGACCTTTCTACGCTGTCTCAACCGGATGAACGATGAGATCCCCGGCACCCGGTTGGAGGGGGAGGTCTTGCTGGATGGACAGGACATCTATCGCCCAGAGACCGACGTCGTCGAGCTCAGGCAGAGGGTCGGGTTGGTCTTTCAGAAGCCCAATCCGTTTCCCCAGTCTGTCTACAACAATGTCGCCATGGGGCCCCGAGCACTCGGGCTTGCGCGGGGGAGTGAGCTGGATCAATGGGTGGAGACCTACCTGAAGCGTGTCAACCTGTGGGATGAGATCCACGGGGACACCTCGTTGCTGGCGACCAACCTCAGCCTGGGACAACAACAGAGGCTCTGCATCGCGCGCACATTGGCCGTGGCGCCGGAGGTCATCCTCATGGATGAGCCCTGCTCGGCGTTGGATCCCATTGCCACGCTCCGCGTCGAGGACTTGATGCGCGAGCTGCGCGAAGAGTACACCATCGTGATCGTGACCCACAACATGCAGCAGGCCGCCCGCGTCTCTGACCGTACTGCCCTCTTCTGGTTGGGCAGGCTCCTCGTATATGCCCCCCCCGCCCAACTGTTCACCAATCCCGCCGAGGAGCAGACGGAGGCCTACATCACCGGGCGTGTCGGCTAGTTGATATGGACCGGATCACCCCCCTACCCCTCGAGACCAGCGAGAGACCGCCGAACTGGGGCGGATCGCGTGGGAGATCCGCGCCACGGTGACCGCCTGAGGAGCGGGGCACAGGGATATCCCAGACACCGCAAAGGACTCTTGAGGCTATGAACGACCTGCTTAAGCTCCTCCTGATCCTGGGCGTAACTGTGCTGCTCCTGGCCAAACGGCTGGACCTGGGGCTGGTGCTGGGCCTCAACACGATATTGGTGGCCGTCCTGTTCCGGGTCCCCCTTGCGGCGTGGGGGCGCTCGGTGATCCGTGGTCTGGTTGCCCTCGATACGCTGAGTCTGGCGGGGGCCGTCTACCTGGTGTTGGTGCTGGCGGAGCTCATGCGACGCACGCATGCTATGGATCAGATGGTCGCTGCGCTTCAGGCCCTGGTGCCCGATGATCGCCTGACCATGGCCTTGATGCCCCTCCTGATCGGATTGATGCCGATGATGGGGGGCGCGATGTTCTCCGCTCCCATGGTCGAGGAGGTGGGAGAGCGGCTCCACGCCACGCCCGACCAGAAGACCTTTGTCAACTATTGGTTCCGCCACGCCATGGAATATCTCTTCCCCCTCTATCCCTCACTTCTGATGATCGCTACGCTGCTCGAGGTCAATGTCTTTGAGTTTGTAAGGGTCTCGTGGTCGCTCAGCGTGATAGCCCTGCTGGCAGGGACGCTCTTTGGGCTCTGGGGGCTGCGCTCCGGCGCCCATGAGGACAGGCGTTCCGCTTCGTGGGAGACCTGGCGTCAGTTGCTCTCCAGCACCTGGCCCCTGTTGTTGGTGATTATGACCGTCGTGTTTCTCAAGTTGAATATGGTGCTAAGTCTGGTGTTGACCATCGTACTCCTGTCGCTAACCACCCGGGTCACCTGGAGCGAGTGGCCCGGTATCCTCAAGCAGAGCTTCCCGCCTCACACATTCTCCGCCATCTTCGGGGTCATGGTGTTCAAACACGTGATGGAGGACACGGGGGCAGTCACCCAGATCCCCCAGGCGTTGAGTTCACTGGGCCTGCCGGCTTTGGGGGTGGCCTTCGTCGTCCCCATGGTGGTGGGCCTCCTGACCGGCACGGCAGCAGCCGCACTGGCCCTTAGCGTCCCGCTGGTGGCCCCCTTGCTCACGGACATGGGGACACTGTCAGCAGGGCTGTGGCTGTTCGTGGGGGGATTCACCGGTGTGTTGCTTTCGCCCTTACACCTGTGTCTGGCCCTGACCAAGGCCTATTTTAAGGCTGGTTGGGGGCCTATCTACCGCCGACTCATCCCCTCCGTCGTACTGGTGGGGATTGCGGCGGCGGGACTTGTATTTCTTTGATCGGTTGAGGAAACACTGAAGAGGGGTATGCTAGCCACAGCCATAGCCCTACGACACCGAAAAAATGGGCCGGGGGTTAATAGACAACCCCCGGCCACTTGAAAAGGAGGAGAATGCGTCCTGCAGTTCCTGATCCTGTATGCTTGCATCTTCATGCTATCACGTATCGTATCCTTCTGCTTGACGTTAGTCTGACGAATCTCTGATGAACGAAGGTGGGACAGTATCATGGGCGTCCTTCAGGCCAACATCCTCCTCCTGATAACGGCCGCCATCTGGGGCTTTGCCTTTGTGGCCCAGCGTGCTGGGATGGCGCATCTGGGCCCCTTTTCGTTCAACGCCATCCGCTTTGGTCTGGGCAGTCTCTCGCTCCTGCCGCTAGTCCTGGCCACCCGTAGACAACGCGAGTTTTGCCCCTCCCTGGGGCGGCTCGTCAGGGATGGCATCCTGGCGGGGGCTGTGCTCTTCGCCGGGGCTTCTCTGCAGCAGGTGGGCCTGGTCTACACGACAGCGGGCAAAGCAGGGTTCATCACCGGTCTCTACGTGGTGTTGGTCCCTCTGTTGGGCCTCCTCTGGGGCGAGCGCGTATATCTGCCGGCCTGGATCGGTGCGGTAAGCGCCGTGGTCGGGCTCTACCTCCTCAGCGTCTCGGAGCAGTTGAGCATAAGCCCCGGGGACCTTTGGGTCACTCTGGGGGCACTCTTCTGGGCGCTCCATGTCCAGCTCATCGCCCGCCTTACGCAGAGCATCGATGCCCTCCCGCTCGCCGCGATGCAGTTCGCGGTCTGCTCCCTGTTGAGCTTCGGTACTGCGTGGGCTACTGAAACCATCACCTGGGAGGTCGTTCGGGCTGCCATGGCGCCTCTCCTGTATGGCTCCTTCATGTCTGTGGGCATTGCCTACACCCTCCAGGTGGTGGCTCAACGGCACGCCAGTCCGACCCCTGCTGCTGTCATTATGAGCCTGGAATCGCCGTTCGCGGCCTTCGGTGGCTGGCTCCTGCTTGGAGAGACGATGGGGATGCGTCAGATCGTGGGCGCAGCCCTCATGTTGGCAGGGATGTTGATCGCTCAGATACCGACCGACGCCGTGCGGTCCCTCTTTGGGTACGCTGGCCGACAGGTCGAATAGTCACGCCGAAAAATCTTACGGGAGGGACTTGTGATCGGGGAAAAACGAATGGAACACGGGGAGGATGTCTCGCGGGTCGTCATCGTCACCGGTGCGAGCAGTGGCATCGGGGCCGCCACGGCGCGGTATTTCGGCGCACGTGGGTGGCGCGTGGTCCTGGCCGCCCGGTCGGCCACGGCCCTTGAGAGGATCGCAGGAGAGATCCAGGCCGTGGGAGGCACGGCGCTGGCCGTCCCCACCGATGTCACACAACCCTCAGACATCACCACCCTGGTAGAGCAGACCATGGAGGCCTTCAAGCGCATCGATGTGGTCGTGAACAATGCGGGTAGAGGTATCTCAGGCACACTGGCAACCATCGACCTGGATGTGTTCGCAGAGGTGTGTCACCTCAACGTCCTTGCCCCTATTGCGATGCTCCAGGCTGTGGTCCCGATCATGCGGCGCCAGGGCGGTGGGGTCATCGTCAATGTCTCGTCGCTCACCGAGGTGCTGCCGGTGCCCTATATGGCGGGGTATGGGGCGACCAAGGCTGCATTGGGTTACCTCTCGGACGCCGCCGCACTGGAATTGGGCCGGGATCACATCGCTGTGGTCAAAGTCCTCCCCGGTTTGACTGCCACCGCATTTGCCCAGAATATGGCAGAGGCTGGGGAGAGCCTGTCACTTGAGCAACTGCTGGCGCGGGCCAATCTGATCTCCGCCGTGCCACCAGAGCGAGTTGCTCAGGCCATCTGGACCGCGGCTCACAAACGTAAGAGCCTGCGCTGCACCAGCAAACGTGATTGCTTTCTCAGTGTGATGGCGCGACGAGCACCGAACCTCACCTATGCTCTTCTCCGGGCGGCCATGCAACGCTACGTAACCGCAGAAGGCCAGCCCTCCGATGCGGACATCCGGCGTGATCTCCGCGATCTTGGGTTGATCGTCGGTGCGGCGGGGGCAGGGATCGCGGGTATCGTGACGGGCATTTGGCTGAAGGTCAGGAAATTGAAGAGGGACCGCCAACACGCATAGACAGGAGATCAACGTTGAAGAACATCGTCTTCATCATGGCTGACCAGTTAGCCGCCCGTTGGCTGGGGTGTTACGGGAGCGGCGTGGAGTCCACGCCCACCCTCGATCGCCTGGCTGCGGAGGGCGTGCGATTTGAGCGCTGCTATGCGACCTTCCCGGTCTGTGCGCCGAATCGCGCCACGATCCTCACCGGACGTTCACCGGTGGTCCACGGCGTCATCACCAACAACTACGTGTTGCGGACGGATATGCCGACCTATGCCCACGTGTTGCAGCGGCAAGGCTATCGCACGGGGGGATTTGGCAAGTTCCATCAGACGCCGATGCATATGCCGGTGCCGGCCTCCGCAGCGTATCTAGGCTTCGATGAATCCGCGATCAGTGAGGATCCGAAATGGGGGCCTTGGCTCGATTGGATTCGCGATGAACATCCGGATTACTACGACCGGGCGCTGTCGATGGCATGGCCCTTCTGGCCCAACCATCCCCCGCCAGAGGATCTGGCGCGGGCCCACCAGGCTCGTACCCGCTATCTGGTGCCACGGATGCAGGCGTCCCCATGGTCGCCGATGTATCCTTCCCCCCTGCCCCCTGAGCTCCACGATACCACCTACATCACTGACCTCGGCCTGGCGTTCATCGAGCGCCACGTGACGAGACACGGGACGCAGCCCTTCTTCTGCCACATCTCCTATGTCGATCCCCATGACCCCTACGACCCACCAGAGCCTTACGCCTCCATGTTCGACCCGGTGGACATGCCGCCACCACTCCCGGCCGAGTGGCTCGAGGAGGGCATACCCACCCTGGCTCACGCTCAGCGCTTCTGGCGTTTCGACAGGGTTTGGGACAACCCCGAGGTCGTCCGTCAGCTCCGGGCCTATTATCATGGCTCGCTCCGTCTGATCGACGATCAGGTCGGCCGCATCGTTGACTATCTGAAGCGCCGTCATCTCTGGCAGGACACGATCCTGGTGTTCACCACCGATCACGGGGAGATGCTGGGCGACCATGGACTGATGACCAAGGGGCCCCATCACTACGACGCATGTATCCGCGTGCCCCTGATCGTGAGCGGGGGAGGCGTTGCCCCCGCTGTGACCGATCGACTGACCTGTACCCTTGACTTCTACCCCACGTTCTGCGATTGGGCTGAGGTGCCCGACGATCAGCGGCCTCCCCTTGAAGGGCGTTCCTTTGCTGAGGTGTGCCGGGGCCGTCAGGAGCCGGATCCCTGGCGGGCCGTCTCCGTGGCGACCGGCGCTGTACGCAGCCTGATCACAGGTGATGGATGGCGGCTGAGCTGGCTGACCCAAGATCGAGTCGGGCAACTCTTCAACCTTTTTGATGACCCTGAAGAGCAGCACAACCTCTACGCAGCCCCGGATTATGCCCCTGTGCGTCAGCAATTGTTCGAACGGTTGGTCGAGGCCGAAAGTCGCCCGGCCAGGCTGCCCCAGTATCGCAACCTGCCCGTGGACGATGGCACCGTCTGGCATATCGAGAAGGGAGGTCACGGTCTTGCACGCGGACATGAACCCTATCCGCGCCCGCAGGCCCCCTACGACCGCCCGTGTGAGGAGTTGTGATGGGACCGCAAGGGTTAGAGATCACGGCAGCTGGGGGTAGGTGAGAGACATGAGAGAGAATCTGAGCGCATATCTGGAGTTTGCGGCCGAGACGGCGTTCCTGGCTGGGCGCCTGACCCTTGGATATTTCCAGACTGGGCTGCGTGCCGCGCGGAAGGCCGATGACACTCCTGTGACGGTGGCCGATCGTCAGGCTGAGGCCCTGATA
>CAZHBB010000087.1:6452-12723 GCA_964530185.1 uncultured Anaerolineales bacterium
GAAGGCCGATGACACTCCTGTGACGGTGGCCGATCGTCAGGCTGAGGCCCTGATACGCCAACGCATCGAGCAACACTACCCGGATCATACGATTGTCGGTGAGGAGTATGGCGTCACGGGCAGGGCCGATTCTCCCTGCCGTTGGTACGTGGATCCCATTGATGGGACGAAGTCATTCACGCGCGGCGTACCTCTCTATGCCGTCCTCCTTGGATTGGAGATCGAAGGGACGGTGGAGGTCGGCGCTGTCTACTTCCCTGCTTTGGATGATATGCTTGTGGCTGCCAGCGGCCTTGGCTGCTGGTGGAATGGACGTCGGGCCCGCGTCTCCCAGGTGACGCGGCTCGCCGAGGCGACCGTAGCCTTCACCGACATCCGGGGCTTCGAGACCCACGGACGGGCGAAGGCCTGGCAGCGTATCATGACGGCCACGCGCTTCCAGGCCGGGTGGGGCGATGCCTACGGACACGCCCTGGTGGCGACGGGTCGCGTCGAGATCATGCTGGACCCTATCATGAGCGATTGGGACTGTGGGCCGTTTCCGCCCATCCTGAGAGAGGCCGGCGGATACTTCGGGGACTGGTCGGGCAACCCCACGATTCATGCCCAGGAAGCACTCTCCACCACTTACAAGCTTCTGCCCCAGGTGCTGAACCTGATCGAGGCTTCAGAAACTCCTTAGGAGATGTTCCACACCACTGATCACAGGAGGCTTTGAGATGCCACGCCGAGATCTTAACTCAACCTTGCACAGACTGAGACGTCTTGCCGCCGTAGATCACGCTGATAGAGCGCTGCGCCAATCATGTCTTGGACGGATCGTCGGTGCGCTTACAGGGCTGTTCATCGTTGCCTGTCTGGCTATCTGGATTGTGCTCTTTATCCTTATGAACCAGATGGGCATCGCAGAAAAGCTTCCCGATGCGGCAGGCACCATATTGAGCGTCATGTTCATTGGAGGGCTAATTGCCTCCATCGTGCTCGCCGGGCTGATCGGCAATGTGCTTCGTCGCCAGCTCTGGCGCATTCTGCGCGCTCGTCGTGACCGCTTCCTGTAAGAGTTTTGCACGTCCCAAGGCGCACTCCCAAAGAAAAGACAGGAAGGTATATGCGCAGTGTTCACGTCCGCATGATATGTTGAGGTAATATCTATGGAACCATTGACCATAAGTACACCGGAAGCCGAAGGGATATCCTCTCAAGCCATCCTGGACTTTGTCGACGCTGTGGAGTCCAGGATCGATGCGCTACACAGCATGATGCTCCTCCGACATGGCAAGGTCATCGCGCAGGGATGGTGGTACCCTTACCGGGCTGACCATCGTCACCGGCTTTTCTCGCTCAGCAAAAGTTTCACCTCCACTGCCATTGGCTTTGCGGTGACCGAAGGACACCTCTCGATCGACGACCGTGTGGTGGACTTCTTCCCTGAGGATCTACCACCCAAGGTGTCAGACCACCTCGCCCGGATGCGGATCCGACACCTGTTGACCATGACCACCGGTCACGAGGAGGATTCTCTTCCGGCCCTGTGGCAGGACCCGGAGGGGAATTGGGTCAAAGCGTTCCTGAGACAGCCCGTCCCTCGCCAGCCCGGCACCCATTTCCTGTACGATACCGGTGCCACCTACATGCTCTCGGCCATCATCCAGAAGATCATGGGCATCCCTTTACTGGCGTACCTGCGGCCTCGGCTCCTCGATCCTCTGGGGATCGAAGACGCCACATGGGAGACGTGCCCGCGGGGCATCAACACAGGTGGGTACGGACTCAGCGTCAGGACGGAGGCCATCGCACGTTTTGGGCAGTTCTACCTCCAAGGGGGGGAGTGGGCAGGGGAGCAGCTTTTACCTGCCTCCTGGATCAGGGAGGCCACAGCGCGTCAGGTCTCCAACGCGCCACACGAGAACCCTGACTGGGAGCAGGGGTACGGCTACCAGTTCTGGCGTTGCCGCCACAATGCCTATCGTGGCGATGGCGCCTTTGGGCAGTTCTGCCTGGTCATGCCCGATCAGGACGCGGTGCTGGCGATCACGGCGGGCACCGGCGACATGCAGGGCGTATTAAACCTGGTTTGGGACCATCTGCTGCCCGCCATGGCCCCGCACTCACTCCCCCAGAATCCAGAGGGGGCTTCTCGGCTGGCAGCCCGCCTGGCCAATCTACAACTTACGCCTGTTGCGGGCGCTGCCAGCACATCCGTAGCGCAGCGCATCCTCGGAGGCCGCTATCGAATGGAGCCGGCCGTGCCGTCCTCTCAGAGCGAGAAGCCTGGGTTCCCGGTGCCAGCCCAGTCCGTGCACGCAGTATCGTTGGAACGACAGGGGGACGCCTTCGTCCTTACGGTGGAGGACGAGTGGGGGCCTCAGCAGGTTGTCTGTGGCTATGGCGAATGGCGCGAGGGCGAGATGCGCATGGGAGGGGCTCAGCCAAGCCCCATGGCTGCCAGTGGGGCCTGGACCGCCGGGGATACCTTTACCGCCCGGCTCTGTTTCGTGGAGACTCCTTTCTGTCCCACAATCACCTGCCGTTTTGCGGGAGACCTGCTCCATTACCAGATGCGGATGAACGTGGGGTTTGGACCGCTGGAGTTGCCACCTTTGAGAGGGAAACGGGAGGCAGAGTGACCAGGTGCAATCTGGGGCCAGCCCAGCATGAGCTGGCCCCAGTCCGTGGGAGGGGCCTCAGAAATCGTAGTCGATCCACCAGGAAAGGTCTTGCCGTGGAGCCAGGGTGCGCTCCAGGAAGGGCTCCCAGGAGAAGGTGCGGTCGTTGCCCCAGATGGGGAAGAAATCCGGCACATAGCTGGTGGTCGCCGCCACAAGGCCGAGCTGAGGGTGGCGCTGGAGCACCACCAGGTTCGAGTGGGCCTCGTGGTCCAGTGGCAGATAGTATCCGGCTCTCGTGGGGGGGTTCTTCCGCTGGATGAACCCATCCGGCCCCAGCGTGTACCCCGGATTCTCCGCGATGTGGACGTCCAGGTTCAGCTTGCAGAGCGCATCCTGACCGGCGGGCGGTTGAGGATAGAACGGGTGGGGGAACCAGCGCAGGGCAAAGGGCAGCCCTCCATTGGCCACCCGAGTCATCGAGCGCAGCGTCCGTCCTATAAGCGAAACAGTGCGTTCCAGATCGATCTCGTAGCCCCGAAAGCTGTGATGCGTCTTGAAGCTAAGCCGTGTTGGCTCCACTGTCACATCCCATTCGCACCATGTCAGCACAGTGTTCGCGGCCAGGTCGCAGACCCCGACGCCCAGGATCAGGGCCCTGGTGTCCAGCTCGCCCAGGAGAGGACGTGGCCCAGGCCTGGCCATGGGGCCCGTCAGGGGGTACAAAGGCCCCAGGTTGAAGGCATCGGGGATACCCTGGCCGTCAAAGGTATTGAAGCTGTCAGGGTAAGTAGGCCCGGACATCACATTGCCATACCGGGGATCGATGACCTCGAAGATGTAACCGCCCGTGCAATAGCGCGTCCCGAGGCGGGCGCGATCGGCGATCGGATCGAGCACGGAGACCTTCAGCACTTCGTTGTCGAGACTATACACAGCACCACCTCCAGACCTTAACTCCGATCCACTCCCTGGGCTCCTCGCGTCGGTAAAGCAACGCGCATTTTTCAGAACCGGTGGCTAAGGTTAGCGTAGATAGCGTTCAATCTTGGCGAGGAGCTGCTTGGGTTCGATGGGTTTTGAAATGAACTCCCGGATGTTCAGATATTGGTTGGTCGGGAAGGTCTCCGCGTGTTGAGAGGTGGTGATGGATGAGACCATCAGAATGGGAATCTGGCTGAGCTCCGGATCATCCGAGATCTGCTGCGTGGTGAAATAGCCATCCAGTGGATTGGCCATCATCACATCCATCAACACAAGATCGGGCTTCTCAGCTTGCATTTTCTGCAAACACTCTTCGCCCGTCGTAGCCTCACTCACTTCGTAACCGGCGCTCTCCAGGACCAAACGCGTCGCAAGTACCAGATCGGGGTCATCATCCACAATGAGGATCTTCTTAGATTCCATCTGCTCCCTCCAGTTCTCAAGTTGCGTCTCAGCGATGATGTCATTGCGATAATCTATCGGCGATAGTATATCGGCGATAACCTATCAGGCGATGTGCTATCGCCTATGGTACCTCCCGTGAAGGGATGTCAACCTTCAGGGGTGATGGTGTCTCCCCGGTATCACGATCATCCAGGAGGGGCAGGACGACCACAAACGTCGTGCCCTCCCCCTCGGTGCTCTGGACCCGGATCGTCCCCCTATGGCGGGTGATGATATCCTTGGTGATGACCAGGCCCAATCCCGTGCCCTGCTTGACCTGGGCTTTCGCGTTGGGGGCTCGATAGAACTCCTCGAACAGGTGAGGCAACGCCTCCTCCGGAATACCGATCCCTGTGTCCTTGACCATGATATAGGCGCCGGGTCCCTGCCGTTCCAGCGTCACGGTGACCCTTCCTCCCGCGGGGGTGTACTTAACCGCGTTAGACACGAGGTTCGTGAACGCCCGATCAAGCTCCGCGGGATTCGCCTTAAGATAGAGCGGCTCAGTGCTCTCAATGTGAGCCTCCAGGGTTAGCCCTTTGTCCTCAGCCGGGATCCGATATCGCTCGATCACCTCACCGAGGATCCGGCGGAGATCCACTACCCCGGCTTCCTTTGAGATGCGCAGCCCGGTCTTCGTGGCGGCGAGATCCAACAGGTCATCGATCAGCGTCTGCAGGAACTCCGCCCGTTTCAGCGCCCGTGTCACCAGGTCAGCCTGTACTTTTGACAGGGGCCCTGCATAGCCTCCCCCCAGGGTCCGCAACAGGCTGCGGATAACGCTCACCGGCGACCGCAGTTCATGGGTCACCATCAACACGAATTTCCGCTTGGCCTCCTCGACGTTCTGAATCTCCTGGAAAGCCTTGGCGTTCTCAATAGCTATGCTCCCCTGGTTGGCAATGGCCTTGAGAAACTCAATATCCTCCTGTGTGAACCGGTTGATCCGTGAGCAATACACACGGATGATGCCCAGAGGACCTTTCTTGCCGATCAGGGGGGCACTCAGCGTTGAGCGGATCCCCTCCGCGATGGTCTCGGCGGCGTACTGGAGGTGTGGCTCCTGGCTGACATCGGGCACGACCACCACCTCTCCGGCCAACACCCGTCTGGCCAACGGGTTCCGCTCGACCAGCACACATCCCTTCTGGAGATATGTCTCGCTCAGGCCATAGGTGCTCGCCAGACACAGTTCCGTCCCTGTATCCTCGAGCAATCGAATGATACACCCCTTGACCTGCATGGCCTCCGTGGTGCTGCGGGTCAGGCGGTCCAACACCTCCTGCAGCTCCAGCGTCGAACTGACGGCCTGGGCCGTGGTGTAAAGTGCCTCCAGGCGACTGTATGCAGATTGGAGATGGCGGCTGAGGTCAATGACCTCACGCTCTCGGGTCCGCAGGCTTCGGGTTATGCGCGTGGCAAGGTAGGCAAGGACAATGACGGTGGTCGAAAAGAAGAAGAGAATCCCGGCCACATATGTGGGGGCTCGATAAAGCTCAACGGGCACGAAGCCTGCCACATGATGGTGCGGAAGAACGCCTGCAAGCTCCAGCAAGGCCGTCAGGTTGACCAGCGTCACCGCCAGGCCAGCGGACAGATAGGTCTCCCACGGGGAAAGGAGAATGGCCGCCAGCGCAATGTGAAAGAAGAAGTACAGGATGATGGGGCTCTCTACGCCGCCGGAGAAGTGCATCAACAGCGTCATGGCCACCCAGTCGGCAGCGATCTGCAGGCGGGCCAGGGGATGGGTCTGCGAGCTGGCACCGGTCAGATTGCATTGGATCTGGGTCAGCCAACGGTGAAAGAGCAGATTGTACCCCAGGATCCCAACGCCAATGAGACAGAGTGTGAGGGTCTCTACGCCCAGGTGGAGGACATACCTGGCCACCAACGTGGCCACGATGACCATGGCCCCGGCCCCCCAGCGGAGGTTGCTCAGCCAGCCGAGGCTCACGCACAGCGCGTACTCGAAGGGGTGCTGGCCCAGGTGGACATCCATGCCCCCTGAGCGGAGCCCTGCCTGCTGTCTGCTGTCCACTACATGCGTGCCCATTGTGAGACGACCTATTCAGATAAATCGATATGCTTTTGGGTAACTGTACAAAGATCCTCAAGCCATTGGAAGAGCCCCACCGACGCCACTGCTGCGACCTCGGTGCAGAGGGACGACCCGCCGTCATAACGCCACACTAAGCATACTGCAAATACGGCCCCTTGCCAACCAGAGGGCCATTGCC